>JAIPFI010000196.1 GCA_021736705.1 Methylococcaceae bacterium | reverse complement strand
ACTGACGACTAAAAATATCTAACGTGTCCAAGTACAGTCGTCGATATAACCGAGCTAATCGTTGATACTCAGGATTTCCTGCCGTTCTGATAATTTCCTTTTCCGTGAGCTCAATTTGTTTATTAAGATGCGTGATGTAACGTGACTGCAATAGTTCGTTACTTAACATCGAAATTAGCGGTGGCGAAAGCGAAAGCGTTAGGCGATAGTTAACGTGGTCTTGATGTAATTTTTTCAACGACCGAATTAACGGGATATAACATTCAGTTATCGCCTCAAACAACCAGATTTCTTCAAAAAATTTATCGTATTCTGGGTGACGTACAAAAGGCAGATGCGCATGTAGAACAATATTAAGAAAACCGCTTTGCATAGCCACTATAAATAAAGTCCTAGTCCAGAACTATTCTGCTTAGTTGCCTTTGATTTTTTAGGACTAATGTAAAAACCAGACTCTTGCATAGAGAGTATATTTACAAATTCTGAGACACTGCTATTTGCATATACTTTTAAATCGTAACCTTGATTATTGAAATTCTTTAAAATAAACGGTTCATACTGCGAATCTTGTGTGTTTATATCAAAAGGATACAGATTTTCCACGGCATTGCTGTATTCAATTTTTGAATTTTCTTGCTGGACATGAATAATATCAGGCGCTCTGTTATTCTCAGCCACAAACAGATGGTCAAACATCGGGATCGATTGCACGGTTCCATGCTTATTGTTTGTCTTATATTCTGGTGATTTTTGCAGCCCTGGCGTATGGCTGTTATTAGCTTTTGTGTTGGCCTTTTCAACAGGCGTCTCACTTTTAATAAAGGGAACGGCTAGTACAGTCTTATCATTTAAACTGCCAATAGATACAGGCGTTTCTCGTGGCACATGAACAACCCCAGAAGCAACTAAAATACTAAAGCGATTATCTGCATTGATTTCACCAATAACGGCTGAATATGCAGTTGCCGCAATTGGCAAGTAGATTTTTTGTTGACCCTTAAAACTTGATATCTGAATATCAAAACTTAATTTCAAGCTATTGGGCTGTTCACTGATTTCAGGATTAGAGTACACTCGCATAATAAACTGCCTGTCAGAATTATTGCTGATTTCCAGATTCCAATAAGCATAAAGAGTAACCGGATCAACTGGCATCAAGACTAACTCTGATTGTACATGACTATCCTGTGGTGCATAGGCTTGAGTGATTTTCTCGCTAACATCGAGTAAGTCTTGCTGTGAAAGCTTCAATTGAGGGTTATATCTTGATTGCCAAAACGTCATTAGTGGTCAGCTCGTAGCGTTAGATGAGATTTTAGTAAGGGTTCGATATTATAAATTTCTCAGAATTGGGTACTTCTATTTTTATGATTGCATAAAAATAGAAGATAAGCGCTGGAAAAAATAATTAACTCTTTCTACTGGTTAACGCGAATTATTTACACTAGCTAATTTAGATTATACAAGGTACTTAAGCGTATGCAAGCCACAGAGTAAAGACTTGTAGCGCTACGAAAAAAACACTTGGAAGGATTTTATTGCATTATAAAATTTATGGAAATATAACTTAATACCGACAAAATATAGCACGATAATTTATTATTAATAATATCCTGCATTAAAAAGACTAACGCGCGCAACTAGCTACCAACAGGAATAGATAGTACCTGACCTATCTTAATCGAATTATCACTAACAAGTACATTGACTTGTTTAAGCTGATCCAAAGTAACACCATATTTTAAAGCGATACCCAATAAGGTTTCACCTTTAGATATTTTATGTACCGGTTCCGCACCCTGCGTAGATTTATGCACAGGCTCATCAATACTTGCTACCAAGGCATTATTATGATTTTTAGCATAAGCTACAATGCCTTGCTGAATTGCTTTAGCCATTTTTAGCTGATACGCCCTGCTTTTCAAGCGACGCTCTTCTTGTGGATTGGATATAAAAGCCGTTTCTACCAGAATTGAAGGAATATCAGGTGATTTCAAAACCATAAAACCTGCTTTTTGCACTTTATTAGAGTGCAGCTCACCAATACGGCCAAAATTATTGAGTACTTCTTTAGCCACTAGCTGGCTAATATCTTGCGAAGCCGTTTGCGATAAATCTAATAACACCGAAGCTAACACATCATCCTTATCTTTCAAGCTTATACCACCTGCTAAATCCGATGCATTTTCACTATCAGCCAACCAACGAGCAGCAACACTGGTTGCTCCACGACGAGATAAAGTAAACACCGATGCACCTGTGACATCAGCGTCATTAAAAGCATCGGCATGAATAGAAATAAACAAATCAGCATTCGCTTTTCGGGCAATATTTATCCGCTCGCGTAAAGGTACAAAATAATCTCCTTTACGCACCATAATGGCTTTCATGCCCGCTTGACTATTGATTAAGGCAGTTAGTTTTTGTGCAATTTCAAACACTACTTTTTTTTCTAAAGTGCCATGAGTACCTCTAGCTCCCGGATCTTTACCACCATGACCTGCATCAACAGCCACGACGAAACGTTTCGCTTTGTATGTGTTGGTTTTCACTACTTTACGGGCTTTTACTGAGGTTTTTTTAACAGTTGATTTAGTCGCTGACTGCAAAACCTTCTTATTCTTTGTTTTTAAATGTTTCGCATTACTACTTTTTGCAACAGCTTTTACCGATTTACTGGTTTTTACAGTCGGTTTTTTAGCGAGTGTCTTGGTCGATTGAATAGGTAAATCAATCACCACTTGAGATCCATGTTTCTTATTTTCTTTTACAACAAAGCTTTTATGTGTAACGTTTGACTGCAAATGAAGAACAACACGCAAATCTTTTTTATTTCTATATGCCGCATGTAAGCTTGTTAATAGAGGATGATTTTTAGGCGGCTGAGCAAGACTTTTTTCTACATAAGCATCCTTAAAATCAATAACTAGACGTTCTGGATTAGTTAACTGAAAAATCTTATGCTCTGGGATAGAGGAGACATCAAAAACTAAGCGCGTAGATTTATTCGTCGATTGAACATGTAGTGCTTGTATTTTTGTTTGCGCGGCAAAGACAAGTGGGATATTTAAAAAAAATAGTACACATAAAATTATAAATTTTCTCATAGCTCCACCTAACTGTTAATAACTTAAATTAGATTATAGCAGTATGTATTTGTTTTTCAATTAGAAAATTTATTTTTATGTGCTCTGGAATTTTTTCAATAAGTAACTTACGGCCATTATCGCTTGTTGTTAAAGATAAAATAACATCAGGCTCACTTAAATAGCCCTCTCCTTTTTCAGGCCATTCAATAAAACAAATCGCTTTTTCCTGTAAATAGTCAGCAACCCCTATCCACTCAAGCTCTTCAGGGTCAGCTAATCGATATAAATCGAAATGAAAAAAAAGCCGATGATTAATTTTATATTCTTCGACGATATTATAAGTAGGACTTTTAACTGCACCTATATGGCCTGCAGCACGCATAAATCCACGCGTTAACGTTGTTTTTCCTGCCCCCAAATCGCCTAATAAAAAAACTAAACATTTCTCAGGGAGAGCTTGAAATAATTCAGCACCAAAAGCTTCGGTTTCTTCCGCTGTATTTAATATAAACTGCATCATTAATTAACGACTTCTCGTAAAAATTGTAAAACATCCGTAGCGCGCAAGCCGCGTTCACCAAAATGAACGGCAGCTTTATCTGCGGCCAAGCCATGTAAATAGACGCCTATTTTTGCGGCATCCAGTAAAGAGTAGTGCTGAGCCAATAAAGCACCGATAATCCCGGATAAAACATCACCCATACCCCCAGCCGCCATTCCGGGATTGCCTGTCGTATTAACATAAACGTGATGACCATCACAAACTAAAGTACCTGCGCCTTTTAACACACAAACACCGCCATATTTTTTCTGTAACGCACGCACTGCCTTAAATCTATCTTGTAAAATATCTGCCGTAGAGCAACCTAATAAACGTGCCGCTTCACCTGGATGCGGCGTTAAAATCCATTGTTCCGAATAAACGGGGGAAGTTGCCAGTAAATTCAGTGCATCCGCATCAATAACCCGTGGTAAATTCACAGCAATCAATGCAGGCCACACATTTTTTGCCCATGCTTGCTGTGCTAATCCAGGCCCTAAAACTAATACAGTAACTTTATCAAGCAATGTTGCTATATCATCAGGCTGCTCTAATGCATGCCCCATTAATTCCGGACAAGTAAGATACATTTGGCTAGCATGCTCTTTGCGCGTAGCTACGCTCACTAACCCTGCGCCACTATTTAAGGCGGCTTCAGCCGCCAATTTCACTGCGCCCGCATAGCCATAATCGCCACCTACGACCAATACGTGACCAAACATTCCTTTATGTGCGCAACGTGGCCGTTTAGCTAATGCAAAGGCTGGTAACAGACTGTCTTCACTTGGTTCATGTTCAATAAGCTTATTGGAAACGCCTAAATCTGAAAAAAGCACTGCGCCACAATAATCAGCCGCTAAGCCAGTAAAAAGTCCTTTTTTTAAGACAATAAAAGTAATCGTCAATTCAGCGTGCACCGCACAAGCCATGATATTACCAGTATCGGCATTTAAACCCGAGGGAATATCAACCGCCAAAACAGGAATCCCTGATGCATTAATATGCTGTATTGCAGCCGCAAATTTACCTATTACTGGACGATCTAGCCCTGTACCCAATAATGCATCTACGACTAAATCGGCATTAGCACTTAACAAATGAAGATCATGTAAAATTACCCCACCCGCATGACTATAAGCTTGTTTGGCTAATGCAGCATCGCCAGTTAATTTTTCTTCGGCAACAACAGAAAGTAACTGTAGCTTGTAGCCACCTTGCAAAGCGAGTTTGGCAATTAAATAACCATCGCCCGCATTATTACCCGCACCACAGAAAACGACGATTTTTTTTGCTACTGGATAATATTTTTTGATCACTTGAAAGCTGGCTTCCGCTGCCTTAGTCATTAACTGGAAACCAGTAACTTCTGTTTGCT
>JAIPFI010000195.1 GCA_021736705.1 Methylococcaceae bacterium | reverse complement strand
CATCAAATAACATGGGAGCGCTAAGGACTCGTCAGCACAGCTCTGTCACAAACCTATTCCACCTAAGCGTTTGCACACCTCACATCCTGACGTCACAGCTCCTTCGTGCAAACCATCAAAAAGATAAGCGCCCGCATGATAGGTATTATTTTCCCCATTACTGGTTAAAACCTCCTCACGATAACGGATAGAGGCTACGTTGTAGCTTGGCGTCGTATGTTGCTGTACATCAATAATTTTCTCAGGATCAATCTGCTGTTCCAGATTATAGGCGAGGCTAAAATGAGCATATGATTTTGGATCTAAGCCACATAAACGGTCTAAATAGGCGTTGTAACCCGCATCTCCCGTGGCTTTTTGGAAAAGATCAAATTCACAGAAATAACGCACGCCAAAATGCTTATAGAGTGAGGTATCGGTATGAATAACCGTATTGATCACATTCGCTTGCCAAGCCTGAAATCGCCTAATTTCGCTTTCCGTCGGATCTTGCAGTAAATTTAGCACCTGATCAGGCGTTGTAGCGAAAATAACTTTATCAAAATGCTGACATTCACCGTTAGCTAACTTTATCTGCACTCCCGTAGAATCTCGAGTAACCCCGATAATATTAACGGCACAATGAATATCCCCACGAAATCCTGATAGGATTTTTTCTATATACGTGTAGACACCGCCATCAATACGATTCCACTTAGTCGATATGCCAGAATGATTAAGTAAAGGTATACCTATTTCCGCAGGAAAATCAGCAATCGTCTTATAGGGCATAGAATACGCATACATTAACAACATTTTTAACCACCGCGCACTGAGACTATTACCTAAATAGTCGGAAATCGGACGATTACGCAAGGCACCTTCACTGGCCATCGCTACGCGAGCTAAAAAACATAAGTAGGAAAACATAATCGGTGTGAGTTTAAAAGCCTCGCAAATTCTCTCCCGCAGCGTTTTGCAACCATAGCGAATCGTTCCAATGGATTTATAATAATGCTTATCGTCTAAAAAAAGTTCGCTGGAAATCGGCGTCTCTTTCAGCGGCACCTGAAGGCTATGCATTAATTTTTGGAAATTCGGAAAATAATCACGCTGAAACTCAATAACGCCATTGTCCAGAACAATATCTTTATCCAGTGCAGCACAGGCAATATTCTTATTCAAAGTGCGAATGTTACCGCCCAACACAGGCCGTTTTTCAAAGACAGTAATTGCATGAACTTGATCCAGTAAATACGCCGCCGTCATTCCAGCACCACCGCCACCGATGATGGCAATTTTCATGGTAACGGCTTGGCTAATACCGAATCGCCACTTAATGTTTCGTACAAATGACAACCCGTGCCAATCGTTCCGGTAAAACTGGGCGAGCCTGATGAAGCGTTACAAAAATAGAAATTCTTGAGCGAGCTTTGATGATCTAAGCGATTAGCCGAAAAATTTTCAGGTGTGATGTTCGACCCATAGGAATTACCCTCAGGGCTACGACAAAAACCTTCATTACTCGTCGGACTGCCTAACATTTTAAACACCAAATGTTCGCGTAAATTAGGCACATAACGCTGCTCCATAATATCAATAATGGTATCAAAAATTTCTTTTTTCTTTTTTCGATAAGCACTCGCATCACGCAATTTGAGATCATGAAAATAATGATAATTAGCAACCGTTATAAACTGAATAATCTGCTCTCCTTCGGGGCAATCGCTGTGATCCTCGGTGAGAAACCCCGGCGTGGTTACGCCAAAACTCAGCGCGCTATAATCGCCTCGGTCATACATATCAGCGAAAGCTTTATTAAGGTCCGTTTGCTCGCTGTGAAATAAATTCCAGCGGCCAAAGCCGAAATCTTTTAAATCAATCCCCTTGACCACACAATAAGCGACAAAATTTGAAGGCGAATAGTCATAATCCAGTTTAGCCCGCACGGTATCAGAAAATTTACGCCGGCCAATCATATCGGCCGCGCGCTTTGGATCAAAATTACAAATGACCTTATGTCCATAATAATTCTGAAATAGCATAGGATTTTGCACATCCATCGTATTGACACCGACCACCGTATTTTTCTCTAGTATAAAATCCGTAACTTTTTGATTAAAAATGATTTCACCCCCATTATCCTCAATCACCTTGACCAAAGAATGAATAACATGCTCAAAGTGATGTGTCGGATAATAAGCGCCACGACAATATCCGGTAAATAACGTTACCCAAGCAAAAAACGACAATTGATTAGGAGGCAATAGAAAATCCGGCCATTGCAGCGCCAACAGGGTTTGCGCTTCCAGCGGCAGGTTGAATACATCAAATACCGCCTGCAAAGTGGATTTATGGTATTTAATGACATGCCAATTGCCTAATGGATGCGCCATTATCAAAGCGATATTTATCGGATTCGGAAGATTCGTCAATTCTTCTGCCGTCTGCCACACGGTAGCGATAAATTTGCGCAAGTTTTTTTCATGCTCGGGAAATAGCCGCGCTAAGCGCTCACAGAGTTCTTCCTCATTGTAAGGAATATCTAAGGCATAATCGGGCAAGCGCATGTGGTCATAACCATTGGCATCATATTGTTCAAAGGTGACGATTTTATCCAGCTCCAGTTTTTTTAGTACACTATGAACCGTGTGCCCTTCAGAACAATTCCAAACATAATGCAATTGTGCATTAAAGCGGTACTTTTCACCTTCGACAAACGTATGACCATAACCACCAGGAAACTCGTGCGCCTCAAGCATTTTTACTTGCTTACCCGCTTTGGCCATCAACGCGGCAAAGGATAAAGCAGCCAGTCCACTACCCAGAATCAGATAGTCAGGGCTAGAATTTAATGGTGTATTCGGCATCTTAGATCCTCGGGAATGTATTAATAAAAACACCTAACCACTGTGCGGATAAGCGCTATAAACCTGCAATCGAGCCTATTGATAGACAACTTGGACGAAGCATTTAAAATACGAATAAAAAATCATTTCAACAACGCAAGCAACTCCTCTCTAACAACCACTTCTTTTTCTTGTAATAAATCAGCTAATTTATCCAGAATACCCCGCTGGTTGTTTAAAATTTCCTGTGCTCGTTGTTCCGCTGCATCAATTAATTGTTTAATTTCACTATCAATCAGGCGCGCCGTTTCTTCGCTGTAATTACGTTGTTCCGCCTCTTCTGTAGGTAAAAACTGTAATTGTTGACGCTTACCATAAGTTAATGCACCCAGTTTTTTACTCATGCCCAGATAACAGACCATATTGCGCGTGATTTCACTCGCTTTTTCCAGATCATTTTGCGCACCGCTAGAAAGGCTACCCAAGACAATTTTTTCTGCCATACGGCCAGCCAGCAAAATAGCCAATTGATCTTTAAGTTCATCTTCAGTGGACAGAAATTTTTCCTCCACAGGCAATTGCAACGTAAAACCTAATGCAGAAATTCCGCGAGGAATAATGGATATTTTATGAACAGGCTGACCGGTAGGTACTTTTTCAGCAACTAAAGCATGCCCTGCTTCATGATAGGCAACGCGGCGTTTTTCCTCAGAATTTAATATTCTGTTTTTCTTTTCCGGCCCGGCCAGAACCCGATCAATCGCCGCTTCAAAATCAGCCATACTGATTTCACTGTGACTGTAACGAGTTGCAATAATAGCCGCCTCATTCGCAATATTGGCCAGATCAGCACCAACCAGACCGGGCGTCCGTCTGGCAATAACGCTCAAATCAATCGTGTGCGCCATTTTTAAAGCTTTACAATGCAATTTAAGAATTTCAATACGATCCAACAAATCCGGTTTATCGACGATAATCTGCCGATCAAAACGTCCCGCGCGTAATAAGGCTTTATCCAGCACTTCAGGACGATTAGTGGCCGCCATCACCACCACGCCGGAAGAAGGATCAAAACCATCCATTTCGGTCAGCAGCTGATTTAAAGTTTGCTCTCTTTCATCATGCCCCCCTATCGCTAGCGGCCCCCCACGGGTACGACCAATAGCATCCAGCTCATCAATAAAGATAATACAAGGGGCTTTTTGACGTGCTTGTTCAAACAACTCACGCACTCGCGCTGCACCGACACCAACAAACAATTCAATAAATTCAGAACCGCTGATATTAAAAAAAGGCACTTGCGCTTCACCAGACACTGCACGGGCAAGCAAGGTTTTCCCAGTTCCCGGTGGACCTACCAGTAAAACCCCTTTCGGCATACGCCCACCCAATTGCTGAATTTTTTCCGGTGTTTTTAAAAAATCGATAGACTCCTTAAGCTCCTGTTTAGCACTGTCAGCTCCCGCCACCTCAGCAAAAGTAATTTTCGCCGCCGTCTCAGGGTGAATACGGATTTTATTACCAATATTAAGAAAGTCACGCCCCGCCGCTGCGGTTCGACCAAACAGCCATGACCAGATAAGGACTAAAATTACCATAGGCATGACCCAGTTAAAAAAGATATTGCTTAGCCAACTTTCACTGCTTCTAACGACATATTCAACATTATGCGTTGCCATTAATTCAGCCAGCTCTTCATTCCATAAGGGAAACGTCATAAAAGGCTCGCCATTCTTCAACTTGCCCAACATATATTTTTCGGTAACGATCACATTGCTAATCTGATTATCCTTGACCGCTTTCAGAAACTGACTATAAGGAATTTCTTCGTGACTCAACTCTGTACTTTTATTGATTATCGAAAAGATCAGAAGCGCCGCTAGGGCAATCGATAACCAGCGCCAGCCATTGTAACCAGTAGGCGTTTCAGAAGGATGATTGATGTCGTACTCTGTTGATTGTTTGAAAAAATTCTTAATAGATTGTTGAAAACTATCCAATCGTGAATTGCCCATTGTATATACCCCTATTTAGTCACCGCCATTAAGTTAAGGAATAAAATCAGAATAAATAATAGCTTACATCGTAGACCGGATTCGATTATCTAGCGCGAGCGCTGATAACGTAACCCAGCATTTTACTTATGCCTAGAACTCATGCTTACTGAGCAACCTTTGTTTACTGTACTAAAAAAACCAAGGCT
>JAIPFI010000194.1 GCA_021736705.1 Methylococcaceae bacterium | reverse complement strand
TTGTCCGTATTCTACAGCGCCCCTAATAATTGATTTTCTAGTCGCTCGTACTTTGGCTGTTGTGTTGTTTTTTTCATGCGCTTATCATACAAAATTATTGGCTTAACGTTAAATTTTGTCCCGCTTTAGACGGGAAGCCAGTTTTTACGTGAATTGCCGATATAAATAAGGGTGTTTAGGTTGTAGTCTTTTTTAAAGGGGAAAATTATGGATATTAAATCATTTAGTCAAGATGTAAGAACTTTGCCGAACGCTGATGATAACAGAGCAAAGTCACCAAGAGGGCAAGACGTTTCGGATGCGGCACATGCAAAAAATGCTGAAAGTAAGGAAATAAAGGGAGCAGAAGAGATAAAAGAGTCAGCTTCATCTATTGTCAAGAAACAAATGAATGCGCAAATATTGGCTTCCGCTGTTGAGGTGAGTGTTAGTGCTGGAGACCGACCGTTGTCACTGGTATTAAAAACAGCACTGGAAGGCATTAATGAAGCACTGAAAGAAACTATGGGCGATAATGCCATCCAAAAAGGCTATGACTCGGGCTTAGATGTGAGTCCCGAAGCTACGGCTGGAAGAATTGTGTCTTTAAGCACGGCTTTTTTTGGCAAATACCAAGAAATGCATCCTGATATGAGTCAGGAAGAAGCATTAACTTCATTCACCGATATTATCAGTGGCGGTATTGATAAAGGTTTTGGCGAGGCACGCGATATTTTGGATGGTTTAGGTGTTTTAAAAGGGGATATCGCGACTAATATAGATAAAACTTATGCTCTGGTACAGGACGGGTTAAAATCTTTCGTTGAGAATTATGGGCAAACTAAAGAGACAGTTACGGCCGAGAAGCTTTTGCAATAGGCTGGATTTAGGAATGTGCATGAAATAATGTCTTCATCTTAGGAGCGCAGGCAGCTTGCCTGCGAAAGGCAGACGAGCCGTCTGCGCTCCCACAAAAAAATTAGTTGTCGAAGTTATTTTGTGCTCATTCCTTAGTTCATCGCTATGCCTGAAATTTTCCATATTGAGTCAGTGGTTCTATGCAATACATAATGAAGGTAAATATTCAGAGACACTTTCCTTAGAGATACACATTTAAAAAAATCCGACTGTTAATTTATGCAGGGTCAGGATGAGTGATAAAAACTGGAGTGTCTGAATATTTACTATAAAAAAGCCACGCTGAAGAAAAACTTGAGCGTGGCTTTTTATTTCCCAAGAAGAAAAAAACGCAAATTAAATCTTGCCGTCTAATCCCATTTGGAAATATTTGTGCGTAATTTTGTCTTGGTTTTCTAATAACCAATCGATACCCGGCTCATTATTCATCGCTTTTTTAATCGCTAAAGCTGTTGCTTTACGATGAATATCAAACAAAATTTGGTGATCTAGGTTATCGTCAGTTGCAACGCTAGGGTTTAACCAGACTGAGCAAATAATACCTAGGTCATTGGCTTTTTCTTTAGGAATATCACCCGCGCGAACGGCATCTAATACGCCATTAGCAATCGCAGCTTGTACCGTCCCCATCAGGATATTGGTGTAACGATTGTTGTTTACGGTTACTTTGCTCACCATTAAGGTAAGAGGGCGTACTTGAATGTCAGTATTTAAAATAGCAAAAACTTTAGAGTGACCTTTTGCTTGGTTACCGGTTAAGGTTGCTAACGCAGTACCGACAGGGCCATCTAATTCGCCAATGATGACTTCAGGTTCTGCGGCTGTGCCCGGTGGGCCACCTGCTACTAAAGCTTCGCCGCTACGGAAAACGATTCTATCGCTCATGTTTCTCTCCAAAAAACTTAAATGATTGTACTAGAACCCAGTAGAATAACATTTTTTCGACCTAAATTTTAGTTTCATGACCCAACTTACTGTAAAAGACCATAACCGTAATGCGGCAGGTTTAACTTATATATATCCGGTTATCTCTCGGCGTTCGGGTGGTTTATCGATAGGTATTAACTTTAATACCAATAATGCTTGTAATTGGCGTTGTGTGTATTGTCAGGTACCTAATTTAAGTTTAGGCGCGGCTCCCGAGTTGGATTTTGCTCTTTTAGAAGCTGAATTGAGGTTTTTCTTACAGGACGTGTTGCACGGTGATTTTTATGATCGCTTTAACATGGAGCCAGAGTTACGCGTTATCAAAGATATAGCGATTTCCGGTAATGGCGAACCAACCAGTGTCAAAGGTTTTGCTAAAGCAATTGAGTTAATTATCCGCGTCACTAAGCAAGCAAAAATCCCTGATCCGTTTCAATATGTGTTGATTACGAATGGTAGTTTGATTCATCAGGCCGATGTGCAAGAGGGGTTGACGTTGTTTAATAAGCATAATGGGCAGGTCTGGTTTAAGTTAGATAGTGCGACTGAGGCAGGGCGTGATTTAATTAACCATTGCGCGTTAAGTTTGCAAAAACATACGGAAAACTTACTTATTTCAGCAAGGCTTTGTTCTACCTGGGTGCAAACGTGTCTGTTGCAGTTCAAATCAGGGCAGGGCTTGATTAATGCGACTGAGCAAGAAGCTTATTTGGCGTTATTGCAGCAGGTCAGTCAGCAAGTTACTTTACAAGGCGTTATGTTGTATAGTCTGGCACGTGAATCTTTGCAGCCCGAGGCGAATATGATTGCAAGTGTCACTGAGCAACAACTTAATGATTTTGCACAGCGAATTGGTCAGTTAGGCTTAACAGTGAAGGCTTCTTTGTAGAGTAAAAAGAGAAGGTGTTATGGCTAAATTTTTACCCGCTATTATTTTTATTCAATTATTGACCTGCGGCTTGGTATTGATGGCAATTACTTGGTCGTATGATGTGCAATTAATGATTGTCATTGTCTTTATAGCGATCATTACTGCAGTTTTAGCAGCATTCTGGTTTTCATCGATTGCGCGTAATATTTATATAGATGAGCAGGCAGCATTATTAGAACGGCATGCTCAGGATAGGGAAAAGATTCGCAAACAAGCGGAAATAGAAAAAGCCAGTGTTGTCCAGGAAAAGTCACAATTACAGGATAGGCATGCGCGTGAGCGTGAGCAGATTTTGTTAGATGCTGAGCGTGATAAAGCCAATACCGTAGCTGAAAGTTATAAAAAAATTGAGCAGGAAACCAGAAAAGCCCACGCTAAAGCAAACTTTAAAGTAGGTCTCGCTTTTGCAGCGGCTGCGGTTGTAGGTGGTGTGTTGATTTTTAGTCAACTCATTACTATAGGCGCAATGGTGATCGTGGCTTCCGGTAGTGGTTTAAGTGGTTATATTCTAAGAGCAAGACAGGAGCGGTTATCTCGAAAAAAACAATTGGCGCTTAATGAGCCTAAGTTGCTGACAGATCAATCGGAAAGTTCATCTTTATGGAGTCGGTTGAAAAAAGATTGAGGGTGTGTGGTTTCAATATTTTCTCGGTTTTAAAGCTCGTCGGGTTAGATTTTCTAATGCCTACACAAGCAAAAATCTAACCCGATTTACGCTTTTAGATATAGCCGTGTTCTTTAAACCATAAAACTGCATCACGATACGCTTCTTTTACCGGGGTAGGTTTTAAGCCTAGCTCTTGTATGGCGCGATTATGTGTGCCAAATTTCCCGCAATTTAATAAGCGGATCGAGTGATAATTAAATCGCGGGTAAACATGCGGGAAAAATTTACGCTCAATCCAATCTTTAATAATAGCCATGTTTTGCATGATAAAGGTTGGAATGACTAACTTTGGTTTAGGTTGGCCAGTAAACTCTTCTAGCCAGTCCAGTGTTTCGTCAATTGTGTGCTGTTCCCCAGTTAATAAATAACGCTCACCGACGATGCCTTTTTCCATGGCTAATAAATGACCTTGGACGACATCTTGCACGGGCACAAAATCAAAGCCGCCTTTTACCGATCCGCGCATTTTTCCTTGGGCAAATTCAATAATGGTTCTACCTAATAGCGAGGGCTTAAAGTCCCAAGGACCAACAATACCTGATGGATTAACAATAACGGCGGGCAAGCCGCGCGCGATTTCTTTATAAACTTCTAATTCAGCAAAAGTTTTAGATATTTCATAATCGGTGGTCATTTCATAAGGACTGACCGCCCATTTTTCATTCGATGCGCCCTCTGGGTTATTGCCTACAGCGCCAAATGAGCTGCAATGTACCACTTTTTTCACACCTTCCAAGCGGCAGGCCTGCATTAAATAACGTGTGCCGAGTACATTCACGTCATAAAGTTCTTTGCGGTCACCATTACGAATACTGACAAAGGCGGCTAAGTGGTAGACATAATCACAGCCTTTTACTGCTGCAATTAGCGATTTTTCATCTTTTAGGTTGCCGTAAGCGTGCTCTACGTCTAGGCCTTCAACTTCAGTGTTTTTGCTTTCTTTACGTAGCAATACGCGGACTTTTTCGCCGCGTTTTAATAGTTCTCGGACAAAATTAGCACCTAAATGTCCGGTAGCGCCGGTTACAAGTGTGGTCATATAAATTCTGGGGTATCACGGTAGGGCGGACTGTAGTCCGCAACTGGAAAGCTATAAGGCGGACTAAAGTCCGCCCTACATTTGTATATTACAAACCTAGTTCTTTGGATTCTTCAAGCATGCGATTGTAAGCGATAAGCTCTTTCTTGCTTAGACCAGCGCCTGGGAAAATATAACGCTCTTTGGCGTCTTTTTGTGCCTTTTTACGTAAGGCTTCGGTATGTATGTATTCTTCCCATTTTTCGATACTCATTTTCTGGAATTCACCGACAATCGGATTAAATTCTAAATGCTGAATATCAGGGTGACGTTCTTGTCCTATCATTTCTTCTTCTAGGATAAAGACATCTTCTTTTAATAACGGCACAATATAAAACAAGTTCGCTAAACGAATAACCGTTTTACGTAGAAATTTAGGCACCGGTTTATTGATAAAAGGAATTTCTAAGGGGCCTAATAAAAACACAAAAAAGGTACGCGTGGTGCCTTCATCCATTGGCGTCATAAATAACCAATGTAAATATTTATCCGCGGTATTCGAGCCTTGATAGGGATATTGATACCATAAAGTCATATCTTCTAGGCCTTCGCCTTTTTTCTCGCCTGCGGTTTTAACCGCGCTGCTTTGACTCATATCG
>JAIPFI010000193.1 GCA_021736705.1 Methylococcaceae bacterium | reverse complement strand
ATGTCGGTTTACGGGAAAAAACCAAAGGTGAATGGAGTCGCTTAGAGAAACTGGTAGGTGCTGGACCGCGCTTAAAACAAGTGGCGGCTGATTTAGTCGCGCATTTTGAATCACGTAATGAAAGCATGGAAGGCAAGGCCATGGTGGTCGGCATGAGTCGGGATATTTGCGCCCAGCTTTATAGTGAGATTATTGCCTTACGCCCTGAATGGCACGATACCGATCCAGAAAAAGGGACTATTAAAGTAGTTATGACGGGTTCGGCATCGGATCGCGCTTTATTGCAAGCGCATATTTACAATAAACAGACTAAAAAACGCCTAGAAAAACGCTTTAAAGATGCGGCTGATCCATTAAAAATGGTGATTGTACGTGATATGTGGCTGACGGGCTTTGATGCGCCTTGCTGCCATACCATGTATGTTGATAAACCCATGAAAGGCCATAACCTCATGCAAGCGATTGCGCGAGTGAATCGGGTGTTTAAGAATAAGCCTGGTGGTTTAGTGGTGGATTATATCGGTATTGCTAATGAATTAAAGCAGGCCGTTAAAACCTATACGGATTCCAAAGGACGCGGTGAGCCGACTTTATTGGCTGAAGAAGCATTTTCCATTTTGCTGGAAAAAATGGATGTGGTGCATGGCTTATTTGCGAAAACACCGAATGGGGCGGGGTTTGATTATTCGGGTTACGAAACAAAGGCGCATCAACTGCTGGTTCCTGCGGCAAATTACCTGCTAGGACTGACTGACGGCAAGAAACGCTTTCTTGATGTCATGTTGGCCATTACTAAATCGTATTCGCTGTGTAGCACCTTAGATGAAGCCAAAGTGCTCAGAAAAGAGATCGCTTTTCTATCCGCCGTCAAAGCCGCGATTACCAAATTCACCACCGTCGATAAAAAACTTTCTCAAGAAGAGAAAAATTCAGCGCTTAAACAGATTCTGGATAATGCGGTCATCGCAGAAGGTGTCGCTGATGTGTTTGCCTTATGTGGCTTGGATAAGCCGAATATAGGCTTGTTATCGGATGAGTTTCTCGAAGATGTACGCCAGATGCCGTACCGTAATCTAGCCGTTGAGTTACTGGAAAAATTACTCAAAGACACGATTAAAGCTAAGACGCGCAATAATGTGGTGCAAGAGAAAAAGTTTTCAGACCGTCTGCTGGAAACTCTCAGAAAATATAATAACCGCGCGATAGAAACCGCACAGGTCATCGAAGAATTAATCCAGATGGCAAAGGATTTTCAAGACGCATTGCAACGTGAGGCGGAATTAGGGCTGAACCCTGATGAGGTCGCTTTTTATGATGCATTGGCCAATAACGAAAGTGCAGTGCGTGAGTTAGGCGATGAAATCCTAAAGCAAATCGCGGTGGAAATCACCGAGAAATTGCGTAAATCCACAACGGTTGATTGGCAGGTTCGGGATAGCGTTAGAGCTAAGTTGCGGATTCTAGTAAGACGGACTTTGCAGCGCTATAAATACCCACCCGATATGGCGGTTGAAGCGGTGGAGCTGATATTGAAGCAAGCTGAGGTGCTGTCTAATGCTTGGACGCGGTGATAAATATTAGCTAAGTTATCGGCTACGCATTTAAAGCGGGACAAATCACTGGAGTGACACGCTTTAGCTATTTCCGAAACAGCAATAGCTAAAGCTATTGCACTCCTGACTTCTGTTTTCAAAATTTCTGTCTCACCTTAAGTTGGTAGCTGGTATTTATGATGCTGAATTACTCAAGGATATTCCATTAGGGAAGTTCAGAGAGTATTTTGGAGCTGATGCTGTGTTGTTTACGACTATAAAAAAGTGGGATCTTAGTTATATTGTTATTGCTTCGACATTTGTCTTGATTCAATTCAACTGGGTGTATTGCTAACCTTTGCTTGCAGAGGTTATGCACTTATTATACGAATTCAGATTGGTTCTTTATTTAATAAATTGTATTATTCCCTATCGGGAATTTATTTGAAAGGCAAGGCGATGAATAGAGAAATATTACCGATAGGGAGTATTAAATCAGCAAAAGATGTCGGTGAAATTGTATCTCGCTATAGAAAAATGCAAGAGTTAACGCAAGTAGAGCTTGCTGGATTAGCGCAAACAGGTACTCGTTTTATTAGTGATTTGGAGAATGGTAAAGGTACGGTACAGTTTGATAAAGTGATGCATATACTCGATTTACTGGGGGTTGAAGTTGTGGCTAAAGAAAGGTAAGCATGAAAAAATTATTGGTATATTATGCGTCCACTCTGGTCGGGTATTTAAGTGAAAGTGATAACCAGGAGTTGTGCTTTAGTTATACGAATGATTGGTTAATAAACGATGCTGCAATAGCACTATCGCCTGATATTTATCTTTCTGATCAACTATTCAGCGGTGATGTAGTTGAATCATTTTTTGGGAATCTTTTGCCCGAAGGCGATGTTCTTGACTTTATTAGTCAGGCCATTCATATTTCCTCTAGCAATGTATTTGGTCTGCTGGAGCGTTTTGGTGGCGATACCGCAGGCGCATTTTCAATCCTTCCAGAAGGCTTAGAACCATCAGATACGCCTCATTATTTACCGGTATCGAAAAATAAAATAAAAGAGTGGTTTCAACAGACCAAAGGCCTGCCATTAAATATTAATGGTGAGCAATCCAGAATGTCCTTATCAGGTGCTCAGGATAAAATGACTGTCTTTATAGATGCCAATAACACTATCTCTATTCCTTTAGGTGCCGCACCTTCAACGCACATTATTAAACCGTCTATTAATCATCGGCTAGATGTTCCCCATACAGCAATTAATGAAGTCCTAATAATGACGCTGGCTAAGAAAATAAAGTTGCTTGTTGCAGAAACTCGTTATGATCCTGAACTATGCGCAGCGATTATTACAAGGTATGACCGAGAAATAGTACAAGGTAAGTTAAGACGTTTACATCAAATTGATCTTTGCCAAACATTAGGGTTGCCATCAAATAAAAAATATGAAGCTGAAGGAGGCCCTTCCTTAGTTGATTGTATTGATGCTGTATTAAAGCAGAGTTCTCAGCCTGCAAAGGATAAAAAGCGACTGATAGAGTGGGTTGTATTCAATATATTAGTTGGCAATATGGACAGTCATGCAAAAAACTTATCAGTGATGACCGTGGCTAATAAAAAAGAATTAACGCCATTTTATGATTTGGTTTGCACTGCGGTTTATCCAAACTTAAGCCAGAAATTTGCCTTTAAAATTGGCAGTGAAAATAGACCGGACTGGATAATGCGTCGTCATTGGGAGCGTTTTGCTAATGACATAGCTACAAAACCACAATTTGTCATTAATATAATAACCGATATGATTCATCGTATTGATAAGTCATTACCGATTGTTGTCAGTCAACTTAAAGTTATGTCATCAGCAGATGAAATATTGATGATCGAAAAAATTGATAAAATAATTAATACTGCAATATCAAAAATGCAATCACGAATAAGCAGATAAAATTCAACAGTTAATAGTGAAATTGATTAAGATGTCGAATTTTTTAAGTTAGTTTGTCGGTTTTGTCAGTCCCTAGTGCCTGCGTATTGAAGTTTTTATGATGCTTTTTTTATTTTTTCGCTTATATCGTTATCTAGTAATGATGCAAAGTCATTTACTGCTTTATCCGTTATTCCTGATGCAAGATGCCCATAATGGTTTTCTATCATTGAAGTGCTTCTATGTCCGACTAAAACGTTGCGCTAGGGCTTATTTTTCTTAAATATGTCTCCGATGCCTTTGAAGAACGGCAGCATGAATTAATCGAACTCTTTCAAAGCGACAGTGATGACAATATCTATTATCTGCCGCGTGAGGATTATGATAACGATGAGGCTTATCAACCCGCCCTTTAATATGAAAGAGTGGTGGCATGAGAAATTAGCCGATGATGTGCGCTGGCAATACGGTACACCCCCACAAGGTAATGCCAACTTTGCATGGCTGCAACACATGCTGCATCATCTTGCACCCACAGGTTCGATGGCCTTATTACTATTGCTTTAAAGTTATGGGCGTTAGACCAAAAAATCGAATTAAACCACCAAATCAACCAAACCCTAGAACAAATGGCGCAAGCTCTGTTTAAAAGCTGGTTTGTTGATTTTGATCCGGTCAAAGCGAAAATAAGCGCGAAAGACGCATGGATTAATCTACACGGAGCAATACCCGCTACCGATTCCCCCGTTTACGCTGACTACGCACAAAGTCTATGTGTTGCCGCAATGTCGGTTATTTCAGGTAAAACCACCGCCCAGCTTGAGGCATTCGCCACGCAAAGCCCAAAGCAATACCAAAGTTTAAAAGCAACGGCTGATTTGTTTCCTGATGCGATGCAGGATAGTGAGTTGGGGGATGTGCCTGAGGGGTGGGAGGTAAGTGAAATAGGTAAAGAAGTTACTGTCGTAGGCGGTGGAACGCCATCAACAAAGACTCCTGAATACTGGGAAAATGGAACGAATCATTGGACAACACCGAAAGATTTATCTGGTTTGAATGATAAAATCATTACAGATACAGAGAGAAAAATTACTGATGCAGGGTTGGCTAAAATTAGCTCAGGACTCCTTCCAGTAGATACCGTGTTAATGTCATCTCGTGCTCCTGTAGGCTATCTTGCTTTAGCAAAAGTTCCCATTGCAATTAATCAGGGATATATCGCTATGAAATGCGAAAAGGTGCTCACTCCAGAGTATGTTATTCAATGGTGTGATTCTGTTATGCATGAGATTAAACAAAGGGCGAGCGGTACGACATTTGCCGAAATTAGCAAAAAGAATTTTAATGTAATTCCAGTGATTGTGCCTAAGCATGAAATAGTAGCAGCCTACAGTAAGGTGGCGGGTGATGTTTATAAGGGGATAGAGAATAATGTTATGGAAAACGAATCCCTAACCCAACTCCGTGACACCCTCCTACCCAAACTGTTTTCAGGTGAGCTTTCTGTTAACACGGGATTTGAGGCATGACACATGATTTAACCAGCTCTCAAGTGGCTAGACAAAATGTATTAAACAATAGTTATGCTTTAGAGCAAGTAAGGAATGAGCATGAAATAACTTTGACAACTTATTTTTTGTGGGAGCGCGGGCG
>JAIPFI010000008.1 GCA_021736705.1 Methylococcaceae bacterium | reverse complement strand
AATGCAACAGCAAAGCAACTCAATCAAACCAGTTTGCTTGGTGACCATAGCGAGCGTGAACCACCCGATCCCATCCCGAACTCGGAAGTGAAACCGCTTAGTGCCGATGATAGTGTGGATTTATCCATGTGAAAGTAGGAAATTGCCAAGCTCTTAATATTAAAACCCATCTTCGAAAGAAGATGGGTTTTTTTTTGCCTTTTAGTTAGTGCGGAAGGGTAAAATAATCATCTTGTTATTATTTCGAGTATTTCAGTTCAACTAATTAGACAAAACAGTATGGTTAAGCTATTTAAGTCTACATGGGGTGATGTTTTTTCCCTTATTGCAGGCGTTTTGCTAACGCTTTCTTTTTCTCCGTTTGATATTTCTTTATTGGCCTTTATTGCTTTAGCGACTTTGAATCTCACTTTATCATCGGTGATCGGGGCTAAAAGAGCCACATTGCGTGGCTTTTTATTTGGTCTTGGTCTTTTTGGTAGTGGCGTATCATGGGTCTTTGTTAGCATGGTTGTTGGTGAGCATTCTGGGCTTTTTTTGCCTATATTAATGACACTGTTTTATTGTGTTTTTTGGGCTTTGTTTCCAGCGATCTCTGCTTATTTTTTTATTAAATTGCGTGCTAATAGTTATGTTGACTGCTTAGTTTTTTCATGTGTATGGGTATTTGTAGAGTATATTCGTGGCGAATGGATCTTTGGTGGTTTTCCTTGGTTGCAAATTGGTTATAGTCAGTTAGACTGCTATTTATTAGCAGGATATATACCTATCTTTGGTGTTTATGGTGTGGGGCTAATTATCGCTATGATTTCAGCATTATTGGCTGACAGTTTATGGTGCAAAAATACGCGCAGCAAAGCTATCATCGGAGTGACTGCTTTGTTGCTTGTCGGGGCAGTATTAAAAAATATAAATTGGACTGATGGTTCAGGAGGTCCGATAAAGGTTACTTTGATTCAGGGGAATATTGCGCAAAAGGATAAGTGGCAACTGGAAAATAGAAATACAACCTTGAAACAATATTACGATGATAGTGTTAAGCATTGGGCATCGGATATTATTATTTGGCCTGAAACGGCTATTCCTGCTTATTATACTGATGTAAAAGATGGCTATTTAATGCCTTTAGAGGCTGAAGCAATTGCGCATAACACTACTATTATTACGAGTCTGCCGTATAAAGATGAATTTGAGCAATTATATAATTCGGTTTTAACTTTAGGCGAATCGCACGACTTGTATAAGAAAATACATTTGCTGCCATTCGGTGAGTATTTACCTTGGCAACCATTATCAGGTCATGTGTTAGGTTTAATGGATATACGGTTGGGAAAATTTAATCCTGGCGAAATAGATCAGTCTTTGCTAAAAGCTGCGGGGCATTATTTTGTAACGTCTATTTGTTATGAAGATGCTTTTGGTGAGCAGAATATTCGCTATATTGAGCAAGCAGAATTTTTAGTAAATGTAACTAATGATGGGTGGTTTGATGGTTCTATTGAGCCATATCAGCATCTGCAAATTGCCAGAATGAGAGCTTTGGAATCTGGGCGTTATTTATTACGAGCAACAAATACGGGTGTAACAGCTGTAGTTTCAGATAAAGGTAAGATTATTCATCAAGCACCTGTCATGCAAAGAGCATCAATTACCGCTGATATTAAACCTATGAGTGGCTTAACGCCTTATGCGCGTATCGGAGATAAGCCGGTTATCGTGCTTATTGTATTGTTGTTGCTTGGGGGATTATTCAATAAATACTACTTAATGAAGAAATTAGCGAGGCTTGTTTAAATTATAGCCTCGCTTTTAAACGGGAATTATTTACTATGAATTTCTATATGTAATTCACGGAACTCATTCGTTAGTTTATGATTTGGGGCATAGTGAACTAAAGGCTTGGATTCTGAATGTGATTCGCGAACTTTTACTGATGGGGATATTCTACTGTTTAAAACAGGAAGTCCTTCAGCAATGAGCTCGTCAACAAGCTGTTTAGGTAGGCGTGCTTGGGCTTGGAATTGATTAACAATAATGCCTTCAATTTCTAGGTTTTGATTGTGATCAGTTTTTACTTCACTGAGGGTTCGCATTAATGTGTATAACGCTTCTCGCGCAAAGATGTCGCAATCAAATGGGATTAAGCATTTATTAGCGGCGATTAAGGCCGATTGGCTATAAAAATTAAGAATTGGTGGGGTATCAATATAAATTTCATCAAAACCTTCGAGTTTATCCAGTTCTTCTTTCAATTTAAAAATCTTATAGCGAGATTCTAAGCGACCTTGTAGTGGCTCTAATTCTGGGTGCGAAGGGAGTACGAATAAATTAGGGAAGGGGGTTTCGTGAATAATATCTTCTAAACCGCCTGCTTGCCCACCAAAAAGTCCAAGGCTTAAGCAGCTTTTAAAAAAGTGTGCAACGGTCTTGTCTGAATCAGTTACTTTTTGTCCTAATAGGTATTGGGTTGCGTTCCCTTGTATATCAAGGTCAATCACTAGAGTGCGCTTGCCTTCCATAGCGCTAATAGCCGCTAAGTTACATGTAATAGTAGATTTTCCTACTCCGCCTTTTTGATTAAAAATAACCCTGCGCATTCTATTCCCCGATAAATCTATCAAATGATGTCGCTATTATATGTAATATCAAGAGCGTATAAAAGTTTCTGCACCACATTCTGGGCATTTAGGGATAACACTGGTACTTTTAAAAGCAATAACTTTACCGCATTTTTCGCAGCTCAATGTGCCTGGAGCTGTAATATCGCCTACCTTGTAGGGGTGTCCGTATTGCCTTGCGTCGAGTTCTAATTTGGCGAGTTCTAAGCGTGTTTTATCGGCAATGCTTAGAAATGAATCGAGGGCAAAGTTTTCTAATAAAGCTATATCAAATTTAAGCCACTCAGTTAGCGATTCATCGCTATTATCTGGTAGGGACTGCGCCGCATGATGTACGTCTCTTGAAACAGCGTCAGCAACATGATTCAGTTCGTCTTGGGATAAACCGCCTAATTCGCTGACTTTTTCTTTTGCTGCATCTATATTATCTGCTATCGAATGGATTGTGTCATCGGCTGCCTCATACATGTATTCCATGAAGTCGTTATAGGCTTTGGTTAGTTTATTTTCACTCATAAGAATTGCTCCGTAAAAAGGCTTTAGATTTAGTTCACTGTAAGGTATTCTAACGCTTTTGAATGCTATTAGACGAGTAACAATGCAAGAAAATTACAAACCACTAGAGATTGAGCCCGAAGTGCAAGCTCAATGGGAACAATCAGGCGTATTTCAGGCTTCTGATACAGAAGACAAAGAGAAATATTATTGCTTATCAATGTTCCCTTATCCTAGCGGTCGATTGCATATGGGGCATGTACGTAATTACACTATTGGCGATGTAATTAGTCGTTATCAGCGTATGCAGGGTAAAAATGTAATGCAGCCTATGGGCTGGGATGCCTTTGGCTTGCCTGCTGAAAATGCTGCTATGAAGCATAATGTACATCCTGCGGAATGGACTTATGAAAATATTGCTTATATGCGCGAGCAGTTAAAGCAATTGGGTTTTGGTTACGACTGGGATCGTGAGTTAGCTACTTGTGACCCAAGTTATTACCGTTGGGAGCAGTGGTTTTTTCTTAAGTTGCTGGGGAAAGATTTAGTTTATAAAAAAACTTCTGCAGTGAACTGGTGTCCGCATGATCAGACAGTTTTGGCTAATGAGCAAGTGATTAACGGCTGTTGCTGGCGTTGTGACACAGCCGTAGAGAAAAAGGATATTTCTCAATGGTTTTTAAGAATTACTGCTTATGCGGATGAATTATTAACTTCATTGGAGCAAATGGAAGGCTGGCCGGAGCAGGTCAGAACCATGCAAGTAAACTGGATTGGGCGCTCGGAAGGCTTGGAAATGGGCTTTGCTGTTGACGGAATGGAAGATGTCAATATTTATACTACTCGGCCTGATACTTTGATGGGCGTGACTTATTTAGCGGTAGCGGCAGAGCATCCCTTGGCTTTAAAGGCTGCGACAGATAATGCGGATATTGCCGCTTTTATTGAAGAGTGCCGACATACAGAGACGTCTGAAGCTGCTTTAGAAACCATGGAAAAGAAAGGGATTAATTCTGGCTTCAAAGCAAAGCATCCTGTTACTGGTGAATTAGTACCGGTCTGGATTGCGAATTTTGTCTTGATGAGTTACGGCACGGGTGCTGTTATGTCAGTACCTGCGCATGATCAGCGTGATTACGAATTTGCTAAAAAATATGGCATAGCGATTAAACAGGTTATTTATTCGGTTGATGGTGCTGAGGATGGCATTGCTGAGCAGGCATTTACCGAGAAGGGTGTATTAAAGAATTCTGCGGAATTTGACGGTTTAACTTCAGTTGATGCGGTCAATGCGATTGCTGATAAGTTAGAAAAAGAGCAGAAAGGTAAGCGCAAAACTAATTTCCGCTTGCGTGATTGGGGTGTTTCTAGGCAGCGTTACTGGGGAGCGCCGATTCCTATTATTTATTGTGATGATTGCGGCACTGTTCCTGTTCCTGAAGAAAATTTACCTGTTGAGTTACCTAAAGATGTGGTTTTAGATGGCTCTAACTCGCCATTGGCGACACATGATGCTTTTCTTCATGTTGATTGTCCAAAATGTGGTAAAGCAGCCAAGCGTGAAACCGATACCTTTGATACCTTTATGGAATCATCCTGGTATTTTGCTCGTTTTGCTAGCAGTAAAGCGGATTCAATGCTCAATGAGAGTGCTAAATACTGGTTGCCTGTTGATCAATATATCGGTGGTATTGAACACGCGATTTTGCATTTACTCTACGCCCGATTTTTTACCAAATTAATGCGTGATGAAGGTTTGTTAGTTTGTGATGAGCCGTTTAAAAATCTATTAACTCAGGGCATGGTGTTAATGGATGGTACTAAAATGTCTAAATCCAAAGGCAATACGGTTGATCCTGAACATTTAATAGCTGAATATGGTGCTGATACAGTGCGTTTGTTTATTATGTTTGCCGCGCCGCCTGAGCAGTCTTTGGAATGGTCTGATAGTGGTGTGGAAGGCAGTTTTCGCTTTTTAAAACGTTTATGGCGTCAAGTGTATTTGCATACCAGTAATGTTTCCTTAGTTCCTGCTTTAGATAAACAAAAACTCAGCAATGTAGCAAAAGACTTACGCAGACAATTGCATCATGCTATTGAGAAAGTGACGGATGATATAGGTCGCAGACATCATTTTAATACCGTTGTTGCAACGAATATGGAGTTATTAAATAGTTTAGCTAAGTTTGATGAGCAAGGCGACAATGCCGTCGCAGTGCGTCAGGAGGTAATGGAGGCGATTGCCTTAATGTTGTATCCGATTGCGCCACATATTTGCCAGAAATTATGGCTAGGTTTAGGTAAAACGGAAGATATTAACCGGCTGTGGCCTGTTGTTGATGCTTCTGCATTAGTGCAGGATGAAGTGCAAATGATGATTCAAGTCAATGGTAAGTTACGCGGCAAGATTATGGTTGCAACGAATGCAAGCAAAGAAGCAATAGAAGCGCTTGCTTTGGCAGAGGAGAATGTGGCTCGATTTATTGAGGGGCAGCCAGTGAAAAAATTAATTGTTGTACCTAAGAAATTGGTCAGTATCGTTGTTTAAAAATTGTATAAGAAATAACCTCATGACTAAAAATAGTGTCGTTTTAATGCTGGTTTTTCTGTTAACGGCTTGTGGATATCATCTACGTGGCGCAATTCAGTTACCTGAGGCATTAAAGAAAATTTATGTGCGTGGTGCTTCGGCAGAATTAAGCAATGCCATCGCGACCACTTTTCGGTCAGCATCAGGCGAGTTAGTAACAACAGAGGCTGACGCGGGCATGATTTTAAATGTTATTAATGAAGACTATCGGCGGCGCACCATTTCGATAGATTCTTCGGGGTATTCTAATGAATATGATCTTGTGTATCGCTTAACCTTTGATTTACTAGATAATCAAGGTGTTGTCTTAGTCGCGGCGAAAACGATAGAGGTTTCTAAATCGTATTTTAATACGCAGAGTAGTTTTACTATGTTGTCGAAAGGTAATGAAGAAGCTGTTTTACGTAAAGAGCTGTATGCGCAAGCTGTGCGCTCTGTGATTGATAGAGCTAGAGCAGAATTAAAGAAAAACTTGCCATAGTGTGGTTAAAGACTGAACAGCTATCTGCTGCATTAGCTAAGAAGTTAGCGCCTATTTATTTTTTGAGCGGTGATGAGCCGCTGCAATTAGGTGAAGCGGTTGATGCAGTAAGGCGAGCGGCTAAAATAGCAGGTTACGATAGTCGAGAAGTATTAACGGTTGATGCTGGTTTTTCGTGGGCTGATTTTTTGCAAGCAGCTGATTCAATGTCGATTTTTTCGGAAAAGAAGATCATTGATTTACGTATGCCCGTTTGCAAGCCTGGTGCTGAAGGTAGTAAAGCTTTAGTTAATTATTGTGAGCGCTTACCTGAAGATACTTTGTTATTAATTAGCACGGGCAAGCTGGAAAAAGCAGCTAAAAAATCAAAGTGGCTGATGGCGTTAGAAAAGCACGGCGTTGTTGTACAAGTTTGGCCTTTGGCAGGTGATGCTTTAATGCAGTGGTTACAGCAACGATTGCGAGATAGAGGCTTAATTGTAGGAAAAACAGACGTAGCTATTATTGCATCGCGTGTTGAAGGTAATCTATTGGCCGCCGCTCAGGAAATAGAAAAGTTGTATGTATTGTATGGTCAAGGCTCTATATCTAATCAGCAGATTCAAGACGCTGTCGCGGATGGTTCTCGTTATGATGTTTTTAATCTTGTCGATGCGGCGTTGTCGGGTCGAGTTGAGCGTGTATTAAAAATATTATCAGGTTTGCGGCACGAAGGCATAGCCGCTCCGATTGTTCTTTGGGCTTTGGCGCGAGAAATGCGCAATTTGATTCATATTAAACGGCAGTTAGATGCGGGGCAGGCGCAAAATGTTGTGTTTATGCAATATCAAGTTTGGGATAATCGCCAGAAATTGGTGAGTTATGCCTTGGCTAGGCTTAAACAGAAAAATTTAATGCTAGGTTTATTGCTGGCTGCTCAGGCTGATAGGCAAATTAAAGGTGCGCAGCTGGGTGATTGTTGGGAAAGTTTACTGCAAATTGCCTTAGTGCTGGCGGATAAGGATGTTAATGCACCGCAACGCTCATTTTAGGGTAAAAATAAGCTGAAGTTTGCCCCGCCTAAGCGGCTGTCATTAGTAGTGGTAATATAGCCAGATTTATTGCCGTTGCTATGTAAGCTAGCAATGATAGAGGCAAAATATAAACCTAAACCGGTATTCCCCGTCTTAAAGTCCACTTTATCGGTGCGCATGAAGTGCTCTGGAAATCCGGCGCCGTCATCTTCAATTCGAAAGTACACATAAGCTCCTTGTTGCCCCGCTGAAAGAATAATTTGTTTATGGCTATAACGCTGAGCATTGTTTAAAATCGAGTTAATTGAATTGCAGATTAAATTAAAATCGCAGTAGCAAAGCAGATCCTCGTTGCATTCAACTTTCAAATCTACATCGCTTAGCTGAAAAAGTGATGATTGTTGCGCTTTGATGTCGTTAAAAAGTTCACTAACCGGATATTCATCAATATTTAGGGTGAAATTTTCCGCCTCAATTTTATATAAAGTAAGTAATTGAATTAGGCTATTATTCATTCGGCTGGCCTCAAACTCTAGCTGCATGATATGCTTATTTGCAGTATTGGTTTGTTTGAGTTGCTGGATCAGTTCGCTGATGACTCCGAGCGAATTTTTCACATCATGGATCGAGGAGCCGAGGATTGCTGAGAAATTTATGGGTGTTAGTGGTAGGGAATTCATTTTGATGCCGCTTTGTTAAAATTATGTACCAGTTTGGTATATTCCATTTGAATGCTATGGAGCTTGTATTCGGCAATCCCTAGTTTTTTCGCCTTATTAATATAAAATTTGGCTTCTGCCATATTTTCTTTGGTGCAGCCTGACACTTTAATATTATGTAATATGATTTTAGTCATATTAAGAATAATGGTTTTATTTTCAGGCATGGCTTTAAATGCTTTGGCGAAAACAGCAATGGCCTCGACAAACTTTTCTTCTTTATACAGTTTTACACCTTCGTTATTAATATGAATTAGCTCTTGTCGCGTGGCATTAATTAATTCATCGGCATGACTTTCACGGCCGATAACGCTATGCATGGCATTGATCTGGTCAATGAAAGAATCGTCATCAATATGGCTTTTGACCAGTTGCTGCACAAGCGCATTGGCCATTTCTTCTTGATTATTCTGATAGCAAGCTTTGGACATTTCTAATTTAATTTCTTTATCTAATACTTGGTCGTATTGCTTGCTAATGCTCAAGGCCTCATTGAATGCTGCTTCTGCTTGTTCAGCTTGACCCATGGTTTGATATATTTCGCTTTCAGCAATAGCAGCGCGTAGTTCTGCATTAGGGTCATTAGGGAACTCTTTGCGCATGGATTGTAACGTTTCCAGCGCCTCGGTTTTTTTATCAGATTTTTGAAAAATCTGAGCTAAATTGGAAAAGTCATTAGAGTTTTTGTGTACGGAATATTTGCCTAATACGACTGCGGCTTTACAAGCAATTTCTGCTGTTTCTAAATCCCCCGTTTTATTGGCAATAGTTACTAGTTTGCGTTGCCTTAAAATGGTTTGTGGTGATAATTGTACTGCTTTATGTAAAGCTTCTTGAGCTTCTCTATGTTGTTCCTTTGCTTCATACGATTGGGCGAGTAAATCATAAGCTTCCATGGTCATTGGGTATTTACTAATGATCTCCTGAAAAATACCAATCGCTTCTTCTGTGTTGCCTTGTAAATAATGAATTTGTGCTATTCCGAGCAAAGCCCAGTTAAGTTCTCGTTGCTCTAGAATATCTTGATAAATGTGCTGTGCCGTTGAGTAATCTTTAATATGAATAGCTAATTCTGCACGTTTTTTTAATACTGCGGTATGTGTTTTTTTGGGGCTGTCAGCTAATAATTGATCGCAATATTTAATGGCTAAAGGATAGTTTTCAGTATTTATAGCCGCATCGACTTGCTTAAAAAGCAATTTCCGTTCAAATGTACGTTCTAGGCGTGTTAGTAAGAGATGTGCCGTAAAAGGCTTAGTTAAGTACTCGTCAGGTTTGTTTTCCATCGCGCTGATTACCATGCTTTGTACTTGTTCGGCAGTCACCATAATAAATGCAGAGGTGCTGGGTAGAAGTTTATTAAATCTGGCTTCTTCTAAGACTTGTAGGCCATTTTTTCCCTCACCTAAATTGTAGTCGCAGAGGACAATGTCAAATTTTTGAGCTTGCATAGCATTGATTGCTTTTTGACCATTTTCAGCTTCAATAAGCGTGACTACATCTAATGAATAAAGCATGTCTCTTATTGCTTTACGCATAACAGGATAATCTTCAATCAATAAAATTTTTTTTGACTTGAGGTCTAACATTACTAATAGATTGCTGATAGAAAAGAATAAGGCACTATTATTCAAGGTATTTGTTTGTATTCTATATTTTTCCCTTGAAAACACAATCTTTGCCCTAATATCGAAACCGATAATGATTATTTATTTTGAGGAATACTAAAAAATGACTGTTGAAGCTAAAAAAGAAACGCTAGGATTTCAAACTGAAGTTAAGCATTTGCTACAATTAATGATCCACTCTTTGTATAGTAATAAAGAGATTTTTTTACGTGAATTGATTTCTAATGCCTCAGATGCAGCTGATAAATTACGTTTTGAAGCCTTATCTAATGATGGGCTTTATGAAGGTGATAGTGAGCTAAAAATTCGTATTGCGTTTGATAAAGAAGCAAAAACATTGACAGTTAGCGATAACGGTATAGGTATGACGCGTGCAGAAGTGCAAGAACATATCGGCACGATTGCTAAATCAGGTACTAAACAGTTTTTTGATGCGTTAACCGGTGATCAAGCGAAAGATAGCGAATTGATTGGTCAATTTGGTGTGGGTTTTTACTCGGCATTTATCGTGGCGGATAAAGTCACTTTAATTACCCGTAAAGCGGGTAGCGAAGAAGCAACGCTTTGGGAATCGGCTGGTGAGGGTGAGTACACGCTAGAAACAGTAGAAAAAACTGGGCGTGGTACTGACATTATTTTGCATTTAAAAGATGACGAAAAAGAATTTTTAGATCGCTATCGTTTAAGTTCTATCGTAAAAAAATTCTCTGATCATATTTCTTTACCGATTGTGATGGATAGAGAAGTGCCAGCGGTAAAAGATGAAGAGGGTAATGAAACAGAGCCAGCTAAAGTTGAAGAAGAAACGGTTAATAGTGCATCCGCTTTATGGACTAAATCTAAAGATGAATTAGATGATGAAGCCTATAACGAATTCTATAAGCATGTAGGTCATGATTATCAAGATCCTTTAGCGCATGTACACAGTAAAGTAGAAGGTACCAATGAATATACGATGTTGTTGTATGTTCCAGCGCGTGCGCCATTTGATATGTGGGACAGAGATGCAAAACATGGCGTAAAACTGTATGTGCGAAAAGTGTTTATTATGGATGACGCTGAGCAGTTAATGCCGCGTTATTTACGTTTCATTCGTGGTGTAATTGATACCGACTCATTGCCTTTGAACGTGTCGCGTGAAATTCTACAACAAAGCAAAAAAATCAACACCATTAAATCAGGAGCGGTTAAAAAAGTTTTAGGCTTATTAGAAGGGCTTGCGAAGAACGACAAAGAAAAATACGCTACTTTCTGGAAGCAGTTTGGTAATGTGATCAAAGAAGGACCTATTGAAGATCATAAAAACAAAGAGCGTGTTGCTAAGTTATTACGTTTTGCTTCAACGCATGCTGATACTGATGCACAAGAGGTGTCTTTTGAAGATTACATCGCTCGTATGCAAGAAGGCCAAGATAAAATCTATTATGTAACGGCTGATAGTTTTGCTGCAGCTAAAAATAGCCCGCATTTAGAAATTTTCCGTAAAAAAGGCATTGAAGTTCTTTTGTTATCTGACCGTATCGATGAGTGGTTGGTCTCTAACTTGAATGACTTTGATGGCAAGGTTTTACAGTCAGTGGCTAAAGGTCAGTTAGATTTAGATAAATTTGAAACGGAAGAAGATAAAAAAGAGCAAGAAGAAGCGTCTAAAGATTTTGAGTCAGTGATTGCACAAATCAAAGAGGTGTTAAAAGATAAAGTGAGCGAAGTGCGTTTAAGTCATCGTTTAACGGCATCACCGTCTTGTTTGGTGACTGAGCAAGATGCGATGAGCTTGAATATGGAACGCATCATGAAAGAAGCGGGTCAGGATATGAATATGTTTGGTATGGGCGCAAGTAAGCCTGTGTTTGAAATCAATCCAGAGCACGCTTTAGTGACGCGCTTAAAAGAAGAGCAAGATGATACGCGTTTTTCTGATTTAACGCGTATTCTGTTTGATCAAGCGGTGTTAAGCGAAGGTGGACAATTAGATGATCCGGCTGAGTTTGTGCATAACTTGAATGGTTTGTTACAAGGCTTATTAAAGTAAGACTTTTTAGTCTTTGTTTAAAGGAAAAAGGCCGCATAGAGCGGCATTTTTTGTGTCTTAAATTTAAAGTGAATTATTTAGGTCGGATATTGATTTCTACTCGACGGTTTTGTTCGCGTCCTGTAACGGTATCATTGGATGCTACAGGATAGCGCTTACCAAAGCCGCGTGATTGAATTCTGCTGCTGCCTACACCTGCACTGATTAAATAATTGGCGACGCTGGCGGCGCGGCGTTCAGACAATTCCTGATTATGTTGGTCACTGCCTGTAGAGTCGGTAAAGCCAGCTACGTCGATGTTGGTGTCTTTGAATTCCTTGAAAATGATGACAACTGAATCGAGGATGGGGGCGAAACTACTATTGAGAGTCTCAGAGTTGGTTGCAAAAGTAATATTGCCAGGCATGATTAATTGTAAGTTATCACCATTTCTTTGTACTCGAACGCCTGTGCTTTCTAAGCGTAAGCGCAATTTCTTTTCTTGGGTATCCATATAATAACCCACACCTGCGCCACCTGCTGCTCCTACGCCAGCCCCAATAGCTGCGCCCATCGCAGCGCCTTTTCCGCCGCCGGCAATAGCCCCGATGGCTGCCCCCGTTGCTGCGCCGGCACCTAAGCCAATCCCTGTTCCCCACGCAGTGTTAGATACTTTTTCTTCGCCAGTATAGGGATCAATTGCGCAACCTGTTGTCAGTGTGGCTGCTAAAATAAGACTAGTTAGTTTTTTCATGATGAATCTCCTAGATTGTAAAACTTAGGGGGGCAATACGGATTTGTATTCGCTTAATGGTATTTTTATTCCAGAGTTATTCAGGGCGTTTTTTATCGGGAATTTATGAACAGTAATGAATTTCTATTGATAATGCATAGAAATGGTGTGATGTTAAGCGCTAATAATATGGACTCTCAAACTTATTTTATCAATAGCAGGATCAACGGTAATTATAAGCTATAACGCTGGCGATGTATAAAACGCTATGATTCAGGTAGAATAACCTCAAAATGATAATTAGGTGATTTAATATGAAAAGACGTGATTTTATTAATAAGGCCAGTGTCGGTGCTTTAGTGGCTGGCAGCAGTGTATTGGTGCCTAGTGTAGTTCATGCGCAAGCTAACTTTAAATGGAAAATGGTTACCGCTTGGCCGAAAAACTTCCCGGGATTAGGTGCTGGCGCGAACTTATTGGCTGAAATGATTAATGAAATGAGCGGCGGGCGTATTACAGTTAAAGTGTACGGCGCTAATGAATTGGTGCCGGCCTTTGAGGTGTTTGATGCAGTATCTAAAGGCACCGCACAAATGGGTCATGCGGGTGCTTATTATTGGAAAGGTAAATCTGAAGCAACGCAGTTTTTTTCTGCCGTACCTTTTGGTTTAACGGCTCAAGAAATGAATGCCTGGTTATATTATGGCGGCGGCATGGAGTTATGGCGTGAACTGTATGAGCCGTTTAATTTGATTCCTGCCGCAGCAGGTAATTCAGGTGTGCAAATGGCTGGCTGGTTTAATCGTGAGATTAAAACTGTAGAGGATTTAAAGGGTTTGAAAATGCGTATTCCTGGCCTGGGCGGGGAAGTCCTACGCAGAGCCGGCGGCACTACGGTTAATATACCTGGGGGCGAACTATTTACTTCCTTGCAGTCGGGCACTATTGATGCGACTGAATGGGTCGGGCCTTATAATGACTTGGCCTTTGGCTTGCATAAAGTGGCGAAGTTTTATTATTATCCAGGCTGGCATGAGCCGGGTTCAACCATGGAAGCTTTGATCAATAAACAGGCTTTTAATGAACTGCCTGCTGATTTGCAAAGTATTGTTTTAGCTGCGTGCAAGGCTGTGAATATGGATATGATTTCCGAATATACTGCGCGTAATAATCAGGCTTTGGATACTTTAGTCAATAAACACGGTGTTAAATTAATGCCGTTGCCCGATGATGTGCTCAGAAAATTAAAGCAATTATCTGAAGAAGTGGTGCTGGAATTAGCGAATAAAGATCCAATGGCGCAGAAGATTTATCAGTCATTTAATCAATTTAGAACTCAAGTTTCGCAGTGGAGCGCTTTATCTGAACAAGCTTTTTTAAGTGCGCGAGCTTTAAAGTAAATTGTATCGGCTTGCTTAGCAATTATTATAACTAACCCTAATTCATCGTTTAAAGACTTTTGGCAATGTACTAATGAATAATAAAAAAACATTCAAACCTTGTGATCTCGTAATTTTTGGCGCGTTGGGGGATTTATCTACGCGCAAGTTGTTACTCTGCTTATATCAGCTAGATAAGGCAAATTTGCTGGAGTCTGATACCAAAATTATTGGTGTGGATCGCTTTGCAGATGAGGGTAATTTGTTGCTTAAAGCAGCGAATACTTGTTTAGATAAGTTTTTAAAAGAAGCGCGTGACCAAACGGTGTGGGAGCGATTTTCTGCGCGCATGAGTTATTTACAAATGGATTTAACTAAGCCAGCTGAATATGCGCAGCTGAGTGCCGTGGTGGATAAGGATAAGCGCAGAATGATTAACTATTTTTCTGTGCCACCCTTTTTGTTTAAATCGATTTGTCAGGGATTGAAACTATCTGGAGCATTAACGCCTGAGTCGCGAATGGTCATGGAAAAGCCGATTGGTTATGATTTGGCGTCTTCTGAAGAAATTAATAATGCTGTTTCTGATGTATTTACGGGGGATCAAGTCTGTCGTATTGATCACTATTTGGGTAAAGAGACGGTATTAAATTTATTAGCGTTGCGTTTTGCTAATTCAATTTTTACTACCAACTGGGATCATAACACCATAGACCATATTCAAATTACCGTCGCAGAAGAAGTTGGTATTGAGGGGCGTTGGGGATATTTTGATGAGTCAGGGCAGACGCGCGATATGATGCAAAATCATCTTTTGCAGATTTTGACCTTTATTGCTATGGAACCACCCGTTAGCCTTGATGCCAGCAATATTCATTATGAAAAAATCAAAGTTTTAAAAGATTTGCGCCCCATTACTAAAGAAAATGTTGCCGAAAAAACCGTGCGCGGACAATATGCTGCCGGTGAAATTAATGGAGTGGCTGTGCCGGGTTATATCGAAGAGGAAGGTGCAAATATCAAAAGTAACACTGAAAGTTTTGTTGCGGTTAGAGTGGATATTGATAATTGGCGTTGGGCAGGTGTGCCGTTTTATTTACGGACAGGTAAGCGTATGCCAGCTAAACAATCTGAAATTATGATTCAATTTAAACAATTACCGCATAACATTTTTAAGGACAGCTATCCTGATTTGCCCCCGAATAAATTAAGTATACGCTTACAGCCCGATGAAGGCGTTGATATCGAAATGATGAATAAAATTCCGGGTATTGATGAACATATCAAAATTGGATCGACAAAATTAGATTTAAGTTTTTCAGAAGTCTTTAATGGTAATCGTGTTGCTGATGCTTATGAACGTTTATTATTGGAAGCAATGCGCGGTAATTCCACCTTATTTATCAGTCGTGAAGAAATTGAACAGGCATGGACATGGATTGATTCTATGCAAAATGCGTGGGCAGAAACTCAAGATGTACCTAAACCCTATGCCGCTGGTTCGTGGGGGCCTGATGCCGCTACTGAGTTAATGGCGCGCGATGGTCGAACTTGGGATATTTAAGGCTTTAATTGCTGTCTAAAGGCTGGTGTTTTTTGTTATGCCAGTGTTGCTGTATAATGACAAAAATCAATTTAGGATAGAACAACTCGGAATGATTTAAAGTTGTTACCAAGAGAAACTTTATAGGAAGAGATAATATGCATTCAGTCGTAGAAAAAGTCACGCAACGTATCATTGAGCGCAGTCATACTGTGCGTAGCTTATATTTAAAACACATTGATAAAGCCGCAGAAGAGGGGCCGCATCGCTCTACTTTGGCTTGTGGTAATTTAGCGCATGGGTTTGCTGCCTGTAATACCAGCGAAAAAGCTGATTTAACTGATAATAAAAAAGCGAATATTGCGATTATATCTTCTTATAACGACATGCTTTCTGCGCATGAGCCGTATAAAGATTCCCCTGCTTTGATTAAAGCAGCCATTAGAGAGGCGGGCGGTGTTGCGCAGTTTGCTGGTGGCGTACCAGCTATGTGTGATGGTGTAACACAAGGCCAGCCGGGCATGGAATTGTCATTGTTTAGTCGTGATGTCATTGCCATGTCTACCGCCATTAGTTTAAGTCATAATATGTTTGATGGCGGCTTGTATTTAGGTGTATGTGACAAAATTGTTCCGGGTTTATTGTTAGGTGCTTTGAGCTTTGGTCATTTGCCTGCAGTATTTGTACCATCTGGGCCGATGACGAGCGGTATTACCAATAAAGAAAAAGCGATGACGCGGCAGCTTTATGCCGAAGGTAAAGTGGGTCGTAAAGAATTGTTGGAATCAGAATCAAAATCTTACCATGGCCCTGGTACTTGTACTTTCTATGGTACAGCGAACAGCAACCAGATGATGGTTGAGATTATGGGGTTACATTTGCCGGGTAGCTCATTTATCAATCCCTACACACCTTTACGTGATGAATTAACTAAAGAAGCGGCACGTCAAATTCTTAAATTCACCAAGCTAGGCGATGATTACCGCCCATTAGGTCGTGTGATTGATGAGAAAGCGATTGTCAATGCGATTGTTGGTTTGTTAGCAACGGGTGGGTCAACTAACCATACCATGCATATTGTTGCCATTGCGCGTGCGGCAGGGATTGAAGTGAACTGGGATGATTTTAATGAGCTGTCCCATGCCGTGCCGTTATTAACGCGCGTTTATCCCAACGGTCAAGCTGATATTAACCACTTTCAGGCCGCGGGTGGTATGGGTGTGTTAATTGCTGATTTATTAAGAGGCGGCTTTTTACATAACGATGTTATGACGGTTGCTAATAATCGCGGTATGGGCGATTACTCGCAAGAGCCTAAAATTATTGATGGCAAATTACAGTGGCAGCAAGGGCCGGTTAAATCCTTAGATGAGACAGTGATCGGTTCTTTAGAAAAACCATTCGCAGCGAGCGGTGGCTTGCATGTGATGCATGGTAATTTAGGTCGTGGTATTTCTAAAGTATCGGCTGTTTCTGAAGAGCACCAAGTGGTTGAAGCGCCTGCGCTAGTTTTTGATGATCAGGATGATGTACTGGCTGCATTTCATCGTGGTGAGCTGGAGCGTGATTTTATTGTGGTATTACGTTTCCAAGGCCCTAAATCCAACGGCATGCCTGAGTTACATAAATTAACGCCAATATTAGGTCTATTGCAAGATAGAGGTTTTAAAGTTGCTATCGTTACTGACGGGCGTATGTCCGGCGCGTCAGGTAAAGTACCTTCTGCGATTCATATGTGTCCTGAATGTGAGGACGGTGGTCCATTAGCAAAAGTATGCGATGGCGATATGATTGTATTAAATACCCAAACCGGTGATGTTAATGCCTTGGTTGATGCGACTGAATTTAATGCCCGTAAACCGGCAGCAAACAGCGCGAAAGATCATCATTGGGGGATGGGGCGTGAAATGTTCGGTGCTTTCCGTGTGGGGGCTTCTTCTGCAGAAACCGGCGCGACGAATTTATTCGATGAAACCAACCTTTATTGCCGCGTTAAAAAATAAACGTCCGCTTTTACTAAACATTAAATAAATTAAAGATTATGACAATTAATAACTGGAAAATTCAACCTTCTGTCGTTTTAAATGCTTCACCTGTCATGCCTGTCATGGTCATTCAGGATGCGGCAGATGCTGTGCCTTTAGCGCGTGCTTTGATGGCCGGTGGGATTAACGTATTAGAAATTACTTTACGCACTGCGGCGGCAATGGATGCGATTCGTGCCATTAGTCAAGAAGTTGAAGGCGCGCTTGTCGGTGCGGGCACGATTACCACGCCAGAAGAATTAAAAGCCGTGGCTGATGCGGGTGCGGTTTTTGCTATTAGCCCAGGCTTAACGCCTAGACTTCTAGAGGCAGCGAACCATAGTGAAATTGCTTTGATTCCTGGTATTTCTACCGTATCGGAATTAATGCTCGGTATGGAATATGGTTTGGATCATTTCAAATTCTTTCCAGCGGCAGCCGCTGGTGGAATTCCTATGTTAAAAGGGATTGCGGGGCCTATTCCTCAAATTACTTTTTGCCCAACGGGCGGTATTTCACCAGAAAACTACAATGATTATTTGGCACTGAAAAATGTCGCTTGTGTCGGTGGTTCTTGGTTAGCTCCCGTAGAAGCAGTAAAAAATAAAGATTGGGCAACAGTGACTGAGCTTGCTCGAGTTGCGGTGGCTAACGCCAAGCGTTAATTGCTATTGATGAGGCTTGTGGCTTGATCGTATCAGTCACAAGTTTTATATTAATGGCTGGGAAACATAAAAATGTTCAAGGATATGGGCAAAGATCGCGAATGCAATCTTTGCCCATATCCTTTCTTAATTTTAGCTATGTAATGGTTTGTGTATAAGGCTGATGAATAAATACAGCGGCATGCATAAGTAGGAGTATCGGATGAGTAATGGTTTGAATGCCAATAAATTAGATCAGGTTGATATTGACCCGGCAGAAACACAAGAATGGCTAGAGGCATTAGCCGCTATTCAAGAACAAGATGGCAATGAGCGAGTTCATTTTATTATTGAACAACTGGTTGAAAAAGCAAGGCAAGCCGGTGCTGATATTCCTTTTAGTGCCAATACGGCTTATGTCAATACGATACCGGTAGAATTACAGCCTAAATTTCCTGGTATGACCACGATTGAACGCAATATCCGCGCCTATGTGCGCTGGAATGCGATGATGATGGTTTTAAGGGCGAATAGAAATACTAACGTCGGTGGGCATATTGCCAGTTTTGCTTCTGCTGCCACTTTATATGATGTTGGGCATAACCACTTTTGGCATGCGCCTTCTGATACGCATGGCGGGGATATGGTTTTCGTTCAAGGCCATTCTTGTCCAGGTGATTATGCACGCGCTTTTATGCAAGGCCGTTTTACGGAAGAAAAAATGGATCAGTTCCGTCAAGAAGTAGGCGGTAATGGTTTATCTTCCTATCCGCATCCTTGGCTAATGCCTGACTTCTGGCAGTTTCCAACGGTATCTATGGGCTTAGGACCAATTATGGCCATTTACCAAGCGCGCTTTATGCATTATATGCAAGATCGCGGCATGGCTAAGACTGAAGGGCGTAAAGTCTGGGCATTCTTAGGTGATGGCGAAACCGATGAGCCAGAAACATTAGGCGCAATCACTATGGCTGGCCGTGAAAAATTAGAAAATCTAATTTTTGTGGTCAACTGTAATTTACAGCGTTTAGATGGGCCTGTGCGTGGTAACGGTAAAATCATTCAGGAATTAGAAGGCAGCTTTCGTGGTGCTGGCTGGAATGTGATTAAAGTTATTTGGGGTAGACGCTGGGATGCAATTTTAGCTAAAGATAAAGAAGGCTTGGTGATGAAGCGCATGATGGAATGCGTGGATGGCGAATATCAAACCTTTAAGTCGAAAAATGGTGCTTATGTACGCGAATATTTCTTTAATACCCCTGAGTTAAAAGATTTAGTTAAAGATTATACCGATAAGGATATTTGGGAATTAAATCGTGGCGGGCATGATCCGATTAAATTATTTGCCGCTTATAATGCGGCGGTAAACCATAAAGGTCAGCCAACCGTTATTTTAGCGAAAACTATTAAGGGTTATGGTATGGGTGCTTCAGGTGAAGCGCAAAATACCAGTCATCAGCAGAAAAAAATGAGCCTGCAATCGATTAGCGATATACGTGATCGTTGGCAGTTGCCCGTTAAAGACTCTGAAATTGAAAACTTACCCTACTTGAAGTTTGCAGAGGACTCTGAAGAATACCGTTATATGCAACAGCGTAGAACGGAATTAGGTGGTGCGATCCCTGTACGCAGACAAAAAGCGGAGGCGTTGCAAGTTCCAGAATTAAGTGCTTTTCAAGCAGTCTTAGACGGCACTAAAGTGGGGCATGGTATATCTACAACTATGGCGTTTGTCAGGATTTTGAATATCTTGGTCAAAGATAAGCAAATTGGTAAGCGTATTGTGCCGATTGTCCCTGATGAGTCACGTACCTTTGGTATGGAAGGTATGTTCCGTCAATTAGGGATTTGGTCGCAAGTGGGGCAGTTATATACACCACAAGATGCCGATCAGTTGATGTATTACAAAGAAGATAAAAAAGGTCAGGTTTTACAAGAAGGTATTAATGAAGCGGGTGGATTGTGTGATTGGATTGCGGCGGGTACAGCGTATTCAACACATGGTGTGCCAATGATCCCCTTCTTTATTTATTACTCCATGTTTGGTTTTCAGCGGGTCGGTGATTTAATTTGGGCGGCCGCAGATCAGCGTACGCGCGGCTTTTTATTGGGCGGAACGGCTGGTAGAACGACACTCAATGGTGAAGGTTTACAGCATGAAGATGGCCATAGTCATTTGATGTCTGCCACAGTGCCCAACTGTATTTCTTACGATCCAACCTATGGCTATGAGTTAGCGGTCATTATTCAGGATGGTTTGCGTCGTATGTATGGCGAACAAGAAGACGTGTTCTATTACATTACTGTAATGAATGAGAACTACGACCAACCGCCTATGCCTGAAGGGGCAGCTAATGATATTCTGAAAGGGATGTATTTATTTCATACCGGCATTACCCGCAAGAAAGCGCCAAAAGTTAACTTATTAGGTTCAGGTACGATTTTCTGTGAAGTCGTTGAAGCTGCGAAATTATTGCGTGAAGATTGGGGTGTAGAGGCGGATTTATTTAGTTGTACTAGTTTTACTGAATTGGCGCGTGATGGCCAATCCTGTGAGCGCTGGAATCGATTACATCCAAGTGAAAAAGCACATGTATCACATGTAGAAACATGTATTCCAAAAGCAGATATTCCTGTGATTGCTGCGACCGATTATATTCGTGCTTTTGCTGAGCAAATTCGGCCTTATATCACGGCACCTTATAGCGTATTAGGTACTGATGGTTTTGGTCGTTCGGATACGCGCGCTAATCTGCGTAGCTTCTTTGAAGTGGATCGTTATCATGTGACTATTGCGGCATTGAAAGCTTTAGCGGATAAAGGTGAATTTGAGCCGGCGAAAATAGATGTAGCCATTGCAAAATATAATATTGATCCAGAAGCCATTGCGCCTTGGTTAATCTAACAGAAGAGCAAATTATGACGCTATTAACAGAAATGAAAGTGCCTGATGTCGGTGACGTGCATGATATTGATGTCATTGAGGTTTTGGTTCAAGTGGGCGATGTGGTTGAGGAAGAGCAAACCGTTGCTGTTTTAGAAACTGATAAAGCCAGTATGGATTTACCTGCGATTGCCGCGGGCGTTGTTAAGCAAGTGCATCTTAGTGTAGGTGACAAAGTAAATGAAGGTTCTTTAGTAATTACTATTGAATCAAATTCCTCTGAAGAGGCTGCTTCTGTTGCTGAAGAGGTCGTGGTTGCAGCTACGCCAGAAATAAAAGTGGAAGCTCCAGTCCCTGTGAGCACAGCTATTGCAACAACGTCTGTGGCAAGTATTGTTGATGTTGCCGTGCCCGATGTCGGCGATGTGCATGATATTGATGTGATTGAGGTATTAATTCAAGTCGGTGATACAGTCACTAAAGAGCAAACTTTAGCAGTATTAGAAACGGATAAAGCCAGCATGGATTTGCCGTCTACACATGATGGTGTGGTTAAAGAGGTTTTGGTTAAAGTTGGCGATAAAGTGAATGAAGGCTCTTTAGTGATTCGTTTAGAGGTGCAGGCAGTTGCTGCTCCGATTGCAATAGCACCAGTACAAGCAGTCGCCCCAGCAGTTGTAGCTCAAAAAACTGTAGCTGTCACTCATGTGCCAATTGTTGCGTCAAACACTTCAGGTAAATCAGCTCATGCTACACCAGGCGTGCGTTTATTCGCGCGTGAATTGGGTGTAGATATTACTCAAATAACCCAGGGTAGCGGACGTAAAGGTCGTATCTTAAAAGATGATGTGAAAAACTTCGTTAAACAAGTTATGGCTTCGGGTGCTGCTGCAAGTGCAGTGCAGGGTGGCGCGGGTATTCCGCCCATTCCTGCAGTTGATTTCAGTAAATTTGGTGAAATCGAAGAGCAGAAACTGAGTAAAATTAAACGCTTAACCGGCAAGAATTTAAGTCGTATATGGTTGAATTTACCGTTAGTGACCTATCATGATGAAGCGGATATTACTGAAATGGAAGCTTTCCGTAAGGCGTTAAATTCAGATAAATCAGCGGATATCAAAGTCACAGGTCTGATTTTTATTGTTAAAGCTTTAGTTGCCGCGATGCAGCAATTTCCAACAGTGAATAGCTCTTTGTCGCCAGATGGTGAGTCGTTAATTCTGAAAAAGTATTTTAATGTCGGGATTGCGGTTGATACACCGAATGGCTTGGTTGTGCCTGTATTAAAGGATGTCGATAAAAAAGGGATTGCAGAATTAACGCGTGACTTAAATGTTCTTAGCGAAAAAGCGCGTGATGGTAAGTTATTGCCCACTGATATGAGTGGCGGTTGTATTACTATTTCTAGCTTAGGCGGTATTGGTGGTAAAGCGTTTACGCCTATTGTTAATGCACCTGAAGTCGCTATTTTAGGTGTGACACGCTCAGAAATGAAGCCGGTATGGAATGGCTCCGAATTTGAGCCTAAATTGATGTTGCCGTTGGATTTAACTTACGATCACCGTGTGATTGATGGTGCCGAAGGCGCACGTTTTATGGCGACATTGATTAAATACCTCAGCGATATTCGTCGCTTATTACTGTAATTGAGGCAATAAAATGACAGATGTTATACACGCAGAAGTTTTAGTTTTAGGTGGTGGCCCTGGTGGTTATACCGCTGCTTTTCGTGCGGCTGATTTAGGTAAGCAAGTGGTATTGGTGGAAAGGTATCCCGTATTAGGCGGTGTTTGTTTAAATGTCGGTTGTATTCCATCGAAAGCTTTATTGCATATTGCGCAAATCGTGCATGAAGCAGAGCATTTTGAGCAGCATGGTTTAAGCTTTAGTAAACCTGAATTTGATTTAGATAAAATCAGAGGCTGGAAAGAGGGTATTACCAGCACTTTAAATGGTGGTTTGGCGCGTTTAGCCAAACAGCGTAAAGTGACGGTCGTGCAAGGCTTGGGCAAATTTACTTCGGCCAATGGGTTGGAAGTGACTAATGATACGGGTACGCAGCAAATTACTTTTGATAATGCGATTATTGCGGCCGGTTCTACAGCAAGCAAAATACCACCGTTTCCAAATGATGATCCGCGTTTAATGGATTCAACCGATGCCTTGAATATCGAGGATATACCTAAGAAATTATTAGTTGTCGGTGGCGGTATTATCGGCTTAGAAATGGCTACGGTTTATCATGCGATGGGCTCTGAAATCAGTGTTGTAGAATTGATGGATCAGATTATTCCTGGCTGCGATAAAGATTTAGTCACGCCATTACACCGTCATATTAAAAAGCAATACAAAAATATTTGGTTGAAAACTAAAGTAGAAAGTATTGTGGCGCAAGATGAGGGTTTATTGGTCACTTTTGGGGGAGATAAAGCGCCTGAGCCAGAATTGTTTGATAAAGTCTTGGTCGCGGTTGGGCGTAAGCCAAATGGTGCATTAATTGATGCCGATAAAGCAGGCGTGCAGGTCAATGAATGGGGATTTATTCCTGTTGATAAGCAGCAAAAAACCAATGTGTCGCATATCTATGCAATTGGCGATATCGTCGGGCAACCGATGTTAGCGCATAAGGCAGTTTACGAAGGTAAGATTGCTGCGGAAGTAACGGCCGGACATAAATCAGCTTTTGATGCCTTAACTATTCCATCGGTGGCTTATACGGATCCAGAAGTGGCATGGATGGGCTTAACTGAAAATGAAGCTAAAAAACAAGGTATTCCTTATGAAAAAGGTGCATTTCCTTGGGCAGCAAGTGGTCGTTCTTTAAGTTTAAGCCGTAATGAAGGTTTAACTAAAATGCTTTGTGATCCTGAAACAGGGCGTATTTTAGGGGCTGGAATGGTTGGGCCTAATGCCGGTGAATTGGTTGCGGAAGCGGTGTTAGCTTTAGAAATGGGTGCGGATGCAGAAGATGTCGGTTTAACCATTCATGCGCATCCAACGCTTTCAGAGACCTTTGCGTTCGCTGCTGAAATGGTAACGGGTACGATTACTGATCTGTATGTAAAAAAATAGCTGTAGTTTGGGTTGCATTATCTAGCGGAGCGCAGTTAATGTAACCTGATATTTTCCTTTAATATATCTTCTCGGATTGGATTTTTGGTGCGGCGCAAAAAATATCATTCAATTTTAGAGCAAGAAACCGTCATTTATATTTATCAACCTTCCCCACAATAATTATGCACAAGCTGTTAATTTCTAGTCTCATTTTTTTATCCTTGGTAATAAGTCCTTTTGCGCAGGCAGGGATAGAAGATAAAGTCGCCGTGCAGCAATTCATTAGTAAAATGGTCGATCAACATCAGTTTGAGTCCGTTGTATTAGTTAAGCTATTTCAATCTGTAGAAATCAAACCTAATATTATTGAGACGATGACTAAGCCAGCAGAGGGCATGCCATGGCATAAATATAGAAAAATATTTATGCGTGATTCACGTATTCAAGGCGGTGTTAAATTTTGGCAGCTTAACCAAGCTAGCTTAGAGATTGCCGCGCAACGCTATGATGTGCCTGAAGAAATTATTGTGGCTATTATGGGTGTGGAGACCTCATATGGTGAGCATACTGGCGGTCACCGTGTCATTGACGCTTTGTCAACCTTAGCTTTTGATTATCCAAAGCGAAGTCAGTTTTTCTTGAGTGAATTAGAGCAATTTTTGTTGTTATGCCGTGAAGAAAAAATGAATCCATTGGAGCCTGTAGGTTCTTATGCTGGGGCGATGGGGATGCCGCAATTTATGCCGAGTAGTTATCGGCATTATGCCGCCGATTTTGAAGGTGATATGAGGCGTGATATTTGGCATAACCCAGCAGATGCGATTGCTAGCGTAGCAAATTATTTTTCACGACATAAATGGCAAGCAGGGCAAGATATTGCCTTTCCTGTGCAAGTCAATGGCGCTGAATATAAGAAAATGCTGACTATGAGTCAAGACTTGAAACCAGATATGACGGTTAAACAATTACTCTCCGCAGGTGTGCAAGTGCCTGAGGAGCTGGATCAGCAAACTCATGTTAAGCTGTTAAGTTTTGAGCAAGAAAATGGTGATGAGGTATGGGCTGGTTTGGAAAATTTTTATGTCATTTCTCGTTATAACCATAGTCCGCTTTATGCCATGGCTGTTTATCAGTTAAGTGCCGAAATTAAACAGCAATATAGAGCCGCGAATCATGAATAAACTGGTTTTATTGATGTTAGGCATTAGCTTATTGACAGCTTGTTCAACGGAAGACAAAACTACAAAGTTTGAAGAGCTTATTGTTAATGATGGTCGACCTGATCAAATCAACATCGATATAAACGCTATACCTGATGCAATACCTCAGTATGAACCTTGGTCTAGCATTGTTAACCCTAAGCAATATACGGTGCTAGGTAAAGAGTACTATGTATTGCCAACGAATAAAGGCTATAGACAACAAGGAATTGCATCTTGGTATGGAACTAAGTTTCATCAGCATAAAACGGCAACCGGTGAAGATTATGATATGTTTGCGATGACTGCGGCGCATAAAACCTTGCCTATTCCAAGTTATGTGCGAGTCACTAATTTAGAAAATCAACAAACTATTATTGTTAGAGTTAATGATCGCGGGCCTTTTTATGATCATAGGATTATTGATTTATCTTACGTAGCAGCGGCTAAACTCGGAGTAGAAAGGCCGGGCACTGGCTTTGTTGAAGTCGTTGCCGTTCTTCCTGGTGAAGTCAATGGTGATGTAGCCATAGCCGATGCTAAGCATGTTTACTTGCAAATAGGTGCATTTGGTGAGCAGAAAAATGCACTGACTTTACAACAACGATTTTCTAGATTGCTATTGACGACCAGTAGAATTGTTAGCAGTCAAACACCGGAACGTATTGTTTACAAAGTACAGGTAGGGCCAATTAATTCAGTTACGGAGGCCGATGAAATTGTCGAAAAAATAAAAAATATAGGTATCTATAATAGTCATTTTATTTCAGAATAAGCCTTTTGAAGGTGTACCCGAAATAATAGTCATGGTCGTATCATTTACTTTTCTTTGGTTGCTTTCATAACCGTGTCCTTTTTTTAATTGTTTAACTTTTTTGCTTATGTATTTGAAAATGTCTATTAATTATTCATTAGTTCTAAAATTAGCTTTCTTGGCTTTTTTCTTTATACCCTTTACGCAAGTTAATGCGGAAAGCGATATTCTTATTCCTGCGGCACCAAGTTTAGCGGCAAGTAGTTATATTTTATTGGATGCGGATAGTCAGCGTATTCTCGCCGAGAGTAATCCTGATGTGGTGTTACCGCCTGCCAGTCTAACAAAAATTATGACCGTTTATGTGGTCTTTCGCGAACTTAAAAATAAGCGTTTAAGTCTCGACGAAATGGTAACAGTTAGTGATAAAGCGTGGCGCACACTTGGATCAAAAATGTTTATTGAAGTTAATAAACAAGTAAGAGTGGAAGATTTGCTTAAGGGGATTGTGATTCAATCGGGTAATGATGCTAGTGTCGCCATTGCCGAGCATATTGCAGGTGATGAGAGAGTTTTTGCTGAGATGATGAATCAGCAAGCGCAAAGAATCGGCATGACTAATACTCACTTTGTTAATGCAACGGGTTTGCCTGCACCTAATGAGCATTATACGACGGCACGAGATCTTGCCTTGTTAGCACGTGCTTTAATTAATGAGTTTCCTGAGTATTATCGCTGGGATAAGGAAAAAGAATTTACTTATAATGGCATTACACAAAAAAATAGGAATACTTTATTGTGGCGTGATGAGTCTGTTGATGGCGTAAAAACGGGGCATACTGAAGCCGCCGGATATTGTTTGGTTGCTTCAGCGAAACGAGACGATATGCGTCTGATTTCTGTCGTTTTAGGTACTAAAAGTACAAGTGCTCGTGCAGATGAAAGCCAGACTTTATTGAATTACGGTTTTCGCTTCTATGAAACGCATAAACTTTATGATGCCAATACCGTTCTAACCACAGCTAGAGTTTGGAAAGGCGCAAGTGATGTTGTTAATTTGGGTTTAGCGGAGGATATGTACGTTACCGTTTCCAGACGTCATTATAAGGAAATGAAAGCGACCACTAATGTTGATCTGAAGCCATTAGCGCCTATAAAGGTAGGCGATAGTTTGGGGGTGGTTAATGTTATGTTGCGCGATAAAATAATTACTTCTAAGCCGCTAATTGCATTGAATGCCATTGAACAAGGTGGTTTTTTGCGACGTGCTTATGATTCAGCCTTAATGTTAATAAAGTAAGATAATGCACGAGAAAAATGTTTATTTAAATGGCGAATATCTGCCTCTAGCGGAAGCAAAGATTTCAGTATTGGATCGTGGTTTTTTGTTTGGTGATAGTGTGTATGAGGTGATTCCCGCTTATGCGGGTGAATTATTTTGTTTGGAAGCCCATTTGCAGCGTTTAAATGATGGCTTGAAGGCAATACGCTTAGCGGTGTCTTATACGACTGAACAATGGTTGGAAATTTTTCAACCCTTGTTAATTGAAGGTGATGCGCAATATATTTATCTGCAAATTACTCGTGGTGTTGCTGATAAAAGAGATCATGGTTTTCCATTAAATTGTACACCGACGATATTCGCGATGTGTAATCCGATCGCTCCGTTTGCACGCGAGCAGGGTGTACAAGCAATTACCTTGGATGATGTGCGTTGGCAATTATGTAATATCAAAGCAACAACTTTATTGGCTAATATTCTATTGCGCCAAAAAGCGATAGATGAAGGTAGTGCTGAAGCTATTTTGATTAAAGAAGGCTATGCGACAGAAGGTGCCGCCAGTAATATTTTTGCAGTCATTGATGGGGTATTAATTACACCACCAAAAACCAATGAAATTCTGCCTGGCATTACGCGTGATGTGATTATTTACTTAGCAAAAGCCAATCATATACAGATCGAAGAAGATGTTATTTCATTGGATGCTTTGCAGCAGGCAAGTGAAATTTGGTTGACCAGTTCAACACGGGAAATTTTACCTGTGACTATTTTGGATCATGAGCCTGTCGGTAATGGTCAGGTAGGTTCTGTATGGCAAGCAATGAACACATTGTTTCAAGAATATAAGCGGGTTGTTGTATGACAGAGCTAGAGCATGATACGCCTTTTGAGTTTCCTTGCCAGTTTCCAATTAAAGCGATGGGTAAAAATATACCTAATATTGAAGCTATTGTGGTTGAAATAGTGCGTCGTCATGTCAGTGATTTGAGTGAGGCGGCTGTGAAAACGCGTGAGAGTAAGGGTGGTAAATATATTTCTGTAACAGTCATGGTCGAAGCTCAAAGTAAAGCGCAACTGGACTTGGTTTATATGGATTTGACTGCCTGTACTGATGTTTTGATTACCATGTAATTTGATGTTTTTGTGAGCAATGAAAAAAAATCAATCTCTATCCGAGTTTTTTGAATTATTGTCGGTGTGTTTTGAAATGGGGCGAGGTTTAGGTGCGTTGTGCGAAAAGATAGCATTGCACAGCGGCAAGGTTCGATAACTCGCTTATTGGCCAGTAGTGAGCTAATATTTGATTTAATTGGGAAAATGTAGGCTTATGCGCAAAGTTTTCTTAAAGTATTTATCACTCAAGTGAAGCGTTATGAATATTAAATTGTGTCGCTTGGGGCGTCAAGAGTATCAAGGCTGCTGGCAGGCGATGCAGGATTTTACTTTATCCAGAGATCAAGACACGGCGGATGAAATATGGATTGTTGAGCATGAGCCGGTTTTTACTCAAGGCTTAAATGGCCAGCCTGAGCATTTATTGCAGACTTCTGATATACCTCTAGTAAATACCGATAGAGGAGGGCAAATCACCTATCATGGTCCTGGGCAATTGGTGGTTTATACTTTAATCGATATTCAGCGCCGGCAATTAGGCGTGCGCCAGTTAGTGAGCATTTTGGAGCAAGCAATGATTGATGCGCTGGCGCAGTATGGTCTGAAATCTGAAGCAAAACCCGATGCTCCGGGTGTTTATATCGCGGGTGAAAAAATTGGTTCAGTCGGTTTACGCATTAAAAAAGGTTCTAGCTATCATGGCTTGAGCCTCAATAATTGTATGGATTTGTCTCCCTTTCGTTATATTAATCCTTGTGGTTATCAAGGGCTGCAAGTAACTCAGCTAGCTGATCAAGGGGTGCGTATTAATACTTCTGAATTGGCGGTACCTGTTGTTCATTCTATTATTCAAGCTTTAGATTCATCAGCTTGTTAATGTCTCTGTGGTCTTTTATTGCGTTTAAGTCGTGTACTTTAAAGTTTAAACGTCAAACAATTTATCGGTAATAATTTTATGGCTTCTATTCAAGCACCATCACGCGGCACTCCAGAAACACATCAGCGTAATGCGGACAAGCTCGCTAGAATTCCTATCAAGGTCGAAAAAGCAGAGACGGTTTTGCGTAAGCCTGAATGGATTCGCATTAAATTAACGGCAAATGAAGATATTACTCATATAAAAAAAACCTTACGTAAAAATAAATTGCATAGCGTCTGTGAAGAGGCGGCCTGCCCTAATTTAAACGAATGTTTTAGCTTAGGTACAGCGACATTTATGATTATGGGCGATATATGCACAAGGCGCTGTCCTTTCTGTGATGTAGCGCACGGAAAGCCATTGCAATTGGATCTTGATGAGCCAATTAATCTGGCTAAAACAATAAAAGAACTCGCGCTTAAATATGTGGTTATTACTTCGGTGGATCGCGATGATTTAAGAGATGGCGGAGCAGGGCATTTTGCGGCTTGTGTGACGGCCATTCGTGAGCAATCTCCGCAAACTAAAATAGAGATTTTAGTGCCTGATTTTAGAGGTCGAGTGCAGTGCGCGTTGGATCTTTTGCAAGAGACCCCAGTGGATGTGTTTAATCATAATTTAGAAACTATTCCAAGATTGTATAAACAAGCGAGACCTGGAGCTGACTATCATCAGTCTTTAGATTTATTACAGGCTTATCATGAGGTATTGCCTCATGTGCCGACAAAATCAGGGCTGATGCTGGGTATAGGGGAAACGCAAGAAGAGGTCCTGGAAGTTATGCGAGATTTACGTGCGCATCACTGTTCAATTCTAACTTTAGGTCAATATTTGCAGCCTAGTACCGAGCATTTGGCGGTGCAGCGCTATATTACGCCAGCAGAATTTGATGAATATGCTGTTTTGGCTAGAGACTTAGGCTTTAAACAGGTTGCGAGCGGACCGATGGTGCGTTCTTCTTATCATGCCGATGAGCAAGCGCGTGAACTGTTGGAAATGGCGAAAACTGATTTATAAATCGTTGGATATTAGACGGCTTTCTTTTGAGAAGGCTTATTGGTTTGTCTATCATGAATGCAGTTTACCTTGAACCAAATACCACAATGGTTTTACCGTGTGCTGAAATAAGCTCTTTATCTTCCATTTCTTTCAGTACTCTACCGACCATTTCTCTGGAGCAGCCGACAATGCGGCCAATTTCTTGGCGGGTAATATGTAATTGCATGCCGTCCGGATGAGTAATGGCGTCGGGTTCTTTAGTTAAGTCTAATAGGGCGCGTGCAATACGACCTTCAACTGCCATAAAAGCTAGATCACAATATTTTCTGCTAGTGATAAGTAGGCGGTTGGCAAGCTGTTCGCCGAAGAGATGGAGTAAATCAACGGCTTGATCTGCAAGTTCATTTTTTAGGGCATGATGTAATCGAGCGTAACCAATTTCTGCTAACTTGCAAGGTGTGCGTGTTTTCACTGTTACGTGCCGAATTTCTGCGCCTTTAAATATGCCTATTTCACCAATAAATTCATCTTTATTTAGATAGGCTAAAATCAGTTCATGACCCTCTTCATCTTCAGCACAAATGCTGACCGAGCCTTCGATGATGAAATGCAAGCGATCGCCTTTATCGCCAGGGCGAATAATTGTGGTTTTAGCAGGATAGCTACGTACGTGGCATAGATGGAGTAAAGCAAGAATAGGGTTGCTAGATTGTGTTGTAGAAATCATAGGCAATGAGTGTCTTGGCTAATTAAAGAGGTTTTAGAGGCAGGAATAAGTCAAAATTTTGGACTTTAGTGCTTATAAACTTACTATTGCTAGAATAATCATTTTAAGTGCTTTCCTGTGTCTATCAATCAATTAAAGATAAACGGTATAAGGGTTTTATTTATTTCGATCCTATAAAAAGTAGAGTTGGTCGATAAGCCGGGTTTTGTCGAGGACAGTCATTCATCTAGGCCATAAGTCACCTTATGGCTCAAGCAATCTACCCAGGAGCCCCGCGGGCCACGAGTCAGCTCCTCTATTTGATCTTGCTCCAGGTAGGGTTTACCATGCCGCTTCTGTTACCAGTCACGCGGTGCGCTCTTACCGCACCATTTCACCCTTACCTAACTCCTAAGAGTCAGGCGGTTTATTTTCTGCTGCACTTTCCGTAGGCTCACGCCCCCCAGGAGTTATCTGGTACCTTGCCCTTTGGAGCCCGGACTTTCCTCTGTTTTACTTGTATTGCAAAGTAAAAAAGCGACTGCCTGACCAACTCTGGGTTTATTATAGCTGAATTGAGACGAAGTCGTTATTTTTGATTGTCTGATGATAATTCTAAGGCTGTTTGATAGAGTAGTTTTTTACGAACCCCAGTGATTTCTACGGCCAAATTGACGGCTGTTTTTATGGAGCATTCTTGCAGTAGAGCTTTAAGTGTTTTTAGTTGTTGTTCAGTTAATTCTTCTTCCTTTTTATCAATAACAGCACCGGTTATCATGACTACAAACTCACCGCGCCTCATGTTACTGTCTGCTTCGATAAGCGCGAGCATGTCTTGTAAAGTCGATTTTATAATGGTTTCGTGCATTTTGGTTATTTCGCGTCCAACAGCGATGATGCGATCAGCTGGTAGCACGCTTGCTAAATCGGTTATGCAGTCGGCAATGCGGTGGCATGATTCATAAAATACCCACGTTTCTGTGTTGTTCTTTTTCTCATTAAATAAATGGCGGCGTGCGCTGGAAGTTCTCGGTATAAACCCCAGAAAAGAAAATTGGGTAACAGGGAGACCGGAAGCTGATAGTGCAGCGATTAACGCGCAAGCTCCGGGTATAGGTGATACCTTGATATTGGATGCATGGGCTAAAGCAACTAAAGGCATGCCAGGGTCGCTAATTAAAGGTGTACCTGCATCGGAAATGATGGCGATGGACATACCTTGCTGGATTTTCGCGATTATTCCTTGGGCAGCATGGTCTTCATTGTGTTGATGGAGTGCGATGCAATGTGTTGTAATGCCGTGGTGTTGCAATAATGTCCGAGCGTGTCGGGTATCTTCTGCGCAGATAAGGTCAACTTGGTTTAGTGTTTCGATTGCTCTTAAGCTAAAGTCAGCTAAATTACCAATAGGGGTTGCGACAACATATAACGTGCCATATTGATCGGGCATTTTAAAGTCCTAGAGTATAAGTGAAAGATAACTTTATAGTATCATTACTCTAGTATTTGGTTTCAAAAATGGAGCAGATTATCTATAGTTTTTACTTGATAAAGATAGCAGGTGGTAATGACGGTGTATATCAGGGATATTATTAGGCGAGTTATTTATGAAGCGATATATTGATCTGAGCCTGTTTCTATGTATGCTCTTAATGGTCAGTTGTACATCTCAAACTAGAGGGGATAGATTGCTAACCACTGAGCCGCAAAATAGCATAGCACGGCAAGCCGACAAACTGTACTCTTTAGGGGAATATGAACAGGCCGCTACGTTATATCAAAAGTTAGCGGAACGCCCGTCTGTGCAACAAAGTGTTTTTCGATTACGAGCCGCGCACGCTTTATTTAAAATTGGTTTTGATGAGCAGTCAGAAATGTTTGCGGATTTAATTAAGCCTGCCGAATTGAATTTAGCTCAGCGCAATCAGTTATATTTACTCTATGCACAAATATATTTAAATGCAGGCAATGCAGAGCTAGCGGTTAATCGGCTACAGTTAATTCAGCCTTCTGCATTGACTAGAGATGCACAGCTTGAGTATCGAAGTGCGCGCGCGTTTGCTTTTACATTAACGGGTCAGCTAGAGGCTAGTGTACGCGAGCGAATTATTTTGGATACTTATTTTCTTGGCATTGAAAAAATGCAAAATAATATATCCATTTTAGAGGTGCTGGGTTTATTGCCGCCTGATGTGCTGGAGCGCCAGTTAAGTTTGCAGCGCTATGATATTTATTCTGGCTGGCTTGAGCTGGCTAGCATTATGCGAAAATTTAATAAAGGCTCGTCAGGATTTAATTTGGCATTAGATGGGTGGATGAAGGAGTATCCTCAGCACCCCGGTCAATTACTGATTGCATCAGGTTATTTTGCTGTTTCCGATAACTCAGCTACTATTGTTACTGAAACCGCTACAGTGAGTCTTGATGATATTAACGAAATTGCAGTTTTTTTACCGGAATCAGGGCCTTATGCTACGCACGCACAAGCTATCAAAGAAGGTCTTATGGCGGCTTATAATCAACACGAGCATGATGCGCAACACCCTAATTTGCAATTTTATGATACTCAAAGTAAAGACATTGTAGCGCTTTATCAAGAGGCTGTTGCGGGCGGGGCGCAGTTAATTATAGGGCCACTTAATAAGCAATTGATACGTCAATTGGCTCAGAGTGTGGCTCTTTCGGTGCCTGTTTTAGCATTAAACTATGTGGAAGGGTTATCTAAGGCGAATTTATATCAATTTGCTTTAAGTCCTCTTGATGAGGTGCGACAGGCGGCTAATCAAGCACGCTCTGAAGGACATAAAAATGCCATTATCCTTGCCCCAAATACGACAGATGGCAAGCGTTTAACGGCCTATTTTGAAAATGCATGGCGTGATTTAGACGGACATGTGTTGGCAGTTCAACATTTTGATTCGAGCGCGAAGGATTTTAGTTTTCCAGTTAAACAGTTGTTAAATATAAATGAAAGTCAGTATCGTATTCAGATGCTGTCTAAAATTGTTGCTAATATTGAATCTAATCCGTCTCGGCGACAAGATGTTGATGTTATCTTCATGGTTGCGCCCAGCAAAGTGGCGCGTTTAATTAATCCGCAGTTTTATCATAATCGTGCTGGGTCTATCCCTGTGTACGGATTGTCAAGAATTTATAGCGGACAGGCTGCGCCAAAACAAGATATTGATTTGGAAGGTGTTCGTTTCTGTAGTATTCCTTGGTTATTTGAGCAAGCTTATCACGGTGACTTAGATATGCGCACGTTGCAACAGACATGGCAACAATTTCCAGATAGCTTTTTAAGCTTAATAGCGTTTGGTATTGATGCATATAATTTGGTTCCATACTTAAATACGCTGGACTCGATAGACTACCAAGGTGCTACAGGAAGTTTGTCATTAAATGCAGCTAATCGAATCGAGCGTCGATTGATATGTGCGAAATTTAAACAAGGTGAGGTAATGTTAATTGATACGGTAGAAAATATGTCTTCAGGCTTTGAGGATGTCACATCAAAAACTTTGTTAGAGAAAGAGTTCCCGACTTTAAATTCGGAAGAAGAGACAAGTGCGTACTAAAATAAGTTCAATAGAAAAAGGAGGTCTTTATGAAGATCGGGCTTTGAGCTTTCTTTTGCAGCAAGGGCAAACTTTGGTGGCGCGTAATTACTGGTGTAAATGGGGGGAGTTAGATTTACTTATGGATGAAAAGGGTGTTTTAGTCGTTGTTGAAGTAAGGTATCGAAAAAATGTGCGTTACGGTAGTGCGTTGGAGAGTGTTACTTCGACTAAGCAAGCACGAATTATAGCAGCGACTAAGCATTATATTGTGGCAAAAAAAGTTGATCAGCCAATTAGGTTTGATGTTGTAGCAATAACAGGAGATACTTCTCCTCAATGGGTAAAAAATGCGTTTTAAAATATGAGTCTGCAAGCAAATATAAGTCATCAAATTACAGAAAGTATTCAAACACAACAACTTATCTTGAGTGAATTGGCCGAGTTAATCGAATTTGCTGCACAGCAAATTGTTAATGCTTTATTGGCAGATAAAAAAGTATTGAGTTGTGGTAATGGTGCATCGGTTGCAAATGCTCAGCATTTTGCAGCCATAATGGTTAATCGATATGAGCGAGAAAGGCCGTCATTACCTGCAATCTCGTTGGTAAATGATGTGCAAATGATCACGGCAATCGCAAGCACTCAACATTATGATGATGTTTTTGCTAAGCAATTACGAGCATTAGGGCAGGCATCTGATGTGTTATTGCTTTATATTACGGAAGAAAGTAGCCTAAATCTGGTGAAGTTAATTAATGCGGCGCATGATAAAAAAATGACGGTAATATTGCTTAACGGGGAAAATGAGGGATCGTTGTCTGCTTTATTGCATGAGTCCGATGTATGCCTTTGTGTGCCTAGTCAGTCTGCGGTAAGAATTCATGAATCTCATCTTTTAATTACACATTGTTTGTGTGATTTGATCGATACACAGTTATTTGGTAATCAATTGTTATGAAATTAAGTTTCGCGTTGTTATTTATTTTTAGTTTGGCAGGCTGTAGTGGTCAAGCTCATCACCGGACTGAGTTAACAGAGTTTGCTCTCTTGCATGATGGGCGAAGTAGTGCTGTTATTACCTTAGATGAGAGCATTGAAGATACTGCGTTCATAGAGTTACATGCTTTAGAAGATGTGAAAGAGCATGCGCACTATAATGTCAGTTCTTATAATGGTAAAGTGTTAATAACAGGCGAGGCAGAGTCTGAGGCTATACGAGAAAAAATAATTGCCAATATACGTGTTATTTCTGGTGTAAAACTGGTTCATAATGAAATGGTACTTGCCCCTGTATCGACTATGCAGGCGCGCAGTAATGATGCATTAATCACGCTCAAAGTTAAAGATGCGTTAGCAGCTGAAGTAAAAAAGGGGGCGAGGTTTGATGCGGCGCGCGTTAAAGTGATTACGGAAAATAAAGTTGTGTATTTGATGGGGCTCATGCATGAGGAAGAGGGAATAGCCGCAGCAGAAGCAGTACAAAATGTTGCTGGTGTTAGTAAAATTGTCGCTGTTTTTGAGTATATAGCCTATGCGGATAAAAAGAATTAAAGAAAGGGATAATTTCTTTTTTTAGTGTTTAAGAGATTTTACTAAAAATTAATAAACTGCTTCAAAAAAGAAGGGTTAGTCATTGTTAATTAAGGGATGTATGTAAAATAGATTGCACAATTATAGAATTAAGCGAAGCTTAAAGTAGGGAACGAATAGAATAAGCAGAAGGTTTTTAATGGTTTAACTGACAGATTATGATTTGACATAAGCCTGCTTTCTGATTTAAAGTTCTGTTCGCATAAAAATAAAAGTATGTAATAAAATTATAACTAAATCGGAGTACATAACATGGCAACACCATTAATTCAAATGGCATTAGATTCTTTAGATTTCGACGCAACTATCGCACTTGCTGAGCAAGTAGCTGAATCAATTGATATCTTCGAAATCGGTACACCATGTATCAAGCACAATGGTATTAACTTAGTAAAAGAATTAAAAGCTAGATTTCCAAACAAATTGTTATTAGTTGATCTTAAAACAATGGATGCTGGCGAATATGAAGCAACTCCTTTTTATGCAGCTGGTGCAGATATCTGTACAGTATTGGGTGTTTCAGGTTTAGCAACTTGTAAAGGTGTTATTGCTGCTGCAAACGCTTATGGCGCAGAAGCTCAAATTGATTTAATCAATGTTGATGATAAAGCCGCTGTTGCACGTGCAACTGTAGAAGCTGGCGCACAAATTGTTGGTGTACACACAGGTCTTGATGCGCAAGCGGCAGGTCACACACCTTTCAATGACTTGGCGTTAATTGCTGATTTAGGTCTAAACGTCCGTATTTCTGTTGCTGGTGGTATTAACCAAGCAACAGTTCAAGACGTAGTTCGTGCTGGTGCAGACATTATTGTTGTTGGTGCGGCTATTTACGGTGCAGCATCTCCTGCTGAAGCGGCTCGTGAAATTCGTGAATTAGTTGACGCTGCATAAGGGTTAATATTATGCATCAACAACTTGTCGTAGATAAATTAACAAGTATTTTGGCTGCAACTGATGATTCGTATGATGAGAAGTTGACGGCGATGCTTGATAAAGCAAATCGTATTTTTCTAGCGGGTGCTGGTCGTTCTAAGCTTGTAGGTAACTTTTTTGCCATGAGATTAGTGCACAGTGGTTACAATGTTAGTGTTGTAGGTGAAATTGTTACGCCAAGCATTAAACAAGGTGATTTATTAATTATTATTTCAGGCTCTGGTGAGACTGAGCAATTAATTGCCTTTACAAAGAAAGCGAAAGATGTTGGCGCTGATATTATGTTGATCTCTGCAAAAAGCGATTCAACTATCGGCGATTTAGCTGATGGTGTGTTCCAGATTGGTACTCCTGAAATGTATGCCAAAGTAAAAGGGATGCCAATGGGAACTGTATTTGAATTGTCAACATTGTTATTTTTGGAATCAACTATTTCTCATATTATTCATGAGAAAGGTATTCCAGAAGAAATAATGAGAGAAAGACACGCTAACATGGAATAGCAAAAAAAAACGAGTGGCTTTGCTGCTCGTTTTTTTTGTTGCTAGATAGAATTTATAGAATAGACATGAAGAAATCCCATGTCTATTTTTCGTTTAATAATTTAAAAAAACTCTGGAGAACAATATGTCTTCGCGTAGAGAACTTGCGAACGCCATACGCGCTTTAAGCATGGATGCTGTTCAAAAAGCAAAATCAGGTCATCCTGGTGCACCTATGGGTATGGCGGATATCGCCGAAGTATTATGGAATGATCACCTAAAACATAATCCAGCGAATCCAGAATGGTCGGATCGCGACCGTTTCGTATTATCGAATGGTCATGGATCCATGTTAATTTATTCATTATTGCATTTGTCAGGTTACGACCTGCCTATGGATGAATTAAAAACATTCCGTCAATTACACTCAAAATGTGCGGGTCACCCTGAGTATGGTTATGCGCCTGGTATTGAAACAACCACAGGTCCTCTAGGTCAAGGCATAACTAATGGTGTTGGTTTTGCTATGGCTGAAAAGTTATTAGCTAACGAATTTAATCGTCCTGGACATGATATTGTTGATCACCACACTTATGTATTTTTAGGTGATGGTTGTTTGATGGAAGGTATTTCTCATGAAGCTTGCTCTTTAGCAGGTACATGGGGTCTAGGTAATTTAATTGCTTTCTGGGATGATAACAATATCTCTATTGATGGACATATCGATGGTTGGTATACAGATGACACCGTTAGACGTTTTGAGTCTTACGGTTGGCACGTTATCTCTGTAGATGGACATGATGCTGATGCAATTAATGCAGCGATTGTTCTAGCAAAAGCTGTTAAAGATAAGCCTTCTATGATTTGTTGTAAAACAATCATTGGTTTCGGTTCACCAAATAAATCTGGAAGCCATGACTGTCACGGTGCTGCATTAGGTGACGAAGAAGTTGCATTAACTCGTAAAGAGTTAGGGTGGACTTCTGCTCCTTTTGAAATTCCTGCTGATGTTTATGCAGGTTGGGATGCTAAAGCTGCAGGTGCTGAAAAAGAATCTGCTTGGGATGCTAAATTTGCAGCCTACGCAAAAGAATTTCCAGAATTAGCCGCAGAATTCAAACGCCGTATGGCAAAAGAATTACCAGCAAACTGGAAAGCAGCAACTGATGCAATGATTGCTGATACTAACGAAAAAGCGGAATCATTAGCTTCTCGTCAATCATCACAAAAAACAATTGCTGCCTTAGCACCGATACTACCTGAATTCTTGGGTGGGTCTGCTGATTTAACCGGTTCTAACTTAACAAGCTGTTCAAGCTTTAAACACGTGAGCGGTAAAGAGCCTGGTAACTACATCTCTTACGGTGTGCGTGAATTCGGCATGTATGCCATCATGAATGGTATGGCGCTACACGGTGGTTTAATGCCATTCGGTGGAACATTCCATATGTTCTCTGATTATGCAAAAAGTGCGTTCCGCATGGCTGCATTGATGAAAATTCGTACGGTTGCGGTTTTAACTCATGACTCTATCGGTCAGGGTGAAGACGGTCCTACTCATCAACCTATCGAAAATACATCGGCAATGCGTTATATCCCTAATATGGATGTATGGCGTCCTGCGGATTCTGTTGAGGTTGCTGTTGCTTGGACTGCTGCTGTTGAACGTTTAGATGGCCCCTCTAGCTTAGTATTAAGTCGTCAAGGTATTCCGGGGCGTAAACATGATGTTGCTGATTTTGCTGCAATGCGCAAAGGTGCATATGTATTATCAGAAGCAAAAGGTGATGTACAAATTATTTTAATCGCAACAGGTTCTGAAGTTGATTTAGCTGCTAAAGCTCAAGAAGCGCTTGCTGCTGAAGGTATTAATGCTCGGGTTGTGTCTATGCCATCTACTAATGTGTTTGATCGTCAAGATCAAGCATATAAAGATAGTATCTTAATTCCTGGCGTTAAACGTGTTGCGATTGAAGCGGGTGTTACTGACTTCTGGCGTAAATATGTTGGCTTAGAAGGTGGTGTTGTCGGTATTGATACATTTGGTGAATCTGCGCCGGGCGATGTATTGATGAAGCATTTCGGCTTCACAGTTGAAAACGTTGTTAAAACTGTAAAAGAAGTTTTATAGTCTAAAAAACGTATAGAGGGGTTTTTCTTCTCATTTACGAAGAGTCACTGATTGGTTATACTTCGTCAGTGGCTTCTTTCGTTTCTTACGACATATAGGTGAATTGCGTGAAAAAAAATAATATCAAAAAAGGCATATTTACTGCCTTATTCCTTGCAAGTCCTCTTGTAATGGCGGGGAATGACTATCCAGCATCGGATTTTCAACCCAAAGTTTTATTCCAGGATGCAGACTATAAGCATGAAGGTTCTTCTTCGGCGAAGAGCTCAAGTGCATCTTTAGGCGAGAAAACAAAGCCGGATGCTAATTATCCAGCGGCTACTTTTCAGCCAGAAGTGCTTTATCACGATACAGAATATAAGCATAAAAAAGCAGATATAAATAATGAGTCAATTACTTTAGCTGTTTGGACAGAGAAAGTAGAAGAAGAGGCCGCAGCTGAGGCCGCAACAGGAGCAGAAGCAGAGCCTTCGATGAATCCACTATTTGCTATCGTCGTTTTGGGGGTTGCTGGATTCTTGTACTCTAAAAAATCTAAAGGAACAGCTACAACTAAAGTAAGCACTGAAAGTGCAAGCGGTT
>JAIPFI010000192.1 GCA_021736705.1 Methylococcaceae bacterium | reverse complement strand
TTCTTGTCGGTTTTCCTTGGCATCATTTTTAATGCTGACATCAAAATCGTTAAGCTTATCTAAAGTTTTTTCTCTAAACTCATCTTGTTTTTTATTCAGCGCGTCACTGGAACTTTGAAAAGAAGAGCTAACGCTTTGTTTAAAGTCATTCGAATTATTAATTAGCTTTTCTGACAGCCCATTAAGAGCGCTTTTAAAGGTATCTAGCTGGCGATTTTGTTCACCACTATTTTCCGTAACTCGCTTTAATAAAGTATCCTGAAAATCCTTAAACAAGTCATTCATTTCACGTCGATTATCACTACTTACCTCACGTAATTCTTTACGTGAATCATTTAAGCCTTCTTTTAAGGTTTCTTGGCTATGCTCCAGTAGTCGAATCAATTCGATTTTGACTTGCTCGGCATTTGAATCGTCCAGTTTATTGACTTTTTGTAACATGAAAAACTGTAACATCAGAACAATAAGCACGAGGAAAGTAACACCGGCTCCTAGCAAGGTAAATGGGTCTGTCATTTTTATCTCTTTAATAAGTAAAAGTTTCCGATAAGTATTTAAAATGTATGTGTAAGCCATACTCGGCCTATTCTTACACAGAATGCCCGATTTTTAAGCACCCTGTTAAATTTATCTTATCTCGCGCATGAGAACAATTTCGGTATATTGTCCGTACCCAACTTATTTATACATCGGTAAAATCTACTATATACTGATCAGCCGTTAATTTAGAGAGCACCCGCGTGTCTGATTTACTACAACTTGTCCCACACCTACATATCCCAACTAGCTCGCAAGCCTTATTACAAGCTCAGCGCTTATTTCATGGGCGTGGACATGCGTATGACGGCTTACATCATGTCACAGTAGACTGGCTGCCGCCGGTTGCTTTGATTACTTTATTTGCCCCTGAGCCGAATACTGACATTGTAGCGTTGGCTGATTACTTGCTGACTCAATTACCGAACTGCAAAAGTGTCCAAGTGCAGCACCGACATGAATTATCCGGACCGATTGATATTGTTCGCGGTGAAACCATTACTCAACTGGCGATCATAGAAAATAATTTACAATTTAATCTTTCTTTAGGCCAATCGCGTAACACCGGCTTATTTCTGGATATGCAAAATGGCCGTCGCTGGGTGCAAGAGCATGCCCAAGATAAACGCGTGCTCAATTTGTTTGCTTATACTTGTGGCTTTTCCGTAGCGGCCATTGCCGGTCATGCTCAATCTGTTCTGAATGTAGATATGAGCAGTGCAGCGCTGAATGTGGGCAGAGAGAATCACCGCTTAAATCAGCAATCTCTGGCTCAGGTAGGCTTTGAAAAACTGGATATTTTTAAGTCCTTCAGTCGTTTTAAAAAACGTGGCTCCTTTGATCTGTTGATTTGCGATCCGCCGACCTTACAAAAAGGTAGTGTCGATATTATCCGTGATTACCCCAAAATATTACGTCGGCTTGATCAGTTTATGGCAGCAGATGCAACACTGATGCTATGTTTAAACGCGCCAGAATTAAAACGCGATTTTTTGCTCGAGCATATGGCTGAATTAGCGCCAACTTATCACTATATTGAAGAAATTAAGCCGCCAGAGGTTTATGTTGAAGCAGAGGATAAAGGTTTGAAGGTTTTATGTTTTAAAAAGGGTTGAAATGAGTTTAAATAATATCTGAAATTGCATTTTGTAGGAGTGGCTTCTAGCCACGAATGTTGTGCTTTGAAGTCACTCTCCCCGCTTGTAAGGACTGCTATTGCTGTATCTGATGAAAAAAGCTAAAGCTTTTTTACTCCGGTTTAAGCTATTAAAATCTTATGCCTAATCCGCTTTTTCTATCTCAATATATTGCTTGGTCACTCTAAAAATGACAGGACTTAATAAAATTAATGCGATCAGATTAGGAATAGCCATAAGTCCATTGAGAATATCCGCAACTAACCAGACAAGCGTCAATTTACTCATCGCGCCGACCGGAATCGCACATAACCAGAGAAAACGATAAGGCCATATCACTGTAGTGCCGAATAAATATTCAGCGCAACGTTCGCCATAATAACTCCAACCTAAAATAGTGGTGAACGCAAAAAGCACTAGACCAAAAACTACGACATAACTGCCTATATTCGGCAAACTCTCAGAAAAAGCCAAACTGGATAAGGCAGCACCATTTGCGCCGCTAGACCAAGCACCACTTAAAATAATCACTAAAGCGGTCATGGTACAAACTAAAATGGTATCGATAAAAGTACCCAACATGGCAATCATACCTTGCTGCACAGGATTATTCGTTTTTGCCGCTGCATGGGCAATCGGTGCACTACCGAGCCCCGCTTCATTGGAAAAAACACCGCGTGCCACACCAAAACGTATAGCCGCCCAAACCGCGACTCCGGCAAATCCACCTACCGCTGCGGTTCCTGTGAAAGCACTTTTGACAATTAAAGCTAAGGCGTCAGGAATGCCTTGAAAATGAGCAAAAATAACCCATAAAGAACAAACAATATAAGCTATCGCCATAATCGGCACTAAGCTTGAGGCGACTTCGGCAATGCGATGAATGCCACCTAAAATGACCACAGCACTGAGCAGAGTTAATACTATCGCCGTATATAAGGTCGGAATATTAAACAGACTTTGCACTGCATCTGCAACCGAGTTTGCTTGTACCATATTGCCAATACCAAAAGCGGCAAAAGCGCCAAAAAAAGCAAATGCACTCGCAAGCCAAGTCCAGCGCTGACCCAAACCATTTTTAATATAATACATCGGCCCACCGACATACTGACCTTGATCATCAATCTCACGATACTTAATAGCTAATACCGCTTCCGCATATTTCGTCGCCATACCAAATAATGCCGTGATCCACATCCAAAAGATCGCACCAGGCCCACCTAATGCAATTGCCGTTGCAACCCCAGCAATATTGCCAGTCCCAATAGTGGCAGATAAAGCGGTCATCAAAGCTTGGAATGGCGTAATATCGCCTTTTTTATCTGATACTCGCCCCTGCCAAAGTATGACCATGGCAAAGAAAACTCTACGTAAAGTAAAAAACCGTAAACCGAAAGTTAAATAAACCCCAATGCCTAAGAGCATAACCAGCATAACCGGCCCCCAGACCTGTGCGCTGATTTCGTTTAATATTGTTTCTATTTTTTCCATACTAATTAGGCTCTTCTAGGTTGGGGTAAACGATCAATTTTTTCTGTTTTTAAAATATAACAGTTCATTATGTAGGGGCAAAAAACATTAACACTCCGGCCATTTTAAGCCTCTCACACTTTTGCATTTACCCAACGAATAATATCTGCTTTAGCCATTGCACCGGCTTGGCGCGCTATTTCTTTACCATTTTTAAACAGCGCTAAAGTGGGTATGCTACGGATATTGTATTGCCCAGCTAATGTTTGCTCTATTTCTGTATTCACTTTAGCCAGACGAATCCGTGGTTCAAGTTGCTCTGCCGCTTGAGCAAAAGCGGGCGCCATCATTTTACAAGGACCACACCAAGGCGCCCAAAAATCAACCAGTACAGGAATGTCATTACGACTAATATGTCGTGCAAAAGTAGTGGCAGTTAATTCTATGGGATGCTGAGTAAATAAAGATTTTTTACATCGACCACACACAGGGTTATCGCTCATGCGCTGAACAAGAATACGATTGATAGACTGACAATGCGGACAAACAATATGATATGAATCTGACATAATTTCACTCCAATTCCCAACGTTGTACTACCCGATACTGAACACCTTCAGATGTACTGCACGACTCAACTAAGTAAAAAGAATCCGCAGACCACTGTATAGCTGGAGCCTTTATATCTATTAATGCCTGTGCTTTTCGAGCTAAAGTAATATGCGGCTGATAGGGTCTATCTTCTATTTTGATAGCACATTGCTTGGCTATCTGCGTTAAAGCATCGACCAGCACTAACAATTGCAGGTCAACTGTCTGGCTTAATAAGCACAAAATACGCGGCTTATGCCAAAAAGCGAGTTGATTAAAATTTTGTATAAAAGGCTGAGCACTAATACCGCTAGCCTTCAGTCTAATGACTTGCTCAGTCTGCGCATCTACATTACCTAAAAAAACCAAGGTTACATGTAAGTTATCAGCCTTAACTATTTTTAAATCCCGTACTTTAAGCGCTTGATTAAACTGGTCTACTACCTTTCTGGTCGGGTCACTAGGCCAGAGTGCAAAAAATAAACGCTTCACAAGCTGTCTAATTAATTACATCTTCATGCTTTTGTTGCCCATCATTTTTTGATGATGCTTTTCCATCATTTTCTTTTTCATAGTCCGTTTTAACTCTTCATGTTCTTTGATTAGCTGCAACTGCTCAGCCATCAATGCTTGTTTTTTTGCTGCATCCTGTTCATCGCGTATTTGATCGGACAGCTCATCGCGCTGCAATAGGTATTTTTGAATGACCTGTGCTTGCATGTCTTTCATTTCCTCAGACATACCCATATCCATGCCCTTATTCATAGGCTTATCTGTGTCCTTACCGGCATTAATATTCATCGGCTTATATTGCGCGCAAACAGACAGGCTAGCGGTCGCGGTTAAAAGTAAAACGACGATTGATTTGGATAAGTGTTGCATAATTTGAACCTCAGTTTAAATAAAATAACGTAAAATTTGTGGCTAAAGCCACTCCCACAGCACATGATATTTTGTCTATTGCTTACTTCTCATTACCTATATTAAATAGCTCAAAGTGCGCTAGTCCACACAATAAATTAGGCAGGAGCAAGACTTTAGCTGGTTCGGAAATAACTAAAGCGTATCCCCTATTAATTCGTACCGCCTTAAAATGGACACCATAAATCATAAGCTATCTATACCCTGATTCGCTAATTGATCAGCTTTTTCATTGCCAAGATTACCTGAATGACCTTTAACCCAAGTCCAATTTATGGTGTGTTTTTGCATCGCTTCATCTAAACGACGCCATAAATCTTCATTTTTAACTGGTTTCTTTGCTGCTGTTTTCCAGCCGCGTTTTTTCCAATTATCCATCCATTCAGTAATACCTTGTAAAACATATTTAGAATCACTATGTAATTTAATATTACAAGGATATTTTAAAATTTCTAAAGCTTGAATTGCCGCCATAAGCTCCATGCGGTTATTCGTGGTTTCTTGCTCACCGCCATACAACACTTTTTCCGCCTCGGCGTATTTCAACCAAACCCCCCAACCACCCGGCCCTGGGTTAC
>JAIPFI010000191.1 GCA_021736705.1 Methylococcaceae bacterium | reverse complement strand
GCAAAGATAAAATCTTGTGATCATTATATATGACTAAGCTGTAGAATAAAGCCAATGCTCACGACATATCTATGATGTGATTCCTCTTTCCAAACGCCGCATTCCACAATTTTTTTATAATTAGGTAACTTATGTTCGATAATTTTTTCTTAACGCAATATGTTGATATTGTCACCTTACAATGGTTTGGCATTTTATTTTGCATCTCGCAATCAGCCATGTTTTCAGGACTCAATTTGGCCTTCTTTTCTTTAAGTCGCCTGCAACTCGAAGTAGAAGTCAGCCAAGGCAATAAAGCCGCTGTCAACATCCTGAAAATGCGCCAGGATTCTAACTTTTTATTAACAACTATTTTATGGGGCAATGTTGGCATCAATGTATTGTTAACCTTATTATCCAATTCGCTGTTGACCGGCATTAGTGCCTTTATCTTTTCAACGGTGGTCATTACCTTTCTCGGTGAAATCATTCCACAAGCCTATGGTTCGCGTAACGCATTACGTATGGCCTCTATGCTGGCACCGGTTTTAAGATTTTATCAATTTCTATTTTACCCCGTTGCTAAAACATCCTCGATTATGCTCGACTTATGGCTAGGTAGAGAGGGCATTGATTATTTACGCGAGAAAGATTTACGTTCTTTCATTTCCAAACATATAGAAGCAGAAGAAGCCGATGTTGATCATATTGAGGGCGTAGGTGCGCTTAATTTTCTTGCCATTGATGACATCAGTGTGACTAATGAAGGTGAACGGATTAACCCGAAATCAATCATCAAATTACCGGTATCCTTAGATTTACCGATTATGCCTAACTTTGAGCGCACGGCAAATGACCCCTTCTTACAACAAATAAATGCTTCGGGGCATAACTGGGTAATCCTGACAGATATGAATGATGAACCACGCTTAATCATGGATGCTGATGGTTTTTTACGCGCCGCCATTTTTGATATAGACCAGCCTTTTGATCCCTATCACTACTGCCATAGACCCTTAATTGTTCGTGATATGAATACGCCAATGGGAGATATTATCCCGCATATTAGAGGCGCTGCGACTAAGGACAAAAATCACGATGGCGAAATAGAACATGATGTCGTGCTTGTCTGGGGCAAGGAAAAACGTATTATTACCGGCGCAGATATTTTGGGTCGATTATTTAGAGGAATCGGCCATAAAGCTTATGAAAGCGTAATTATTGACAGCAATGTCAGCAATGAAATCAGCAATCAAGACGCGTAAACAATCCTCTTATTTTCGATTAGATAAGCACCTTTAAAGTATGCCTTTACAGAAAAAAATATATTTTATTTACTCTCCCTGCGTAGAAAAGCAATTAGACGATGTGATGAATCACTCTCTATTGTCGGAACTCGGTATCCAAGTACGTAAGATAAAACTAGCAAATTTATCCGCTATTCATATTCAAGAGGATCTAAGTCATGCATTAGTCTGGATAGAACAAAAAGATTACCCACAAGTTTTGTTATTTGCAGATCAAAAAAAAATGTCCCTCGGCTTTTTACCGATTGCAGGTGATCCGCCCAGCCAATTTTATAAAAGCCTGGACTTGCCCAAAGACTTTAATGCCTGTTTAGAAATTGCTCTACATGATGACCCACTATTTATTGACATCATCATTTGCAACAATGAAATTGTCACTAATGGCGTCAACTTAGAAAACCAAACAACCATGACCGAGTTTATGGGTGATAGTCAAGAATTTAGAGGCTTCGGTAAATTTAAGTTTCAAATAAAACGTTTCATCCATGCGTTTTCATTAACGCCGCACCCTATCACGTTAACGACCGCAAAAGGTAAAACTGTTTCTACCGCCATTACTGGTATGGTGTTGTTGGATTTCCATAGAAATGGAGCGCTGGCTAATTTATTTACCGACTCGATTTCTTTACGGGATAGACGTATTTCTGTTGCTTTATTTGCGCCACAATCTATCCTTTCCTATTTACAGTTGTCTTCAAAACTACTAGCGTCTAGTAAGAAGAAAAACTTACCCCAAGAACTAGGCTACATTCGCACAGCGTCATTGAGCATTAAATCACCCGTTGACACGCATTTTTTGGTAAATAATAAAACCTTAACCACGCGTGAATTACGCATCGAAATACTCAACGAAGGCGTCAAAGTAAATGCCGGCGATAAATTTCGCGACAGTCAACATTATGCCGATGACAAAGAAAATGTTAACTGCAAACAATTACCCCAACAAGACAGCAGAATTAAATATTTAAGTGGCGCCTTACCTTTCTTTACACACGCCTTGGAATCAGACTTTAAAGATCTATTCTTAGCTTTAAAAGAAAATGCTAAAACGACAAATACCTTTGTATTATTAATGATCCTAAGTACCTTACTGGCAACCTTAGGCTTATTTCTCAACAGCCCCTCGGTCGTTATTGGCGCGATGGTTTTAGCCCCCTTAATGTCCCCCATTATTTCATCCTCTATGGGTTTATTGCGTTCTGACACTGATTTAAGCCGGCGCTCATTTAGCACCTTATTAACAGGGATGCTTATTGCTCTCTCCTTATCCGCCTTAATGGCCTTTATCTTGCCATTTCAAGAGATCACCAATGAAATCGAAGGTCGGCTGCACCCATCAACCTTAGATTTGCTCGTTGCCGTACTTTCAGGTATCGCCGGCGCTTTTGCCAATGCCCGCGAAAACATCGCCAAAAGCTTACCTGGCGTAGCCATCGCGGTCGCCTTAGTGCCGCCTCTATGTGTTTCTGGTATCGGTATTGGCTGGCTAAATTTCGATGTTTTTTATGGCGCTATGCTGTTATTTCTAACCAACTTAACAGGCATCATTATGGCCGCTGGCGTGTCCTTTATGGCTATCGGTTTTGCTCCCTTTTCGCGCGCTAAAAAAGGCATCGCCATCTCCGTATTTATGGTTGCAATTATTTCTGTACCACTGGTTTTATCTTTTGCCAATATGCGCACCATTGCTGAAGTCAAAAAACAGTTGCTCAGCCAGAATTATGAAATTAGCGGTCAATTACAACAATTACGGAATATTAAAGTTCGCTTAGGCACACCGATGAAAATCAATGGCGACTTAGTTACCACCAGTACACCCAATCCACAAATGCTTTCAGCCTTTGAGCAACACTTAAGCAATAAATTAAATAAAACAGTGACCATTGACCTCTCAGTCCGTCTAGTCACTGAAAGTTATTTTAAATAGCCGACCAAAATCGGCGCATTCCTAACAATCCGTAGAGCGGACTTTAGTTCGCTCTACTAAATGACCAGGACAAATATCATGCAGAACATCAATCGTCTGACTTCATGCGCCGTACTCCTAATATTAAGCCTATGGCCTATTACTCCAACTCTAGCAATCAACAAACCAGAAGTGATGCTGGCAAAGGTGTTTCGCCCTTCCGTAGATGTTAGCCACTATTGGATTAGCGAAAAACTGGACGGCGTCCGTGCACGCTGGGATGGTCAGCAACTTATTTCCAGAGGAGGCACTTTATTGAATGCGCCCGAATGGTTTACCCAAAATTTTCCTAAAACCATACTGGATGGCGAATTATGGATTGCCCGAGGCGAATATCAACAAACGGTTTCTATCGTCCGCAAACAACAACCGCATTTAGGCTGGAAGAAAATCAAATTTATGATTTTTGACTTACCCGATCATGGAGGTTATTTTTCAGATAGAGTCAGCATGATGCAACAAATGGCAAATCAATCACCCTCACCTTACCTAAAGTTTATTGATCAATTTCAGGTAGCATCCCGTGAGCAACTCATGCAGCATCTGCAAATAATCACCGCTCAGGGCGGTGAAGGCTTGATGCTACATCATAAAAAGGGCTTGTATCACAGCGGTCGGAGTCTCGACCTGTTAAAACTAAAACCCTTTTCGGATGCGGAAGCAATAGTGACAGGCTATCGCCCCGGCAAAGGCCAATTCACAGGAAAAATGGGCGCTCTTCAAGTTAAAGCCGCAGACGGTAAAGCCTTTTTTATTGGCAGTGGTTTTAGTCATCAAGAGCGCGATACACCGCCACCGATTGGCAGCACCATCAGCTACCGCTACCAAGGTTTTACTGATAGCGGCATTCCAAGGTTTGCCGTATTTTTAAGGATACGTGATGAACCTGAATAGGCCGTCATACTATCCAATACATAATGCCAGTGCTTAGATTTTTATAATAATTGAAGTCACTATATAATCATGCAACAGTCTTATCTATTACCTAAGCTAAGCTATTTATTAGCTTTATGCTTAGCTTTTATCAGGACAATAATCCATGCCTAAATTTTTAAAGTCTGCTATTGGCCTTATACTATTATTAACCACGGTTAGCTTAGTCACCTGCCAATCATTGATCGAAGTCTCGCCGTTTCGTTCAGATCCAGTAGCAGAAACTAAATAACACTGACACAAGGCCGCTATGAATAACTCTGAGCAACTAAGAAAGCCTAAACCCTACCAGAAAAAAACCGCCAGCGGATTAATATACGGCAGCCGTGGTTTACTACTTTATATCCTACCTTTAGCCTTGATACCGGCAGCTATCTTATCTTTTGTTTATGCTGATTTTTTACGCATTATTATCAACATCAGTGGCTGCGCAGGCTTTTTATTTGCCGCCAGTCTATTACGCAAAGGGCTGGCCGCTGAAGCCGAATATCAAGATAAAAAAATCACGCTAGCGCCCAAATGGCCATTAAAAACCTTAGCTGCATTATTGATTGCACTGAGCACAACAGCTATTGCATTATTGGGCGCAGGGCATTCTTTATTAATCTCTATTGTCTTTGGCTTAGGCGCCTTAGCGGGCATGTTTTTACTCTACGGCTTTGATCCGCGTCAGGAAAAAATGGTCACAGGCTCGCATGGCTATAGTGCAGCAGAAATCTCTCAAACGATTGCTGAAGCTGAAGTGAAAATTTCCGGTATTGAACGTGCCAATAAGCAAATTAATAACGGGCAATTTAATCAACGCATTCAAACTATTTGCACCCACGCAAGAGAAATCGTTGGTTTGCTGGAAGAAGACCCAGGCGATATAAGACGCGCAAGAAAATTCCTGAATATCTATCTGGACGGCGCTTTTAAAGTCACCGAAGGCTATGCAGATATGCATAGAAAACATCAATCAGAGCAATTAACTGAAAATTTTGATCATGTACTGCAAACCATAGAATCCGTTTTTATTGAGCAAAAACAGAAATTACTAGAAGATGATGTGCTTGACCTTGATGTACAAATTGAAGTTTTAACGGCCCAGTTAAAGCATGAAGGCGTGATTTAACCCCTTAAAAGAGTGAGTATTTATTAACTTCGACATTTAATTAATGAGTGCAATAGCTTTAGCTATTGCTGTGTCTAACAAAAAAAGCTA
>JAIPFI010000190.1 GCA_021736705.1 Methylococcaceae bacterium | reverse complement strand
AGCAACCGTGCAACGGGAGCGGTAATTCTACCTGCCAAAAGCCAAGTAATAATCAGTGTGGCTAAAAAACCTGCCAATAAAGTCCATGCTAATGCGACGATGGGTTTAGGGCCTAGTATGGATTTAGATAGATCAAAGTGAATGAGCTCACCTTGTTGTTGAAATTCCACCTGAAAGTGTTCATTGGCATCGCTTATTAAGCGCAAATGCTGATTTTCAGGTAAGTGTTTATTGAGCGCTGTACGCAAAAAATAGAGGTAAGGATAATGACTGGGGTTTTCCTCTAATGGCTGAGTCACTGAACTTATTCTTACTCCATGACTTTTATACAGCTCTTGCTCAAAATCTTGGCGTTTTTGTGCTGAGGATTCTTGCCAAATTCGTGAGGACAAAACCAGTACAATCGCCAGATCATCAGCTGAGCGCTGAGCAAGAGGAAAAACGATATTCATGGCAATCGCCAAGCCAGAGACTATTTGAAAAATAATCAGTCCCGATGCTACGGTTGCCGCCGTATAACTAAAAAGAGAATACTTCCGTTTCACTCAGCTTCCTTAGCCCCAGTTGCGAATAAATAACCCTCACCCCAAATAGTGCGAAGATACGTTGGCTTCTCGGCTTGAGGTTCTATTTTTCGACGTAAACGAGTGACACGAATATCAATACTGCGATCATAAGGTGATCGTTCATAGCCTTTTAATAAGCTAATTAAATGATCGCGAGATAAGACTTTATTCGGGTACTCTAAAAAGACGCGTAATAAATTATATTCTCCCGCCGTTAATGGAACTTCCTCAGTTCCATTAGTCAAAGTATGATTATCCAAATGCAAACGAAAAGGACCAAAACCTAAAGTGGACGCATCGGGCTGAGGTGTCGGTTCATTGCCTCTTGAACGACGCAATACTGCGCCCACGCGAGCCAATAATTCACGGGGAGAAAAAGGTTTTGCCAAATAATCATCAGCGCCCATTTCTAAACCTACTATACGGTCGGTTTCATCGCCTCTCGCAGAAACAATAATAATGGGCGGGCCGTTCTGTTCGCGAATCCAGCGCAATAAACTTAAGCCATCTTCGCCAGGCAGCATTAAATCAAGAATTAATAAGTCAATAGTCTGTTCTGCTAAAACCACTCTCATCTCATTGCCATCACTCGCAGCGCTGATTTCATAGCCATTGTTTCTCAAATAATCGACCATTAAAGAGCGTAAGTCTGGGTCATCATCAACAATAAGAATATGTTTTAACGCATTAGGCAGGTCATTTTTCAAGATAGTTATCCTGTTGGTATTCTTAATTACAGATAGATGAAACAAATTGAAACAAATTGTTACCGTTTAGAAAAGTAAATGAAACATCTAATAACTATAATAAAATCAAAATATACTAATAAAGGAATTAAGCATGTTCCACCTAAGCAAGCAACAGTCTACCAGCAAGTCTTTCTTTAAACACTCAATCTTAGTGCCTGTTTTGGCATTAGGCTTAGTCAGCTTTAATGCTCTTGCCAATGACTTTGATCCACGCCTAGCAATAGAACTTAACGAGGAACATAAAGCTCAACTTCTCTCCAATATGCGTGGGGCGTTAGCAGCTACTCAGTCTATTGTAAACGCATTAGCCGCTGATGATATGCAAGCGGTTGCTGATTATGCTAGACCTTTGGGATTCAAGGCAAGACAACAAAAAGCGTCGGATGGATTACACAATGCTCTGCCTAAATCCTTCAAAATAATGGGCAGAGCAATGCATCAAGATTTCGATAAAATTGCAGACGATGCGGAAACCCTTAAAGATCCAAAGCATAGCTTACAGCAACTCGCAGCAGTAATGAGTAGCTGCCAAGGATGCCATGAAACCTTTCGAATTGAAGCTATTAATTCTATCGAGTCCGCTGATTCCGAGACTATTGAGGTTGAGAAATCATTCTTCCAAACACTATTTATGATGGAGTAAATATCATGAAAAAGTCATTAATCAGTATCATTGTTATATTAGTAACACTTAGCTCATTTTCTATTCAGGCAGCAGGCAAAGGTCAAGGTAATGGACAGCAACAAGGAAGTGACTCGCGAGATATGAAGCGTGAGCAGTCGCGCACTCATCGACAAGATTCAAATCAATCTCAGCAGAATGCGATACAAGAACAGCGCCGTACGATAAATCAAAATCGGAGTGGATCAGCTACATCAATAAATGCAGTCCCAGTTCAACAGTAATTTTTAGATAACACTATTTTAAGTAAAAATATATTTTAGTTTTATATTACATAACAAAAGGACATTTCTCATGAAACAATTTAAGAAAAAATTCATTGCCATCTCTTTAGCATTACCTTTCAGTTTTAGTGTAGTAGCAGCAAATAATGACAATGCCGCTATGCAAGGTAATATGATGGAAATGGGTGGTGAGAATAGTTGTCAATTAAGTGTTGACCAAATTCAAATTCAAACGCTATCCGATGAAGCTATTGATAGGCTGAAATTTATGCGCGAAGAAGAAAAGTTAGCGCGTGATGTTTATCAAAATTTATACGCACAAACTTTATCGAAAGTTTTTAAAAATATTTCAAACTCTGAACAAAAACATATGGATAGCACTAAAATATTTTTAGATGCTTATGGTATAGACGATTCAGCAACGAGTGAAACGGGTGAAGTTAATGATGTAGGGGTTTTTAATAATATAGAGCTACAAGCACTCTATGATCAATTAATTGCACGAGGTTCTGAATCTTTACTTGAGGCTTATCAAGTTGGAGCACTGATTGAGGAAGTCGATATTGCCGATTTGAAAGAAGCTATTACGAACACTGATATTGTCGAATTAAAAGCGATGTATACGCAGCTTTTAAATGCATCATATAACCATTTGCGTGCATTTAGTCGTCAGATTATTCAACTTAATGAAAATGGTATCTATACAGCACAATTGATGGATCAGGCGGAAGTGGATACTATTTTATCAGGTGCGCATAGTAGTATGCCGATGGGTAATGCGAACAGCTTGACTGATACAGAGAGTATGGTGAGCAATAGCTGTTTTACTTCTCGTTTAAATGTTGATCAACAAACCATACAAAACGGCAGCACTATTAATGCTAATCAAGTAATGAATGTTGCTTATCAGGTTACAGTGGATGCTGCGGATGTTGGCCAAACCGCTGACTGGGTATTAGTCGCTGAATATGCACCAAGCCCGAATGAACCCGCACAATTTTTTGTTCGTAATGCTGAACAATGGCAAAATTGGAATGGTCAGTTGAACAGCCTCCCCGCTGCTATGATGAATGCAGAATTAAAACAGCAACAAAGCGTTCCTGTTTTTGAGGGCTCACTTAATGATATGCCAGGGCGTTATTCTATTTATATGGGTTATCGTTTAAATAATAATCGTCTTGTTTATAATAAAAATCCTCTGCTTTTTTATGTTAACAATTAAGCACTAAGGAATGAGCACAAAATAACTTCGACAACTAATTTTTTTGTGGGAGCGCAGACGGCTCGTCTGCCTTTCGCAGGCAAGCTGCCTGCGCTCCTAAGATGAAAACATTATTTCATGCACATTCCTTAATATGTCCCGTATTAAAGAGGTAGCCCAAAGCTGGGCTAAAAATCTACGTCTGAAAAGTGTAAACTGAGAAATGAAAGATGCCGTTTAAAGCTTAATTTTTTGATCATCTCACTTTTGTATTCGAAGTGAAAATGAATTATCACTATTATATGCCTATGTTTTTTTCAAAAGATCTTACCTTACGCCGATTTTTCCCTATCGCTATTATTGCCTGCCTGATCATTGCTATTGCCATTATCAAGTCACAGCCAAAAATGGCACATGAACCCAGTGCAGGCTTAATTACTCCGGTTCACGTTATCGAAGTAAAGCCCTATATCGTTAAACCTGAAATTATTGGTTTTGGCACGGTTGAGCCGGATATTTCACTGGACTCTAAAGCGGAAGTGGCTGGAAAAATTAGCTATGTACACCCGCAATTACGTAACGGGGCGACTTTACAAAAAGACACCGTCGTTATTCGTATTGATCCGGAAGATTATCAACTCGCTTTAGAGCAAGCGCAAAGCACGGTCACTAGCAATCACGCAAAAGTTAGAGAAATCGAATTACAGAAAAACAATGTCCAAGCCGACCTTAAATTAGTCCAAGAAAAGCTAAAACTGGCACAAGTTGAATTAGCTCGCATAGAATCCTTAGTTAAAAAACAATCTATATCCAAATCCAGTCGTGATAATCAACAGGCTAACGTTTTGCGCTTACAACAAGAAGTGCAAAATTTAAGCAGTCAGCTTAAAACTTTACCACAACAATTAGCCAGTGCTCAGGCAGCATTAGCGAATGCCGAATCGCTGGTGATGACTCAAGCATTAAATATTAAACGTACCGAAGTAAAACTGCCATTTAACGCCCGCATTTCTGAGCGCGTAGTTGAAGAAAATCAATATATTGCCAAAGGTGCCTTATTATTTAGCGCGCAAACCACCGATAAAATTTTAATTAATGCGCAGTTTTCCTTGCAGCATTTCAGATCTTTAGCTAAAGATTTTCAAGGCAATGAAGCCTTACTCAAAGAAGCTTTTTTATCCGGCTTTTCTAGCGATATTTTTCAGCAATTAGGTCTAACGGCAAAGGTTCGTCTTGCTGATAATAGCTCGCCTTATTGGCCAGCGAATGTTGAACGTATTAGTAGCCAAATCGATCCTGTGACACGCACTTTGGGCATAGTAATCAGCGTTGATAATCCGTATCAAAATATTATTCCCGGCACTAAGCCGCCTTTAATGCAGGGCATGTACACTGAAATTCTACTACAAGGTAAAGCCAAGACTTTTTATCTCATTCCTCGCGATGCGCTGCATGAGAATGAAATTTATATCGTCAATCAAGATTCACAATTAGAACGACGAGCGCTTGAAAATGTACAAGTACAAGGCAAAATGGCCTTATTAACTCAAGGCTTGCAGGCAGGCGAAATGCTGATTGTTTCTGATGTTTTTCCAGCGATAACCGGCATGCAAGTTAAAGCAACGCCGCAATTAGCATTACAGCAGACCATCGAAAATTGGGTGCAGGAGCCATAACATGATTCGTTATTTTATTCTGCACCCGACCGCCGCTAACTTATTAATGGGCTTGCTTATGGTCTTGGGTTTAGTCACGCTGCCTATTTTAAAACGCGAAACTTTTCCCGAAATCAAACATTACGAAATTGAAGTTAAAATCGTTTACCCCGGCGCAACGCCTTTAGAAATCGAACAAAAGCTTTGTCGCCCTTTAGAAGATGCCATTGATGGCACCAGCTTTATTGATGAAGTTCGCTGCGAACCACGGCAATCTTTAGCGATTGCCACTGTTAAAATGCAGGAAAGCGGTGATT
>JAIPFI010000189.1 GCA_021736705.1 Methylococcaceae bacterium | reverse complement strand
ATCATCTATTCTAAAGGCGGGCTGAAGCCGCGCCCTACGGTTTTCAATATGTCCCGTGTTAAAATGATAGCCACAAATTTTAATCAGTTTCGCTTTAGACAGTAAGCCTCTTGCTGTACTCGTTTATTGTGTGATTTCTTCTATTTCTTGCTGTTCATCTAATGCGCGATTAGTCACAGTAGAAACACACTCCAAATAACTTTCAGAATAATTTCTATGTGCGTCAGCCAAACCTTTTGCATCACCAAAATACTCACGTAATTCTTGTAATACTGCTTCGGGTTTTTCTGCTTTTTTAAGTGCGATCATTTTTGTGTAGCCTTGGTAAGCTGCTTTGCGCATAGGCTCAAAAGGAACAATGCCAGGCATTTTTTTAGAAGATAAATCGACAATGCACTGGGTTACTGTTTCTGGGTCAAGGTGATACGATTTGATGTCAGGATCGCTGCTGATTTGTTCAAAAACGGTTTGTTGATAAGCTTCTTGTTCGGAACAAGCAGCTAGGGTTACAACGGAAAGGCTGATAAGTAATAATTTTTTCATAAGTCTGTTTGTGATGGTTATTTAGTGGCTTCAATTTCTAACATGGTATTTTTAATCCATGTTTCTGCTTCGGCATTTATGTCTTTACTTTTACGCCCTTCGACTGCGATAGGCGCGCCAATTTTTAGCTGGATCACTCCAGGGTATTTTACAAAGCTGTTACGTGGCCAGAACTCACCGGCATTATGGGCAATAGGAATGACCGTGATGCCTGTGCGTTGAGCCAATAAGCTACCGCTTGCGCTGAATTTTCGTTCTTCACCCGGCGCGGTTCTTGTTCCTTCAGGATACATAACAACCCAAAAGCCTTCTTTTAAACGTAGCGCCCCTTGTTTTAATAGCTGAGAAAGAGCTTCTTTTGGTGCTGAACGATCAATGGCTATCGGTTTTAGTGTGGCCATTGCCCAACCCCAAAAGGGTATCCAAAGTAATGACTTTTTAAGTAATACGCTCTGTTTGGGTAATAAGCCCATTAGGGCAATCGTTTCCCAAGCTGACTGATGTTTGCATAAGACGATAGCGCTACCTTCTTTGGGCAGGTTTTTTAGTCCTGATATTTTATAGTCTAAGCCACAAATAGATTTAGTGACGAAAAGTATATAGTTGGCCCACATTTTTGCTAGTTTATATTGCCATTCAAAAGGGAATATTGCTGTAATCAGCATGACGAACGCCACCAAGCTAGTGACAATAAATATCGCCATAAATAAGGCAGTAGAACGGAGGTACAGCATAAACTTACTGCCCTGATATGATGAATTGGCTGGCGTCATAAAGGTTCTCAAAAATAGGGATATTTAAGTCAGGGTTATTGACTAAGGTTGCGGCACCATTACCGGTTTTTACTAATATGGGTTTCGCCCCAGCGGCAATGCCCGCTTGCAGATCACGCAATGAATCACCAATAAAGTAAGTATCCGTTAAAGTGACTCCGGCATCTTTGCTAAATTGCTCCAGCATACCGGGTTTCGGTTTTCTGCATTTGCAATCTGCATCGGGTAGGTGTGGGCAGTAATAAATATGACTGATTTTACCGCCCAACGCTTCGACCATGCGTATCATTTTAAGATGCATTTCGGTGAGCGTTGCGTCACTATAATGCCCACGGCCAACGCCCGATTGATTGGTAATGACTACGACCTGATAGCCATGCTGATTCAATAAAGCAATCGCCTCAAGGCTGCCAGCTATCGGCAGCCATTCGTCAGGCGATTTAATAAAATCACCGGAATCGTGATTAATCACGCCATCACGATCCAGTAAGACATACTTAGCTGTGCTCATTAGCTTTGTAATTTAGAAATATCCGCAATTTGTAAAAATAGCTTAGATAATTTAGTCAGTAAGGCTAAACGATTCGCGCGTAACTCTAAATCATCACACATCACCATGACATCATCGAAAAAGCGATCCACCTCAGCACGTAAACCCGCTAAACGGTTTAATGCAGCCTGATAGTTTTTATCCGCTAATAATGGTGCAACATCCTGTTCCGCTTGTTCGGCTGAGGTCAATAAGGCAATTTCCGCGGCTTCAACCAGTTTGCCAATGCTTGCAGCAGGTTGGTTGTCTGATTTACGCAGAATATTGCTGATACGTTTATTAGCTGCGGCTAAACTTTCGGCTTCTGCTAAACTTCTGAAATTCTGCACCGCTTGTAAGCGACGTTGAAAATCATAAGGCTGCGCCGGTAAGAGCGCAAATACCGCTTCAAATTCATCCGCAGTAAAGCCTTGATCTAAGCAGTAACCTTTGAGACGCTCAAAAATAAACGGAATGACTAAGTCGCGTGTCTTGTCTAAATCAAATTCATGAGTAAATTGATTTAGCGCAAAATCGACACTGTCAATTAAATTAATTTCTAGCTTATTTTCAATAATAGTACGCAAAGCACCCAAGGCTGAGCGTCTGAGCGCATACGGATCTTTATCACCACTGGGAATTAAACCCGCACTAAAAATACCCGTTAGCGTATCGATTTTTTCCGCAATGGATAAAATTTGTCCTGTTGCACTGGTTGCGGTCGTGCTGCCCGCGCCTTTCGGGTAATACTGCTCTTCAATCGCTTGCGCGACTTCCTCCGATTCGCCATCAGCAAGAGCATAATAACGCCCCATCAAACCTTGTAAACTACCGAATTCTTCAACCATATTGGTGACTAGATCCGTTTTAGCCAGCTTTGCGGCGCGTATCGCTTGATCAGGATCAACGTTAATGCTCTTGGCAATGAATTCAGCTAATTTTGCGACACGTTGTGATTTGTCGGCCAGACTACCTAATTTTTTCTGAAAAATAATCGTAGCAAGCTGTTCAGTACGTTCTTCTAAACGCAGTTTACGATCTTGATTCCAGAAGAATTCTGCATCCGCTAAACGCGGCATCACCACACGCTCATTACCTTGTTGGATAGAGCGCGGGTTTTTGCTTTCGATATTACTAAAGGTAATAAAGTGCGCGAGCAGTTCGCCATCGACATTTTTAACCGGAAAATATTTCTGATTAATCTGCATGGTCGTAATTAAAACTTCAGCCGGTAAAGCCAAATAACGCGTATCGAAATTGCCGGTAATCGGTACAGGAAATTCATTGAGCGCTGCAATTTCTTCTAATAAATCTTCTTCGATATGCGCAATGCCACCGACAGCAGACGCGGCACTATTCGCAGCATCACGAATGATTTGCATGCGTTGTGCGAAGCTAGGAATGACTTTGGCTTGTGCTAATAAAGTGGCTTCATAACTTTCTGGCGCAGCAATGGTAATCGCTTCAGGCGCATGAAAACGGTGTCCATGACTGATATTGCCGGTCGTTAATCCTAAAATTTCCGTATGAATAACCGTTGCGCCATACATCAATACAGCCCAATGTACCGGACGGACAAACTCAACCGTCGAAGCACCCCAACGCATACGCTTGGCAATCGGTAATTGGCTAATGCTTTTACGAATAATATCCGGAATTAACTCAACGCTGGCCTGACCTTTAACTTCTTGAGTAAACGTCAGCCATTCGCCTTTATCTGTTTGCACGCGCTCTAATTGATCAACTGTTGTGCCACAGCTTCGGGCAAACCCTTGACACGCTTTACTCGGTACGCCTTCTGCATCAAAAGCCGCCGCCACCGAAGGGCCACGTTTTTCAATGCTTTTATCCGCTTGTGCGCTGACCAAATCTTTAATCAAAACAGCAAGACGGCGTGGCGTTGCATAAGCAATGCACTCGCCAAAACTTAAATCGGCTTCTGCCAAGCCAAGTTTAATGCCATCTAATAAAGCATTGCTTAATTTAAGTAATGAGGCTGGCGGTAATTCTTCACAGCCTAATTCGAATAATAAATGTTGTGCGTCGCTCATGCTGATGCTCCTGTGTCTTTAACCAGCGGAAAGCCTAATGATTCACGGCGCGCATAATAGGTCTCAGCAACTGCTTTAGCCATATTTCTTACTCTTAATATATAACGCTGACGTTCCGTAACCGAAATCGCATGGCGCGCATCCAGTAAATTAAATACATGTGAGGCTTTCAAAACCATTTCATAAGCCGGTAGTGGCAGGTCTTGCTCGATTAATTTAGCAGATTCTGTTTCGTAAATATCAAAGCTCTCAAATAGGAAATCAACTTTTGCGTGTTCAAAATTAAACGCCGACATTTCCACTTCATTTTGATGAAACACATCACCATAAGTGACTATGCCTTGCGGCCCTTTAGACCAAACTAAATCATAAACGCTTTCCACGCCTTGAATATACATGGCGATACGCTCAAGACCGTAAGTCAATTCACCCGTGACAGGGCGACACTCTAAACCACCGACTTGCTGAAAATAAGTAAACTGCGACACTTCCATGCCGTTTAACCAGATTTCCCAGCCCAGCCCCCAAGCACCTAACGTAGGTGATTCCCAATTGTCTTCTACAAAACGTACATCATGCTCAAGTAAATCCAGACCAATATGACGCAAAGAGCCTAGATAAAGTTCTTGAATATCATCAGGGGAGGGCTTTAACACCACTTGGAACTGATAATAATGCTGCAAGCGGTTCGGGTTTTCACCGTAACGGCCATCAGTAGGCCGGCGCGAAGGCTGGACATAAGCAGCATTCCAAGGCTCAGGGCCAATCGCACGTAAGAAAGTCGCGGGGTGAAATGTACCCGCGCCGACTTCTAAATCCAGCGGTTGCAGTAAAACACAGCCCTGTTCCGACCAATAATTTTGTAAGGCAAGGATAAGCCCTTGAAAGGTAGATAAATCGTTATTTGAATTAGACACGTTAGCGGTAGTGTATGGACGATAAAAATTTTTCAATTATAGCGTAAAAATGGGGTTGGATATAGAGGATGCTAAGTATCGAAATTATTCAAGGTGATTGTATTTTTAGAGGGAGTAGGGGATGACAGGCTTTTTTGTTAAGACCTGTTTTTGATGAGAATTCAACTCGTAAGCCAAATGTCGGCTGGAATAGCGTAGCGTTTTCCGGCATATTTCTTGTTACTGATGTATTGGTTTGCTACCGATGGTGAAAATGCTATTTTACTTTGCGTGGCAGGGAAAGAATAGAGAGCATAAACCACAAGATCCTGCACTAATCCATTTAATATTGTAGCAAAAGAGCTTCAATGATTCTCAGTGTACCTACATGGTAACGAGGCCGTTCTAATGTGAAAGAGACTTGAGTCACGGCTTGCACGGCTAAAGTCTCTCCTAATTCAATGCCGGTATTACTCTTCCCAAGCTCGTCCATCTCTAGCTAATAGTGCCACAGAAGCAACCGGCCCCCATGTCCCAGCTGGATAGCTTTTGGTTTCTTCATTAGATTTTTCCCATGCTTCGGAAATAGAGTCAATCCATGTCCAAGCTTGTTCAATTTCTGCACGGCTGATAAATAAAGTCGGATTACCGCGCATC
>JAIPFI010000188.1 GCA_021736705.1 Methylococcaceae bacterium | reverse complement strand
CACTTTACCTTTTAAATCTATGGTTTTAAAGCTGGAGTAACGAAAATTACTCACCATCAATAAACCAGTACTGATAGTTAAAGCAATCGCTAGATACTTGATCACATTGATATCATAGCCATGCTCAAGACAAATCCAGATAAATCCTGCCAAAATTGCAGCGGCGGCGGGACTGGGCAAACCCTGAAAATAACGTTTGTCGGCGGTTTCTAATTGCGTGTTAAAGCGTGCCAAACGTAAGGCACCACCTGCGGTATGAACAAATGCGGCAAATAAGCCCAAACGACCCAGACTTGAAAATGCCCATAAGTACATGACTAAGGCGGGTGCAGCACCAAATGAAACCATGTCGGATAGGCTATCATATTGTGCACCAAACTCACTTTGGGTATTAGTCAGACGCGCCACTCGACCATCTAAACCATCTAAAATCATCGCTACAAAAATAGAAATAACAGCAGTTTCATAGTGTGCGTTCATCGCTGAAGTGATGGCGTAAAATCCGGCAAACATTGCCCCAGTGGTAAATAAATTTGGCAATAAATAGATGCCACGACGGCGGATAGTATTTGAATTAGAAGCCATGTGCCTATGTACCAAGTAGAAAAAAAAATGAGTCTGGATTATACAAGAGCCGATAAGGCGATCCTAGCAATCGCTGTGAATTAGTTCATCTTATCGGCGTGTTTGCGTGCGCCATAGGCGGATGATTTCTTTAACATCTAAATCATCAGGGCCATCACACCAGCCTGAAAAATAATCAACGTCATTACTCTTTGGCTCAGGATTAGGGCGATAAATTTGTACCCTAGTTGGGATTGGCGTGGCTTCACCGAGCACCAAAGCTTCGCCTCTGCCCAATGAGCTTAAGGTATCAGTTAAGTCGCCTTCAGCCTCGGGCACTAATTTTTTGATATACGCTTGGTCGTCAGGATTTGTAGTCCGCAGACAAATAAAGGAGCTGCATTGCGCTAACATGGTCTCAGATAATTCTGTTGGGCGTTGACTGACCACGCCAATAGATACGCCGTATTTGCGACCTTCTTTTGCGATACGCTCCATCATGCGCTTACTCCCACTAAATTGGCTGTTTTTTTCACGCGGAATATAGGCATGTGCCTCTTCACAAATCAGCGTAATAGGGAATTCGCGCCGTTTAGGATTCCAATAGTTAAATTCATAGGTTAAGCGCCCCACCTGTGAACAAATGGCCGGGCGGATATCGGTAGGTACGGCGCTTAGATCAATAACGGTAATATTGGCCTTTTTTTCACCTAGACCAAAAAATTGCCGCAATAAATGGTTCATACTATCGGAGCTGTTATGCAGTCTGGGTTTTAATAAGAAATTGTAACGGATATCGTTTAAACGACTTTGCATCCGGATTAAAAATTCATCGAATTGACCAAACAACGAACCATGAACTTTACCAAATTCCTTGCGCTCTTCATTGGCGCTTTTAAACTGTAAATACAGCTCTGATAGCGGAAAATAAATAGGGGTATCTACGGAAACAAAAGTTAAGCCAATCGATTTCGCTTCTTTGGATTTTAATTGCTGGATAACTTCGCGTAAAAATGAAATTTGCAAGGTTGCACTGGTGTTGTCACGATCAACAAATAGATCAATTAACTCAGAAAAACTCATAATCCAATACGGCATTTCCAAGCTGACAGCATCCACATAATTGACTTGATTTTCTGCAAAAGCCGATTGAATTTTACCTTGTGTATCTTTCCAGCAATATTCGCCATGCAGATCTAACACAATCATGTGACTTTTGGGCATAGCCTTAACGGTATTTTGCAATAAACTGGTCACCGTCCAAGATTTGCCGGAGCCAGATTGTCCAACAATGGCAAAATGCCGACCAAATAAAGCACGCGGATCCAGGCTTAACTGATAATTATGGTGTGATGATAGGGTGCCAACAAAAAAATTATAATCCCTGAATTTTGCAAAAATGGCATTAATTTCATTCATACCTACCAAGTAAATATAAGCTCCGGCAGTTGGATAATGACGTATGCCTCGAAGAAAATGTCCCTCTTCTGTCATTTCGCCAACGGGGATTAGTGCGACAAAACGGTCAGCGATACGCTGTCCGGTTTGATTATAGCGATCAGTCTCCCATAGTTTATAAACGATAGCTAAAATATAAACGGACGCTTGTTTGATTACTAGGTAGGAACCAATTTGTCCGACCAGTAGCGTTTCACCATTAATAATGATTTGCGGATTTGCGTTGCAATACTCATCAAGCAATCGAGCTATCATGCCATTACCACGTACTTCGGTGAGTTGACCAACAGGCGTATTGCTAGGTTGAACGGTGGATGATTGAATCATAGCTGAATAATGCAGAAGAGGTTTGTTCTATTATCTTAATGAAACCATCATAGCAAAAACAAACCGCAGTTGTAATCGATTAGCCCCTATTTATTGGTAAAGCTTGTCCATTCATTACACGCTCGCTCCCAAGCGCTACTTCTTATCGTTATACATTTAGTTCTTCCAAACCGTTATTCCGGCATGGATTGCCGGAGCCGTCAGACCGCGTTAGCGAATCCAGATCACAGGGATGTGAAAACACCAATTATTACCCGCCTTGGCTTTTGGATTCCGGCAATCCATACCGGAATGACGAGCATAAGAACATTTGTGTATAACAATGAGACCCTGGCTTAGGAACAAGCCGCCCATTTTTACAGGGGGCTAAACGATTACCCGCAGTTTGTAGTCGGCTATTGTGCTACTCGTAGTCATTAAAAATGGTCATGTGCTTTGCTAGATCACATAACAATAGCGGTAAAGTCGCTTACTTGAGAATGTGCTGCATGTGGCGCAAATGGCTCGGTTCGTTTTAACCAAAAGGTTTTAAAACCCACACTTGCTGCGGCATCTAATTCTTCTTTAATGTCCGATAAAAAGGCAATGTCTTGCGGAGGTAGGTCGATTTTTTGTGCAATTCGTTGATAGGACTCAAGTTCGCGTTTAGCGCCAATTTGTGTATCAAAATAGCCGGCAAATAAGGAATTTAAGTTGCCATACTCGGTATGACCAAACAACAGTTGCTGTGCATGAATTGAGCCAGAGGAGTAAATATATAAGTTAAGCCCTTGTCGATGCCAAGCTTTAAGGCTTGCGACGGCATCGGGATAGATATGCCCTGTAAAATCACCTTGTTGGTAACCTGCTTCCCAAATTAAACCTTGCAAGGCTTTTAGCGGAGTCGCTTTAGTGTCGGATTCTATCCAATTGAGTAATTGTACAATCACGACTTCAGTATCTGTCGATATGTCAGCTTGTTCAGCTGTTGCGCGTAACAGAGCTTGAATCTCTGGATCTTGAGCATGGCTACGTACAAAGTGGGCTAAATGTTGGTACGCATAAGGAAACAAAACCTCTTTAACAAACGTTAAAGAGGAGGTTGTACCTTCAATATCCGTTACAATAGCTTTAATCATGCTAATTCGCTGACGATTTGATCAAGCGTTGGAAATTGTTTAGCCAGTTCATTGCCAGTAAAGTTGGCGACCCAACCGTAGGGGGTCGTAAACAGGCGAATGGTTTTGAAGTTGGGATTTTCTCCCATATCGAACCAATGCGGAGTGTTGGATGGAACGCTGATAAGATCACCTTTTTCGCATAATACCGAATATACTTTATCGTCAACATGCAAGTAAAAAAGTCCGTGACCCGCTATAAAAAAACGTACCTCAAAATCATCGTGAATATGCTCAGATAGAAACTTTTGTCTCAGAGCCTGCTTGTCTATATGGTCGGGTTTTACTTGAATGACATCAATGGACTGAAACTTGTAGATTTCAATCAATCGCTTAATTTCTGGCTCATAAGCCGCGATAACCGTGTCTTGATCGGCGTAATCGGCAAGTTCGTCATGCGTGACCCAACGTTCAAATTGCACATTCAAGGATTCCAGATAATTTTTAATGCTAGGATAATCCGTAAAACGCTCAAGAGGCTGGGGGGCAGTATTGCCTTTTAGGGTGTTCAAATCATAAATACTTAGTACGCTCATGAGTGATTAGCTCCGTAAAGATGTAGTTCACAGGAAAATAAAAAATCTAGTGCTTCAAGGTAACGCAAGGTTTGATTGACGGATTTACTCCACGTATAAAGACCATGCCCCGCAATGAGATAAGCATAGCACGTTGGCTGTTGATCCAAATAGGTTTCAACGTGTGCCGCTAAACGAGGAATATCTTGATCATTAGCAAAAATAGGTATGGTGATACAGGTTTCGTGACTGTTTATACCATTAAACGCTTTTAATAACTCGTAATTTTCCAAACGACAAGCCCCCTTAAAAAGTCGTGAGATTAAAACTGAGTTAAGCGAATGCGGGTGCAAAACAGCATGAATATCCGGATAGCGTTGATAAATCAAGGTATGTAACAAGGTTTCAGCAGAAGGTTGTTTACCGTCTAAGGATCTCGCTTCGGCATCAATCAACATAATGTCTTCTGTTTGTAATAGACCTTTGTGTTTACCAGAAACCGTGATGGCGATCGTCCCATCAGGTAAACGTGCCGAAAAGTTACCGCTAGTCGCTGGAACCCAGCCTTTTTTGTCAATAAACTGTCCTGCTTTTATCAGTTCGTTGGCTGCTTTATAAAAATCTTCCGTATAAATCATAGTCAGTTGCCATTTAAAAAAATGAGTGCTTACTTTAGCAGATATTTATGACTTTTTTGTATATCGTCATACTGATTTTTGAGGCATTCTTTAGGAGCTAGATGCGCCGATTATTTGCACTTAATTTGTGCAAATTCCTAGAAAAATAGCGGACTAAGCCAGTTGTATGCTTAGGCTTGGTGCAATCAATACAGCAAAATGGCGCAAATTCTGCGATAATACGAGCCTGAATTTCCGGCATATTACTTGCTCAATATCCGGACTAGCCCAACTTTTTTATTTGGCAACACCTTTATGAAAGACAAAAAAGCATATAAACCCTGTGATTTGGTTATCTACGGCGCACTTGGCGATTTATCTCGTCGCAAGCTGATTATTTCACTTTATCGACTAGAAAATGCCAATTTACTAGAGAGAGATACTCGCATTATAGGCGTTGATCGTCATGCCTATGATCAAGCACAATTTATCGAAATTGCTCATGCGAGTTTGCAGGAGTTTTTAAGCGATCAATTGGATGAGACGGTTTGGCTGCGTTTTTCGGCGCGGCTGGCTTATGTGCAGATCGATTTAACTCAGTTTGATCAATACAAACTCCTTAAAACCGTGACCGATGCTAAAACGCGGGTCATGGTTAATTATTTTGCAGTATCCCCGTTTTTGTTTAAAAACATTTGCCAAGGTTTAAATCAAGCCGGTATTTTGACTAAAGAATCCCGCATGGTGATGGAAAAACCCATTGGTCATAATTTGAAGTCTTCCAAAGAAATCAATGATGAAGTTGCCAAAGTGTTTA
>JAIPFI010000007.1 GCA_021736705.1 Methylococcaceae bacterium | reverse complement strand
TTTTATTGCTTCATTTTCGCTAGGGTAAACGCTATAAAACTTTTATTTGCCACTGGTACCTCAATTAATACACGTTTTTTGGTTGTGGTCTTATTGTCTATCTTTTTATTGGTCACTGAACAATATAGTGATAGGTTAAAGCCTTTGCGCAATATTCTTTCTGTCCTTGTTTATCCAATTCAATTTATTGTTGATGTACCTACTCACTTATTTTATAGTGCGCTCGATTCACTTGAGAGTTATCAGCAATTATTAAGTGAAAATCAAATATTAAAACGACAACAATTGATTAATAGTACAAGGTTATTGAAGTTTGCAGCCTTAGAGAAAGAAAATATTCGCTTACGCTCCCTGTTAGATAGTTCTTTTAAATTGGGTGAACAAGTTTTAGTTGCTGAGTTATTGGCGGTTAATCTTAATCCTTATGAGCATGTGGTTGTAGTCAATAAAGGCAGTCGATTTGGTGTTCATACGGGGCAACCCGTGTTAGATGCAAATGGCATTGTTGGGCAAGTTGTTAAAGCATTGCCTTTGAGTTCAGAGATTATTTTAATTACCGACCCAAATCATGCCATTCCTGTGCAGGTTAATCGTAATGGCTTGCATACTATTGCTATTGGTAGTGGTCAGTTAAATAAATTAAATTTACCTTTTTTGCCTAATAATGCCGATATAGTTCCCGGCGATTTATTAATTACCTCCGGTTTAGGGGGTGTTTTTCCTCAAGGTTACCCCGTCGCTGTTGTTGAATCTTTTAGTGAACAACCAGATAAGCCTTTTGCGGTTATACAAGCGACACCAACAGCTGCTTTGAATGCCAGTCGCGAATTACTCATTGTGTGGAGTAATAGTCAGGTTATTCCTTTGCATAACCCACCTAATGAGCAAAAGGATGGTCAAGATTAAATTACCCTTACTGATCACTTATTGGCTAACTATTATTAGCGCTATGGCATTGAATATTACCCCGTGGATTCCTCCGTTTTTAATGGTGGTACCTGATTGGGTTCTATTGACATTGATTTATTGGGCGCTTGCGGCACCTGAGACGGCTAGTGTTGGCAAGGCATGGCTGGTTGGCTTATTAGTTGATGTGCTTACAGGGCAGTTACTGGGGCAGTATGCATTGGCTTATGCTGTGGGTGTTTTTCTTAGTGTAAAACAGCATAAGCGTATAAGACATTACCCTATTATTCAGCAGAGTTTAGCCGTTTGTATTATCTTGTTGTTCGCTCGAGTAATTATTTTTTGGACTGAAAATATTAATCATCAGGCCGTTCCTATGGATTTTTGGCTGCCAGTTTTAACGGGTGCTTTAGTTTGGCCTGTTGTTAGTCGCACGCTACGTAAAATCCGTGGATTATAAGAAGTTTAATGAAAATGACTCAATTAGTTAGGATCACTAAGCGCGCAGAGAGAAGTATATGCATTTTATCCTTGTGCTTGGTTCGAGCTATTGTCAGGAGTTATTAGTTGGATATGCGTCGTTATCAGGCAATTAAGGATCGACTTTTAGAAAATCGTATTTTCTTAAGTCGAACGGTCATTCTGTTTGTATTTATGTTGTTTTTAGTCGCTGGTTTGCTAAGTCGTCTCGTCTATTTACAAGTATTAGGGCATAAGCTCTATCATAATATGGCGACCAATAATCGAATTAAAGTGGCTTCGATACCGCCCACACGAGGTATTATTTATGATAAACAGGGGCGAGTTTTAGCGGAAAATTTAGCCGCTTATAGTTTGGAGATTATTCCTGATCAAGTAACTAATATGACCGATACTTTGCAGCGCTTGCAGGTGGTTTTAAGTATTCCTCAGGAAAAAATTGATGCTTTTAATAAGCAAAAAAAGCACTACAAGCATTTTGATAGTATTCCTTTGCTATTACAACTCAATGAAACTGAAGTGGCTAAATTTTCGGTTTTACGACATACCTTTCCTGGCGTTGATATTCATGCGCGCTTATTTCGTCATTATCCTTATGCTGAGTTAACGGCGCATCTTGTTGGTTATGTGGGGCGTATTAATGAGAGGGAGTTAAAAGTATTGCCTGAAGCTGAATACAGATCTATGCATACAATCGGAAAAACAGGGGTTGAGTTGTCATATGAAAATATTTTGCGCGGGCATGCAGGTTATGCGGAGTTAGAAACGAATGCTCAGGGTAAACCGATTAATGAGTTAGGTAGAATTGATTCGATACCCGGAGCGGATATTTATTTAACCATTGATATGGATTTGCAACGGACTGCTTACGATGCGTTGGCAGAATATAATGGCGCTGTAGTTGCTCTTGATTTGGATACAGGCGGTGTTTTAGTTCAAGTGAGTAAAGCGAGTTTTGATCCTAACTTGTTTGTTTCGGGAATTAGTTATAAGGATTATGACCAGCTTAATAAATCTAAGAATAAACCCTTATTTGATCGTGTTTTACGCGGACAATATCCACCAGGTTCAACATTAAAGCCATTTATTGCTTTAGCAGGTTTAGAAAATAATGTTACCCATAGACATCAGAGTGTATTTTGTCCTGGCTATTATCAATTGCCAAATAAGGATCATAAATATCGAGATTGGAAAAAATGGGGGCACGGCACTGTTGATTTAGACAGTGCAATTACTCAGTCCTGTGATGTTTACTTTTATGATCTGGCACTGACTTTAGGTATTGATAAAATGTCAGATTTTTTACATGAGTTTGGTTTCGGGCAAAAAACGGGTATTGATTTGATGAGTGAGAAATCTGGATTATTGCCGTCAAGAGAATGGAAACGGAGTCAACGTAAACAAGCATGGTTTCCTGGGGAGACTTTAATTACGGGGATCGGGCAAGGCTTTACTCAGGTGACTCCAGTGCAATTGGCGCGGGCGACAGGTACTCTAGCTAAGCAAGGGCAGGTTATCACTCCTTATTTAGCGGAACGTATCATCTATGGAAATCGAGCGGTTGAGATAGAGCGACCAGCGCAAAAGTGGATCGAGTTAAAAGCGGGAAATGTACAAGATATTATTAATGCTATGGTGCATGTTGTGCATTCACCTAGAGGGACGGCAAAAAAAATAGCAGAAGACATTGATTATCAGATTGCCGGAAAAACGGGAACCGCACAGGTTTACACAGTCAAACAAAATGAGGAATATGATGAGGCGGATATCGAATTCAATATGCGTGACCATGCTTTATTTATTGCTTTTGCACCTGCAGATAACCCTAAAATCGCGGTTGCAGTGATTGCTGAGCATGGTAGTCATGGTAGTTCCATTGCAGCGCCTATCGCGGCTGAGGTGATTAAGCAGTATTTGGATGTAGGCGATAAATAATGAAGGTCGAGTTAAGAGCCGAACAGTTTAAAGAGCATTCTTTAATTGGGCGTTTGTTGCGTCGGTTGCATCTGGATATTCCTTTATTAATTGGTTTGTTCTTATTGCTTATCATGAGTTTTATGATGCTATATAGCACGGGTAATAAAGAAATCGCTTTGCTGTTGCGTCAGGCTGCGCGCATGGGTATTGCTGGAGTTTTGATGATTGCTTTAGCGCATGTTAATCCGCGCCAGTTTCAACGCTATTCAATACCTTTATATAGTATAGGTGTCGCTTTATTAGTTGCTGTTTTGCTTGTTGGTGATGTGGGCAAGGGGGCGCAACGGTGGTTAGATTTAGGATTATTTCGTTTTCAGCCTTCGGAAATGATTAAAATCACTACGCCAATGATGGTGGCGTGGTATTTGGCAGGGCATGATATACCGCCTAAATGGCAGCATATTGTCGGCGCTACTTTGTTTATTTTAATACCCACGGTATTAATTATTCGCCAACCTGATTTAGGTACGTCCGTATTAGTGGCAAGTTCAGGAGCATCTGTCTTGTATTTTGCCGGCCTTTCTTGGCGCTTTTTAATTGCGACAGTTCTAGGTTTAAGTGCTCTTGCCCCTCTCTACTGGCAATTTTTTATGCGAGGATATCAAAAAGATCGGGTGCTGACTTTTTTGAATCCAGAGGCTGACCCTATGGGTAAGGGCTATCATATTATTCAATCTAAAATTGCTATCGGCTCGGGCGGGCCTTACGGAAAAGGATGGCAGGGGAATACTCAGTCACAATTGGATTTTTTACCCGAAAGTTCAACCGATTTTATTTTTGCCGTTTTTGCCGAAGAATTTGGTTTGGTGGGTTGTTTGGGTTTGCTCGTGATCTATCTATTTATTATTGCACGCGGTCTTTATATCGCAGTACAAGCTCAGGATACTTATAGTCGTTTGCTTGCTGGCAGTTTAGTGTGTACGTTTTTTGTTTATGTCTTTGTCAATATCGGCATGGTTATCGGTATTTTGCCTGTGGTTGGCGTGCCTTTGCCTTTAATTAGTTATGGTGGAACGTCAATGGTCACTTTATTTGCAGGTTTTGGGATTTTGATGTCCATTCATACGCATAAGAAGATATTGCAGAATTAACCTCAGTAATGTACATGAAATAATGTCTTGATCTTAGAAGTGCAGGTAGCTTACCTGCTTACAAAAGGCAGACAATCCGTCTGCGCTCCTAGGTAAAAAACAACAAAAGTGTCAACTGTAAAATGAAGTATGTCTAGCTAGAGTTATTTAAAAAGCTAAATTTCTTCAGTAAAGTTTGCCAGAAATGTCCAGATAAGTTAGGTACAGACGCATATCAAACTCTAGTTGATGATAATTAGGTTCCATGTGCTGACATAATTGATAAAAGGCCTTATTGTGCTGTTTTTCTTTTATATGTGCCAGTTCATGGACGGTGATCATTTTTAAAAATTCTATAGGTACTTTTTTAAATACTGAGCCTATCCGAATTTCATTTTTTGCTTTTAATTTACCGCCTTGAACTCTGGCAACAAAGGAATGTAAACCTAAGGCCTGATGTAATACATCGAGTTTATCATCGTAAACCACTTTACTTAGCGGGTCGGATTTGCGAATGAATTGGTTTTTTAAACTCATGACATAGGCGTAAAGTGCTTTATCGCTTCTGACTTCATGGGCAACCGGATATCTTTTTAGCAGGAATTCGGCGAGCGTATTATTGCTAATTAGTGTCTGTACTTGTTCTTTTACTGGGGCAGGATAACCGTTTAAGTATTTTAGTGCGTTCATTTGATGCGTTGCTTGTTTTTAGAGAGTCCAGTATTAAGCCCAAGGTGGCTGATCGCCGCTGTAGGCAATAAATTCTTTATCTTTTGCATGGGTTACTGCGCCAAGTAATATTTTATTGGTCGAGCCCTGTGTCTTGGTTTTTGATGATTTAGTAGCGTTGCTAGGTGCTTCTGATTGCCACTTGGTAAAGTTACTTAAATTAGCCCCAGCAGGCGCATACCACTTCTTTTGTGCAGCATCCCATTTTGCGCCTAGCGCTTTTGCCGCGTCTTTTTCTGCATAAGGTACGGTGAGATAGATTTTTGAATTAGGCATATTAGTTTTGCTTTGTACGTTATAAATAATCGAGTCAGTGTTAGTAGCTATTTTCTGGCGTAAGTTGTTGTAGTATAAAATTCACACTAAAGGCCACACTTAATAAGACGATACCGAGTGCCAGGCCGAGCACAAAGTCACCTTTACTTGTTTCTAGTGCAATGGCAGTCGTCATAGTGCGCGTAACGCCGTGTATATTTCCGCCTAGCATCATGGCGGCACCCACTTCGCCAATGGCGCGACCAAAACCGGTAATAATGGCGGCGAGAATAACGTAACGTAGCTCAGTTAATAGCGGCAATACTAATTGCGTTTGTTTGGCTCCTAAGGACTTTAGGGTAGGTAGCAGTCGATTATCAGCCGACTGAACAGCGACGACCGTCATATTAATAATGATCGGTAAGATTAAGCTGGCTTCGCCTAATATCACGGCGGTTTCTGTGTATAACAGGCCATAATCACCAAATATGCCGCGACGACTCAGTAAGCCATAAAAAATTAAACCAATCATCACAGTCGGCATGGCCATGAGTGTGTTGAGTAATTGCAATAATAAGCGTTTGCCGATAAATTCATTAATAGCGATATAAATGCCCGTAGGAATAGCCAAGATAGCCGCCAGTGTTGTGGCGATTAGCGCTATTTTTAGCGAAGTCCAAACAATCAAATACACTTCGGGATTGAATTGTAATAAAAGCTGTATCGCCCCTACTATCGCATCGGTAAAGTAATTCACCTGATTAATCAGTTGTACTGCGTTGCCAATGGCCGGATTTTCCGCCTGATTTTTCTTCCAGGCGTACGTTTTGAATGCTCATACCCCGATCCACGGCTTTACACATATCGTAAATAGTCAATAAGGCGATTTGCGTGGCGGTGAGTGCCTCCATTTCTACACCTGTTTGGCCGTTGGTTTTTACGGTTGCGTAGCAGTGCACTCGATTGTTTTCTGTGTCAGTATGGAAATTGACTTCGACATGGGTAATAGGCAGTGGGTGGCAGAGAGGAATGAGATCAGCGGTTCTTTTACTGGCCATAATGCCAGCAATACGTGCAATCGAGAGTACGTCACCTTTTTTATGTTCGCCACTTTGAATTAATGCTAAGGTACTAGGCAACATTTCGATATAGCCACTTGTGACGGCCGTACGTTGAGTGATGGCTTTTTGACCAACATCAACCATGTGGGCTTCGCCGGATTGATTGAAATGAGTGAGTTTTGTCATGATATAGAAAGGTGTACATGAAAGTATTTCTATATTATCTATTGTTTTACTGATTGAGTGAATGACTGTGTCGATAAAAGTGCGTTATTTTGCGAGTTTAAAAGAATTGTTGGGGCGTGGTGAAAATGCGCTGGAGTTTGATCAAGATTTAAGTGTGGCTGATGTTTGGGCGAAAGCAACAGGGTTGCACGCTATGCCTGAAAATACCTTAGCTGCGTTGAATATGGAATATGTGGCCTTAGATTGTGTTGTTGCGGATGGTGATGAGGTGGCTTTTTTTCCACCGGTGACGGGTGGGTAATATGATTAAAATTGTATCTACTGAATTTGATCCCTTTGCTGAAATACAAACTTATCAAAAAAAGCAGCAAGCTTTATCTGGGAGATATGGCGCGACTAATATTTTCATTGGTACCATGCGTGATTTTAATGAGGGCGAGCTTGTGAAAGGCATGACCTTAGAACATTATCCGGGCATGACCGAGAAGCAATTGGCTGTTGTAGTGCAAGAAGCTGAACAGCAGTGGGCTTTTTTGGATGCTTTAGTGATTCATCGGGTCGGTGATGTTTTTCCGGATGATGTTTTGGTGCTAGTAGCTGTTTGGTCGGTGCATCGGGGCGATGCATTTGATGCAAGTCGCTTTATTATGGAGGCTTTGAAGTCTAAAGTGCCTTTCTGGAAGAAAGAGATATTAGTTGATGATCAAAGTCGCTGGGTAGCTAAAAATACCAAGGGATATTTGTAGAAAAGGCTTTAGCTGTGCTTAAGGTTCAAAGCACAGCTAAAGTTTGGTCTTGTTGTACTCGTTTAGATTTTAGAATGCAGGTTTTTGAGTTGCATTATTGTAACGCTCAATACTAGATAAGATTTCAGCTTCAGCAGATTCAATGCCTTCCCAGCCTTCAACTTTAACCCACTTGCCTTTTTCTAGATCTTTGTAATGTTCAAAGAAATGTGCGATTTTATCTAAATCCGCTTCAGGGAAGTCTAAGTAAGTTTCAATTTTATTGTAGTACTGAGTCAGCTTTTGTACGGGTACTGCTAAGATTTTTGCATCTTCGCCTGCTTCGTCAGACATTTTTAAAACGCCAATCGGACGACAACGGATAACGCTACCACTTAAAATCGGGTGTGGCGTGATAACTAATACATCAACAGGGTCACCATCATCCGATAAAGTGTGTGGCACATAACCATAGTTTGCTGGGTACTGCATAGCTGTACCCATAAAACGGTCTACTGTTAAAGCGCCAGTCTCTTTATCGACTTCATATTTAACAGGATCGCTGTATGCTGGGATTTCAATAATAACATTGATGTCGCTAGGAATATCTTTGCCTGGTTTAACGTTTGTAAATGACATGCGATTTCTCTTATGTTGGGGAATTAATAACTATGTAATTATACCCATATTCTTTATACTTTGAGCGCTAATTGTTGTGAAATTATTGAAGTTTTGGAGAGTTGAAGTGCTAGGTACGTTGCGGAAAATGACAACTGAATTGCAAACGCCAGTTAAATATCAGTTACCTTTGGGTGAGCAGTCAATCGAATTAAATCCTTTTATCGGTAAACATATACAGCTGAGCTATACAGGCAATATTGCTTGTGTGCATTGTCAGCGCGCCATTAAGAGAGCATTTAATCAAGGTTTTTGTTACCCCTGTTTTATTTCCTTGGCGCAATGCGATATGTGTATCATGAAGCCAGAAACTTGCCATTATGCTGCGGGTACTTGCAGGGAGCCTTCGTGGGGCGAGGAGTTTTGTTTTCAGCCGCATTATGTGTATTTGGCAAATTCATCGGGCGTTAAAGTCGGAATTACAAGGCATACGCAAGTGCCAACGCGTTGGATAGATCAGGGGGCTGTTCAGGCTTTGCCGATTTTTAAAGTGCCGTCACGTTATTTGTCTGGCTTAGTTGAGGTTATTATTGCCGAGTATATAAGTGATAAGACCAGTTGGCAGAAGATGTTGAAAAATGGGCAGGATGATGTTGATTTAATAGCTAAGCGTGATGAGTTATTAGTGTTTGTTCAGGAACGCTTAAATGCGTTAAAAAAACAGTTTGGTGAGCAGGCTATTGAGTTTTTGTCGGAGCAGCAAGTAATTGATATTCATTATCCGGTAGATCAATATCCTATCAAAGTTAAATCCTTTAATTTAGATAAAAACCCTGTTGTAGAGGGTGTGTTACATGGAATTAAAGGGCAGTATTTGCTACTGGATACTGGCGTGATCAATATTCGTAAATTTACCGGCTATGAAGTGGAGTTTTCCGCATGAGCGAGGTGCGAGCTATTGCCCAGTTAGGTGCCGAAGTTTTACGTTTGCGTGCGCAAGAAGTACAAGATATTAATGCTTCTGAAATGCAGGAAACTATCAGTGATCTATTTGCTAGTCTGGCGAGTACGAATGGAGTGGGCTTAGCTGCGCCTCAGATTTCAGCTTCTTGGCGGATGCTGATTATAGCTTCGAGACCATCAGCACGTTATCCGTATGCGCCGGAAATGGAACCGACTTTGATGATTAATCCTAGTTTTGAGTGCATAAGTGATGTTCAAGAAAAAGACTGGGAAGGCTGTTTAAGTATTCCGGGTATTCGGGCAAAAGTGCCTAGATATACATTCATTAAGGTCAATTATACTAATGCGCAAGGCGAGGCTGTGACTCAAAATTTAGACGGATTTGTCGCGCGCGTTTTTCAGCACGAATACGATCATTTGGATGGCTTGGTTTATTTAGATAGAGTCGAGAATAATAAGGATATTATTTCTGAAAGTGAGTTTCTTAAATTAATTGCAACTAACTAATGTTGTAAAGCGCTACAGTTTATTAGTAGCGCTTTATTTGGGCTTTAATTAGTGATTATCCATATGTAGCTTGAGTTCTTTGGGTAAAGTAAAAACCACTTTTTCTTCAATGCCTGGGTTTTCTATGGCGGTTTCGCCCCCCCATGCTTGTAATTGTTTGATCACTTCTTGTACTAATACTTCGGGGGCGGAAGCGCCGGCTGTTACACCTACGACGTCAGCGCCTGCAAACCATTCTTCTTGCATGTCTTGAGCGGTATCAATGAGATACGCAGGCTTGCCTAATTGCTCAGCAATTTCTCTTAAACGGTTTGAGTTGGAGCTATTGGTTGAGCCAACGACCAAAATAATATCTGAGGTCTCGGCAAGATCATGCACAGCATCTTGGCGATTTTGCGTGGCATAGCAAATGTCATCTTTCTTTTGTTCTTGAATCGAAGGAAAGTGCTCATGTAATGCGTCAACCATGATTTGTGTATCAGTCATGGACAGCGTGGTTTGTGTTACATAAGCGAGGTTTTCTGGATTATTGACTTTAACTGTTCTGACATCTTCGGGTGTTTCCACAAGATAAATCGCGCCATGTTCGGTGCATTTCTCGTATTGACCCATAGTGCCTTCAACTTCAGGATGTCCAGCATGTCCAATAAGAAAAACTTCTCTGTCTGCTTTGGCATGTTTAGCTACTTGGATATGTACTTTAGTCACTAAGGGGCAGGTGGCATCGAAAACAGTTAGTTTTCTTTCTATGGCTTCTTTTTGTACTTTTTTAGAGACGCCATGTGCGCTGAAAATAAGATAAGAGCCTTCAGGTACATCGCTTAATTCTTCAATAAAAATAGCCCCCTTTGCTCTTAGGCCTTCAACCACCGTCCGGTTATGGACTACTTCATGGCGAACATAAATAGGTGCGCCAAAGGCTTCAATGGCCCGGTCTACGATTTCAATAGCGCGGTCTACGCCAGCACAAAATCCACGAGGATTAGCAAGTTCAATTTTCATAATTTTTTCAGTTGTTGTTAAGGATTTTGATTGTTGTCAAAGTCTAGGTAGCTATATATGTTAAGCATAGAGCTTGTATAAAAGAGAGTTTTCTTTGCTTTCTCTATGCTTAACCGTTACCTGGATTAAGTGGGTAGTCGATTTTTATGGCAGGGTTAAGCTTATTCAGCTTCTTTGGTTTTGCAAGTTGACCAGCCGAAAGGTAGATAAGCGGGACACCAATTAATTAGGCCGGTTGCCAGAGGAATAAGACCCGCAGCTCCCCACCAAGATTGAAAATAAGCCCCGACGGCAATAATGCTAAGACCTGCAATAATTCTAATGATTTTATCAATTCCGCCAACATTAGGTTTCATAAGACTTCCTCTTTATTTAAAAATAGCGAGCCAATAGGCCGAGTTTATTCGTGTAGGCGGGTAGGGGGATTTTGACCTCATAACCGCCGCCAGATGCTTCATGCATTTCATGTCCGTGCATATCCTCCATGCGTTCTACGATAATATCATGATTTCCATCGGGGTATATAAGCTCGAGTTTATCACCGACAGAGAATTTATTTTTAACTAAAATTTCAGCCATACCGGTGCTTTCATCGTAGCCTCTTATTTCACCACAGAATTGTTGCTGATGGCTTTTAGAGTAGCCGGTGATGTAGTTTTGCTGTTCATGAGTATGATGGCGCTGATAAAATCCGTCGGTGTAGCCGCGATTAGCAAGGTTTTCTAAAACGCCAATCAGTTCGGGTTGAAAGGCTTTTCCAGCTAGGGCATCATTAATGGCTTGTTTGTAAGTTTGTGCAGTTCTGGCAACATAATAATGTGATTTAGTGCGGCCTTCAATTTTTAAGCTATCGACGCCAATTTCAACAAGTCGCTGTACGTGCTCTATAGCCCGTAAATCTTTGGAGTTCATTATATAAGTGCCATGTTCGTCTTCCATGACTGGCATCAGTTCGCCGGGGCGACCTTCTTCTTCTAAGAAATAGACTTCGTCAGCTAGTGGGTGACGATCTGCTCCGCCACAGCTAGCCGTGCTGGAATTTAGGTCATCCATGGAAATTGCATCACCTTCCAATACAAAGTCACCTTCGGCGTGTTCATGCACGGGTTTAGTGTCATATTTCCAGCGGCAGGAATTGGTGCATGTGCCTTGGTTGGGGTCGCGATGGTTGAAATAACCGGATAATAAACAACGCCCTGAATAGGCAATGCACAGCGCGCCATGGACAAAAACTTCCAGTTCCATGTCGGGGCATTCCTGGCGAATTTCTGCAATTTCATCTAAAGAAAGTTCGCGCGATAAGATGATGCGCTCTACACCCATTTTTTGCCAGAATTTAACAGCGGCGAAATTAACGGTATTCGCTTGTACTGATAAGTGTATTGGCATGTCCGGCCACTGCTCTCTCGCCATCATAATTAAACCTGGGTCAGCCATGATGAGTGCGTCAGGTTGCATGGCAACAATAGGCGCAATATCTTTAATAAAGGTTTTCACTTTGGTGTTATGTGGAATGACATTAGCGGCTAAAAAGAACTTTTTTCCTAATGCGTGGGCTTCGGCAATGCCTTTGGCGAGATTTTCATCAAGAAAATCATTGTTGCGAACGCGTAGGCTATAGCGTGGTTGCCCCGCATAAACCGCATCAGCTCCATAAGCAAAGGCGTAGCGCATGTTTTTTAAGGTGCCCGCAGGGGATAGGAGTTCAATTTTTTTCATGTGCAAGAAAAGTCAGTAGGTAGTAATGGGCGTTATTCTACCTGATAGCTTGTTCGCAAAATAGTCTAGTTATTTTGCGGAAATAAAATTGTTTTGTGCTTGGCTGGGTGCTTTTAGATATGGAAACGACTTTTCAATCAGTTAAATATGCAATATAATGAGCAGCTTTTTAATGGGGTTTCAACACCCTCCTTGTCTTACTATCAAAACTTAGATGGAAGGCTATAACCCGAAAGGAAAATTATGCGACATTATGAAATTGTCTTTTTAGTTCATCCTGATCAAAGCTCTCAAGTACCTGCAATGATAGATCGTTATCGTGCAACTATTGAAGGCGCGTCAGGCACTATTCACCGTCTTGAAGATTGGGGTCGTAGACATCTTGCGTACCCAATTAAGAAGCTTCAAAAAGCACACTATGTATTAATGAATATTGAGTGTGATCAAGCAACACTTGCAGAGTTGGAAAGTGGTTTTCGTTTTAATGACGCTATACTACGTAGCATGACTTTAGTAAGAAAAGCGGCAATTACAGAAGCATCCGTGATTGCAACTGAAACTGCTGAACAAGCTAAATATGCTGAGAAACCAGTAACTCCAACAGCAGAGGCGTCAGAAGAAGAAAGTGATTCTGAAGATTCTGATTCTGATTCTGAATAATTTAACAAATACATAGAGGATAGCTCATGGCACGTCAAATGAGACGCAAAAAGCAATATGCTTTTGGTGAAGCAGGTGAAGCAAATGCAATCGATTATAAAAATATTGATATGCTAAGTGAATTCGTAACTGAAACAGGTAAAATTGTACCGAGCCGTATTACTGGTACGAGTGCAAAAAATCAAAGACTAATAACAACCGCTATTAAACGCGCACGTTATATTGCTTTGGTGCCTTTTTGTGATGCGCACGAATAATTAAATTAAGGTCAGCATTAGTGAATTTTTTAGCCAGTTATATTATGAAAGGAAGAATGCAGGCCATGGCTGTTGCCTCTTCTTTAGCGCTACTATCTTTACTAATGCCGCCTGTCAGTATTGTAAGTTCAGCTACGGTAGCATTGGTGACATTGCGTCGTGGAGCATATGAAGGCTTACTGGTCTTATTGAGTGCTTGTGTAGCAGCTGCTATTTTAGGTGTTATAGTTTTAGGTAATTATCAGTTTGCCTTAGGTTATGCGCTTATTTTGTGGTTGCCTGTTTGGTTGCTTTCTATAGTGTTGCGTGAGGGGCGTCATTTGTCTCTAGCACTGGAAATTTCCTCAGTATTAGGCGCATTAGCTATTATAGGTTTTTATTTATTTGCTCAAAATCCTGCCGTTTATTGGCAGTCAATTTTGAACATAATGATTGAGCCTATGATGCAAGCATCAGATGCACCTATAGAGGACGTTAAGCAAACCATTGCCATGCTTGCTAAATATATGACTGGTATTCTTGCAACAGGGTCAGTAAGTGGCTTGTTATTAGGTTTGTTGTTGGCGCGTTGGTGGCAAGCAAACTTATATAATCCAGGTGGCTTTGGCGTAGAGTATCTTTCCTTACGCATGCCGTCACGATTTACTATAACGACAGTCTGTGTGTTTATTGTCGCTGTAGTGGCTGGTGGTGTTATTTCTGAGGTAGCCTGGAACATAGGTATTATTTTATTTATGTTGTATGCCTTTATTGGTACGGCTATTGCTCACGCTCTTATATCAGTCACAAAAGCAAGGCGATTTTTGCTGCCTTTTTTTTATATGATGATATTTGTGGTGCCTCATCTTGTGGTGCCTGTGGCAATCATTGGTCTCAGTGATACGTGGTTGAATTTACGAAAAAATATAAAACCCCCATCAAGCATTTAAATATGCGGTGGAATCGGTATACCGATAAATTATGAGGATTATAAGATGGAAGTTATCCTTCTTGAGAAAGTTGTAAACTTAGGTAATCTAGGTGATAAAGTAAATGTGAAATCTGGATATGCTAGAAATTTCCTTATTCCACAATTAAAAGCAGTTATGGCAACAGCAAAGAAAATTGCTGAATTTGAATTGCGTAGAGCAGAACTTGAAAAAGCCGCGGCTGAAAAGCTAGCTGCTGCTCAAGCTAGAGCAACTGCACTAGGTAAAATTGAAGTTGTTATTGCTCATAAAGCTGGCGACGAAGGTAAATTATTCGGTTCTGTTGGTACGCATGATATTGCTGATGCAATGACAGCGGCCGGTGCAGCAGTTAATAAAAGCGAAGTACGTTTACCTGCAGGTATTATTCGTCAAATTGGCAGTTATGCTATCGACGTTAATCTTCATGCTGATGTAACTGCAACCGTTAATGTTCAGGTTGTTGCAGAAGCTTAAGTAATTAGGTATTAAGTTTACTGGTGTGACTATTATTATAGTTACACCAGTAACACTAAGTTTGCCGTAGCTTAATACGGTTTGATTAATTCATTTTTTTCAGTATATCGTTCTGACTATACTGTTCTCAGGTCGCTCGTGGCGACAAATTCTCTAGTATTTTAATCAGTTACTGTTTGTGGATAGTCGAGTTATGTATTATTTTTATGTTGCTTTATTTTATCTACTCTTACCTTTGTTGTTGGTGTTGCGCTATTTTAAAGGCTTAAAGTGGCGGACTTTTAATATGCGCTGTAATGAGAGTTTAGGTTTTTATGCACAAAAGCATGCGCAAGGCGTTGTTTGGTTGCATGCCGCCTCATTAGGTGAGGTGGAAGCTGCGCATGTGTTAATCGAATATTTACGTAAAAACTATCCATATAAAGTTTTGGTCACTACAGGTACAGAGCCTGGTTATGATCGTGTGCGTGCATTGCAGGGCGATCAGGTCGATCATGTCTATTTGCCTTATGATATGCCGGGAGCTGTAGAGCGATTCATTAAGCATTTTCAGCCGAAGATTGCCATTATTATGGAAACTGAAATTTGGCCCGTTTTATTTGCTAAGTGTCAGCAGCATGAGATCCCTTTGTTTATTGTTAATGCGCGATTAACGGAAAAATCGAGCAAGGGCTATCTTAAATTAAGAAGTTTTTTGGTTAAGGTTTTTGCAGGAATTTCTGGTGTTGTGGTGCAAACCGAAATGGATGCGCAGCGTTATCAAGAGATTGGCGTGTTAGCTGAAAAGATTACCGTCTCGGGTAATATTAAACTGGATATGCCTATTGCTGATGAGCTTAAAGCTTCAATGAAGCAAGTAAAGCAAGATTTATTTCCAGGCCGTCAAGTCTTTGTTGTAGGCAGTACTCATGCGGGTGAGGATGATATTTTTTTACAGGCTTATCGGCGTTTAAAGCAAAAATTTCCAGAACTTTTGTTGGTCTTAGTACCGCGCCAGCCTAAGCGTGCCCTTGAAATTAAGCAGTTATGCTTAAAGAGTCAGCTTAACGTGCGGGCGCGAACCGAACACAAATCCTGCGATTCAGTAACTGATGTGTATTTGGTCGATACACTCGGTGAATTAAAGCAAATGTATGCCTTGGCTGATTTTAGTTTTGTCGCTGGAAGTATGGTACCTGTTGGTGGGCATAATATTTTTGAACCTATTTTATTAGGCGTACCAGTCATGTTTGGTTCGTATATGAAAAATGTTGAATTATTGGCGGAGCAGTTGCTGGGTGCGCAAGGTGCTATTCAATGTGCGACTGAGGCAGATATAGTGCTGGCTATTACGCGAATGATGGAAGATCCTCAAGAAAAATTACGATTAATTCACAATGCTCAGGCTTTTGTAGGGAAAAATAATGGGGCAGTAGATAGGACGATTGCACTTATCGATCCATTTTTGCGCGCGCACAAAGCCACACATCTACCCGATTAATTCCGGCTGATTTTAAAAGTCTAGCAAGCTCATTGGCAGTGGCTCCTGTTGTCATTACGTCATCTAAAATGGCAATATGATTAACCTTCGGTAGTTTTGTTATTTGAAATGCATTTTTAATATTTTTACGCCTTTGTTTGGCTGTTAGTGAGATTTGGTGGGGCGTGTTTTTTATGCGTCGACAACTGGATATGTCGATAGCTAAGTTGAGCTCTTTGGCGATAGTCTTCGCTATTTCGTGTGTTTGATTAAAGCCTCTTTGTTTGTATCTATTGGTATGCAGAGGAACGGGAATAATCAGTTCGGGCAGTTCGGCATTTTTTCCGAGATAGTCGGCAAGTAATAGGCCGAGTAGTCGTGAGTTTTTGTACGCACCATTAAATTTCAGTTGATTAATTAGATAGCGGATCGCACCTTGATGGATAAAAGGGCTGTAGGTTTTGTTAAAAGCCGGTGGGTTCTTTTGACATTGACCGCAAAGTCGGGGTGTTAAACTTCGAACGGCAAAAGGTTTTGCGCAGCAATAACACTGATCTTCCATTTTTTCCAATGCATCATAGCAAGCTGCGCACAAATCTATGTGCTGCATTCCTGGTTTGTTACATAAGATACAGCTGGTCGAAAGCAAACTATATTGTATAATATCGAACCAGTTGTTTACCGTTTTTATCATGTTAGGTTGATCAATATTAAGTCGTTGTCATCTAACTATAGCTCAGACCTTGGAGATTAACAGAATGTCAGCAGATTCAAAGAATAATAATGCCGTGTTGCGCCATGATTGGCAATTAGATGAAGTCAATGCTTTATTTGCTCAGCCGTTTAATGATTTACTTTTTCAAGCACATACAATCCACCGCGCTAATTTCGATCCGAATGAAGTGCAGATCAGCAGCTTATTAAGTATTAAAACCGGTTCTTGTTCTGAGGATTGTGGTTATTGTCCACAAAGTGCGCGGTATGACTCTGATTTGACACCTGAAGCCCTTATGCCTATTGAAGAGGTTTTAAAGGCGGCAAAAAATGCTAAAGATCAAGGCGCATCACGTTTTTGTATGGGGGCGGCATGGCGTAGCCCTAAAGATAAAGATGTAGATCGTGTTGTGGAAATGGTTAAAGGCGTTAAAGCAATGGGCATGGAAACCTGTGTAACTTTGGGTATGTTGACAGATGAGCAAACTAAAACGCTGAAAGAAGGCGGCTTGGATTATTACAATCATAACTTGGATACTTCAGAAGATTATTATTCAGAAGTGATTACGACACGTACTTATCAAGACCGTCTGGATACGCTAGGTCGTGTGCGTGATGCCGGTATTAATGTTTGTTGTGGCGGTATCGTAGGTATGGGTGAAAATGAAACTGACCGCTCTAAGCTTCTAATTGAATTAGCTAATTTACCTAAACATCCAGAAAGTGTGCCTATTAATATGTTAGTGCAAGTGGAAGGTACGCCATTAATGGGGTCTGAAACATTGGATCCTCTGATGTTTATTCGCATGATTGCGGTAGCGCGTATTTTAATGCCTTTATCGCGTGTTAGATTATCAGCAGGGCGTAATGATATGTCCGATGAAATGCAGGCAATGTGTTTCTTTGCTGGTGCGAATTCAATTTTTTATGGTGACAAGTTGTTAACGACGGCTAATCCTATGACGAATCGTGATTTGGCTTTATTTGAGCGCCTCGGTGTGCGTTCTGCTGGATCAAGCTACGCGTAAGCGCATGACAGCAAAAGATAGACAATTACAGCACGCGCTGGAGGAATTAAAGCAAGCCGATTTATATCGCTCAAGACGCGTCATAGATTCTGCACAAGGGATTTATTTGCAGGTCGATGGGCAGCAAGTATTAAACTTTTGTAGTAATGATTATTTAGGGTTGGCTAATCACCCTGCAGTCATTCAATCGTTTAAAGCAGCAGCTGATCGTTATGGTGTTGGCAGTGGTTCAGCGCATTTAGTGTGTGGGCATGGTCTTGAGCATCATGCTTTAGAAGAGGAATTGGCTGATTTTACTGGGCGCGAGCGGGCATTATTGTTTTCTACGGGCTATATGGCGAATTTAGGTGCGATAGCGGGTTTGATGAATAAAGGTGATGTGGTTTATGAGGATAAATTAAATCATGCCTCTTTACTTGATGGCGGCTTGCTGTCAGGTGCTAAATTTAAGCGTTATTTGCATAATGATTTGCATAATCTGCAATTAAAAATGCAAGGGCAAGGAACCGAGCAGAATACCATGATTGTCACCGATGGCGTATTTAGCATGGATGGTGATGTGGCTTATTTATCTGAGTTATCAACTTTAGCGGAGCAGCAAGGTGCATTGTTATTGGTTGATGATGCGCATGGTTTTGGTGTTTTGGGGCAATCGGGTGGCGGTATTGTTGAGCAATGTCAGTTAACTCAGGAGCAAGTGCCTTTGCTGGTGGGTACTTTTGGTAAGGCGTTTGGAACGAGTGGAGCATTTGTTGCGGGTTCCGAGGCGTTAATTGAAACTTTGATTCAAAAGTCACGTACTTATATTTATACCACCGCGTTGCCGCCTGCGATTGCCGCGGCAACGCGAACGAGCTTGAAATTGTTGCAAGCTGATGATTGGCGTCGAGATAAGCTGAATTTGTTGATTAAATATTTCAGGCTGGGAGCTGAGCAGTTGGGCTTGGAGTTAATGCCTTCTGAATCCGCTATTCAGCCTATTATCTTAGGTGAAAGTCAGAAAGCGATGCAAGCCAGTGCCGCTTTGTTAAAGCAAGGGATTTGGGTGGGCGCAATACGTCCACCGACCGTTGCACAAGGCAGTGCTCGATTACGCATTACTTTTTCAGCTGCGCATGATATTGCGCATGTGGATCAACTATTGAGCGCTTTAGGCGCAATATCAATATGACGTATATACATAAAGAAATCTATGGGCAAGGTGATCCTGTAGTAATGCTGCACGGTTGGGCGATGCATGGTGGTTTATGGGGTGATTTTGCTGCGCAGTTGGCTGTTGATCGGCAGGTCATATGTCTTGATTTGCCGGGGCACGGGCGAAGTGAAAGTGTGAAGCCTTATTCGTTAGAAGTCGTAGTTGATGCGCTGGAACGTGCTTTACCTGATGAGCCATGTAGCTTGGTGGGTTGGTCTTTGGGTGGTGAGCTTGCTTTGCGTTTAGCTGAAAAATACCCGCATAAAGTTAAATCTTTAATATTAATTGCAAGTAACCCGCATTTTTTGAATGCACAAGGATGGGTAGGTGTAACGCCTAATGTATTGATTGAATTTGCGCACAATATACAAAGCAATGCCTCTATGACTGTGCTTCGCTTTATGAGTTTGCAGGTGCAGGGGATGCTAAATATGAAGCCCTGTTTGCAGCAAATTAAAGAAGCATTGCAAGAATGTGCTATGCCTGAATTAGATGTTTTGATGGGTGGATTACAAATTCTAGAAACTACGGATCTGAGGGGGGCATTAACTGCTTTGGTATTGCCAGTGCAAATGATTTTTGGTGAGCGTGATAGTTTAGTTCCCGCAGTAGTTGCTGGGCAATGCATGTCTATAGCTCCGAAGACTGACATACACCTTATAAAAGGCGCGGGGCATGTTCCTTTTGTTACGCATAAACAACAAGTCTTGGCTTTGGTGCAGGATTTTTTGTTGCGGAGTGAGGGTCGATGATTTCTGTATTAGATAAAAAGCAAATACAACAATCATTTGGATATGCCTCGCAGAGCTATGATGGAATGGCGACTTTGCAGCGTCGAGTAGGGCGTCAATTGATTAATAAGGTTTCGCTTGCTAATGATGCGCTAGTCTTAGATGTGGGCTGTGGAACGGGCTTTTTTACTCAACAATTACGTGAAGTAGCTGGTTTGGAAAATATATTGGCATTAGATATTGCTTTACCTATGTTGTTAAAAGCGCAGCAACGAGTTGCAGCTAATGTGCCATTAATTTGTGCTGATGCAGAACAACTACCTTTTATTGATCATTGCGTTGCTGGTGTCGTTTCTAATTTAGCCTTGCAATGGTGTGCTAATTTAGACGTCATGTTTGTTGATGTTAAGCGGGTATTGCAGTCTAAGGGGCAGTTTGTTTTTTCAACTTTTGGTGCAAGCGCTTTGCATGAATTAAAAACGGCGTGGGCTGTAGTTGATGATTATCCACATGTTAATGAGTTCTTCTCTTTGGCTGAAATTGGTGCAAAGTTGCAGGCAGCAGGTTTTGTTGATGTGCAGTTAGAACGGCGAATTTACCGCAATAAATATGCGAGTGTAATTGAGTTGATGCGCGAGCTAAAGGGCATTGGTGCGCATAATGTTAGTCATCAGCGCAATAAAGCGTTAACAAGTAAAGGTCAAATTCAAGCAATGTGTGCCGCCTATCCAGTGGATACCGACGGTCAGATAACGGCAAGTTTTGAAATAATTTATGTTCAAGTAAGGAATAAGGGGTAGCTATGGCGCAAGGTTATTTTGTAACTGGTACAGATACAGGTATTGGTAAAACTTGGACGACAGCGGCGCTTATGCAGTATTTCAAAAATCAGGGCAAGAGTGTTATAGGTATGAAGCCTATTGCTTCTGGCTGTGATAAGTTGGATGGGCAATTGCGCAATGAAGACGCTTTGTTATTACAAGAGCATGCCTCAGTCATATTGCCTTATCAAGAAATTAACCCTTATGCGTTTGCATTGCCGGTTTCTCCGCATATTGCGGCTCAGCAAGCGGGTGTTGAAATAAACATAGCAAGTATTGTCGAAAAGTATCAGCAGCTTGAGAAAAAAGCAGATATTGTGCTGGTTGAGGGGGTTGGTGGTTGGTTGGTTCCGATTAATGCACGGCAAGATGTTGCTGATTTGGCGCAAGCTTTAAATTTGCCAGTGATTGTGGTGGTTGGGATGCGTTTAGGCTGTATTAATCAGGCGAAGTTAACCTTTGCAGCAATAAAGCAAAAAAATGTGGTCTGTAAAGGCTGGATTGCAGCATGTGTGGAGCAAGATATGTTGATGTTTGATGAAAATATTCAGACACTTCAGGATGCTACGAGTATGCCGCTGTTAGCTGTATTTCCTAATGAAGATAAGCTGGATGTAATGAAATTTTCAGAAAAAATTAACAAAACCTTATAACCGTAATGTTTTTATGTATAATGCCCTCTCTTATAATAATAAATCGGAGAGAATAATGGCTTTAATTACTTGGACTGCGGAACAATATGCGACCAATGTTGCTTTTGCTGATGATGAACACAAAATATTATTTGATAAGTTAAACAAATTATATGACTTGGCAACAGGCGGTGCTGAGCGTAATGAAATAGGGCGTGCGTTAGACGGTTTAATTGATTATGTTGTTGAGCACTTTGCTCATGAAGAAAAAGAAATGCAGGCTAAGAATTATGCAGGGTATGTTGCACATAAAGCAGAGCATGATGCTTTGGTCGGTATCTGTGCCGATTTGCAAGCTAAGTTTCATGCCGGAGAAGGTGATGTAACTGAAGCGACTGGAGCTTTAGTAAAAGGATGGTTGGATAGTCATATTCCTACTTTTGATAAAGCTTACGCAAGTGCATTAAATAGCTAGCATAAAATTAATCAAAGAATAATAAAAGGCCTGTAAGGTTAAACTTTGCAGGCCTTTTTTATGTGTGTAAGAAAGTTTTTCATAAAACACCATGTATTGTCTAGCTTAGCAGGGACGCATACGGTAAAATTGCAAAGTTTGTTTGTGACAAGAACAAAAAGGACAGATCTAGTAAGGGAATATAACTAGAGCCGCAATCATATAATATAATGCATTCAATCAGTTTCTAACTTTTAGGGGAGGCTACTCCGTGATGAAAACAAAGCAATTATTCGCCAGTCTGCTCCTTATGGCCTATGGCCTAGGGACAGCTCAGGCGGACTACACTCTTAACTTAATGGAGGGGGTGACATCAATTAGTAAAGATGTTTACGGCCTACATATGTTGGTGTTGTGGGTGTGTGTATTCATAGGTATCGTTGTATTCGGTGCTATGTTTTATTCCATTTACTTTCACCGTAAGTCTAGAGGGTATCAAGCAGCAAATTTCCATGAAAGTACTAAAGTGGAAATTATCTGGACGATCATTCCAACGGTTATTTTAATTTTATTGGCGATTCCTGCCACTAAAGTTATGTTGCAAATGGATGATACTAAAGACTCAGAAATGACCATTAAAGTCACGGGGTGGCAGTGGAAGTGGGAATATGAATACTTAGATAGTGGTGTTCGTTTTTTTAGTAGCTTAGATGAAGCAAGCAATAAAGCGAGACAACTTGATTCTGGTATTGATCCACGAACTGTGCCCAATTATTTATTAAATGTTGATAAGCCTTTGGTCGTGCCGATTAATACTAAAATTCGTTTCTTATTTACAGCAGCGGATGTAATCCACTCTTGGTGGGTTCCTGATTTAGGTTGGAAAAAAGATACGATTCCAGGATATATCAACGAAGCTTGGACTTCGGTCGAAAAAGCCGGTACTTATCGCGGTCAATGTACTGAGTTGTGTGGTAAAGATCATGGTTTTATGCCGATTGTTGTTATTGCAATGGAAAAAGCAGATTATGAGGTATGGGTTGCTGCGCAAAAAGGCGTAGCAGTTGATGCGGCAAATGCTGCAGAAAAAGACTGGACTCAAGAAGATTTAATTGCCCAAGGTGAAAAAGTTTATGCTAATAATTGTGCATCCTGTCATATGGCAGATGGTGCTGGCTTAGCAGGCACATTCCCAGCGATTACTGATAGTGCAGTAGTGAAGGGTGACCTTAATGCGCAAGTAGAATTAATGCTAAAAGGTAAAGGTATGATGCCTGCCTTTGGACAAATGTTAGATCCTGTTGATTTTGCGGCAGTAGCAACATTTATACGCAATGGTTTAGGTAATGCAGTGGGTGATTCAATTCAGCCTTCAGCTATCAAATCCTTACAAGCAGCGATTCCAACAATCGTTTCTGATGACGAATAACATTCGTTATTATGTTTGAAGCAAATCTTTTTAAGTATTAAACGAGGTATTACTATGTCTGCTGTAACAGCTGAACATGAACATGATGATCATCATGATCACGGACCTGAGAAAGGTCTACTAAGGTGGGTAATTACAACCAACCATAAAGATATTGGTACGCTTTATTTATTATTTGCGTTAGCGATGTTTTTTGTTGGTGGAATAATGGCATTAGTTATTCGTGCCGAATTATTTGAACCAGGTATGCAATTTGTGAGTCCGCAGTTTTTTAACTCAATGACTACGATGCATGCCTTGGTAATGGTATTTGGTGCGGTAATGCCTGCATTTGTTGGTTTTGCTAACTGGCAGATTCCATTAATGATTGGTGCGCCGGATATGGCGTTACCACGTATGAATAACATGAGTTTCTGGATGTTAGTCGGCGGTGTATTGTTATTAGCCAGTACATTATTTATGGAAGGTGGTGCGCCAGCTTCAGGTTGGACTTTATATCCGCCTTTAGTCTTACAAACAGGTGCGGCATTACCTTTTGCTATTTTTTCTGTACATATGCTGGGTATCTCTTCGATTATGGGAGCGATTAATATTATCGCAACTATTTTCAATATGCGTGCGCCGAAAATGACATTGATGAAAATGCCACTATTCGTTTGGACTTGGTTAATTACTGCATTCTTATTGATTGCGATTATGCCGGTTTTTGCGGGTGCGGTAACAATGCTATTGACTGACCGTTTTTTCGATACTAGCTTCTTCAATGCTGCGGGCGGTGGTGACCCCGTGCTTTATCAGCATATTTTCTGGTTCTTCGGTCATCCAGAAGTATATGTAATGATTCTGCCAACTTTTGGTGTTGCTTCAACTATTATTCCAGTATTTGCACGTAAGCCTTTATTTGGCTACAGCTCTATGGTTTATGCGACAGCTGCTATTGCATTTTTATCATTCATCGTCTGGGCGCATCACATGTTTACAGTGGGTATGCCGATGGCGGGTGAATTGTATTTCATGTATGCAACCATGTTAATTGCAATTCCAACTGGAGTGAAAATTTTTAACTGGACAGCAACTATGTGGCGTGGATCGATGACATTCGAAACACCTATGTTGTTTTCTATCGCATTCGTGGTGTTATTTACTATGGGTGGTTTTACTGGATTGATGATGTCTATGGCACCTATTGATTTTCAGTATCATGATACTTATTTTATTGTTGCTCATTTTCATTACACTTTAGTGCCTGCGTCCGTCTTTATTTTAATGGCGGGTGGGTATTTCTGGTTACCTAAATGGACCGGGAATATGTATGATGAAAAGTTAGGTAAATTGCATTTTTGGTTATCTGCCGTTTCAGTTAATATTTTGTTTTTCCCTCAGCATTTCTTAGGTTTGGCTGGTATGCCGCGTCGTATTCCTGATTATGCCGTGCAGTTTGCTGATTGGAATATGGTATCTAGTGTTGGCGCATTTATTTTCGGTTTTAGTCAGTTGTTATTCCTTTATATTGTTATTCATACAATTAAAGGTGGTACAGGCGAGAAAGTATCTGATGAGGTTTGGGAGGATGCGCACAAGCATGGCTTAGAGTGGACTTTGCCTTCACCTGTGCCATATCATACTTTTGCTACTCCGCCAGATAAAATTCCAACAGAGCATTTCTAAGGAGTGTATATCCTTTGCTCATATGTTGTTTGTATGAGCAAAGCGATAATAAGATAATGACTACTAAAACAAAAAATATTTTGACGGCGGTCGCATTGGCGATTGTTGCAATTTCAATTTATGTTTTTGCTGTAATAAGGGTTACCTCTTAGTGAATGTCGATTTAGAACAGAGGAATAAAAAGACAGTTCGAGCCTTGGTTATTTTGGTGTTCGTTATGTTTTTGTTTGCTGTTGCTTTAATACCTTTGTACGATATTTTGTGCGAGATAACCGGCATTAATGGTAAAACTAAACAAGAGTCTGCTGTTTTAGATTATAAGATTGATACACAAAGAGAAATAACGCTGGAGTTTATTACTTCGCTGGGTGCGGGTACGGATTTAGCTTTTAAGGCTGATAAATACGAGATTAAAGTGCATCCTGGTGAAGTGGTAACGATGAGTTTTACAGCGAGCAACAAAACAGATCAGCGTATGACTGCAAAGGCAAATCCGAGTGTTACTCCGGGGCCTTCGGTAGGCTACGTTAAAAATACCGAGTGTTTTTGTTTTGATACTCAGGTTTTTGAGGCGGGTGAAACTAAGCACTTAGAGGTGCAATTAGTGATTAACCCCACTTTACCTGAGCATTATAAAAGGCTGACATTCGGACTTACATTTTTTGATACTACTAACTAAATAGGGGATTATGATGTCTACACAAGGCGCATATTACATTCCACATAAGGCAACATGGCCGGTAGCTGCGACTATTGGTTTGATGACCTCATTGGCAGGTTTTGCAAACTACTTAAATGGCAATGCGGCAGGCTCTACTTTTATGCTCGTCGGCTTGTCAATTTTTATCATCATGATTGGTGGTTGGTTCACTTTACAAGCAACGGAAAGTGAAACGGGCATGTATAACAAAGGTGTGGGTATTTCTTACCGCATGGCGATGATGTGGTTTATTTTTTCTGAGATCATGTTTTTTGCAGTATTTTTCGGTACGCTTTGGTACACGCGTAATTTATCAGTAGATTGGTTGGCAAACATTGGTGACGGTCCGGGGCGTTCTTCTGGTATGCTATGGCCTTCTTTTGAGGCTGTATGGCCTACTAATGGTCCAGGTCATATTGGTGGCGAATTTGAGCCTATGGGGGCTTTCGGCTTGCCTTTATTGAATACTTTAATCCTTTTAACCAGCGGTGTTACTTGTACTTGGGCACACCATGGTTTAATTGAAAAAAATCGTGGTCAATTGATTAAAGGTTTAGCTATGACGGTTGGCTTGGGTTTTTTATTCGTTGCTTTTCAAGCGATAGAGTATCAAGAAGCTTACCATGAAATGGGTTTAACTTTAGGTTCTGGTATCTATGGTTCCACTTTCTTTATGTTAACTGGTTTTCATGGTTTTCATGTTTGTGTCGGCGCCATTATTTTGACGGTGGTTTTATTCCGTAGCTCAAAAGGTCACTTCACGCCTGAAAATCATTTTGCTTTCGAAGCGGCGGCTTGGTATTGGCATTTTGTTGATGTTGTCTGGTTGGGTTTGTTTATTTTTGTTTATATGATGTAAGCAATCCAATTTGGCTGAAAAAGCACTACCTGTAAGGGTAGTGCTTTTTTTTTGTCTTGATAAATGGCACTAAGTCTGGGGTTTTGTTTGATCTTTTTTAGCTGTTTTCTTGTTGCGCTGCTTTTTGTAGTTGCATTTGCATGCCGATACCTGAAGGCTGGATTAAGCCTGTCATAAAAGCAATAGATATTAAGATAAATAAAACCAGAGAAATTCCAATGCGGTAAGTTAGTGCTTTGACTGTTTTTGCAGAAGACTCTTTATGAATAATTAGATGATAGAGAGCCGTGCCAAGGCTCGCAAGAATTATTAGAAAGACAAGAATAATAAGAATTTTTAGCATAGTGGTAAGATAGTCTATGAATGGATGGTTTGCTAGGGTAGCTAATGATCTGATAATTATAAGCCTAGTCAAGATTTTAATTAAGTAATGATGATGTTATCGGCTTTATTTGGGATATTAACTGATGAAACTAAGTTTTTTTAACTATAGCTGTAAAATTAACTTTATCCCTTTTATAGCTTTTATTACTGTATTAGCTCTTTTGTTGCGTCTTGGTTTTTGGCAGTTAAGCAGAGCAGATATTAAGCGTGCTCATTTGGCTGATCAACAAGAAAAAATGCAGTTACCACCGGTAGCATTGCCCCATTTGCTAGCTGCTGACGATGAATGGAGATATAGGCAAGTACAATTACGTGGGCATTATGATGTTGCGCATCAATTTATAGTCGATAACCAAATTATAAATGGTAAAGTGGGAGGCTTTGTTTTGACCCCTTTTGTGCTGGAGGCGAATAATAAGCTGGTTTTGGTTAATCGTGGTTGGGTGCTCATGAGTAAAGATAGGCAGCAATTACCTAAGATTGATTTTATGCCGCCTTCTGGTCAATTAGTTTTGAACGGTATACTTAATGACTTTCCAGGGGTTGGGTTAGTTTTGGCCGGGGCGGATGAGCCAAGTGATTTATGGCCCTCCGTTGTGCAAATAATTAATAGTGCCAAGATTGCAAAAAAGCTTAATCAGCCTATTTTTGATTTTCAGGTGCAATTATTGCCCGATCAGCCAAATGGCTATGCAAGGGATTGGCAGATAAATACGCGTATGCCGCCGGAAAAACATATTGCTTATGCTGTGCAATGGTTTGCTTTGGCAATTACATTAACATTCTTAATATTTTGGATAAGTTGTAAAAAACATAAAGATGAATAATCAACAAAAAAAGAATCAACGCACGATTATTGTTTTAGCGTTAATGACCGCTATTCCTTTTTCAATTGCATGGTATTTAACAAAAAATCCTGACTTTCAACCCATGGCAACAAATAAAGGAGAGTTAATTGTTCCTGTGGTAACTACGGAAAGGATTGATTTACTTGGGGTAGACGTTTTTTCTGAGGCGAATATTAAAGAGCTTGAAGGGCACTGGGTTATTTTAAATATTATTCCCAATCAGGAGTGTAATCAGCTTTGTATTGATGCGATTCATGCAACTAAGCAGTTACTATTAATGCTAAATAAGGATTTACCTCGTGTTAGACGTGCTGTGATTGTAGTGCAAGGTATCCAAGAGGCAAGCTTTCAACCTTGGTGGAATACCGATGATCGATTATTGAAGGTTAAGCCTAGTCCAGCATTGTTGGAAAAAATTAAGCAAAAGGTGGCGGCAGAACTTACAGATGGAATGATAATATTAATGGATCCTCTTGGTAATTTGATGATGCAATATAAATCAGGTTTCGATCCTTATGCTGTTAAGAGTGATTTGCAAAAATTACTTAGAATTTCTCAAATTGGGTAAGTGGGTATGTTTAGAGTTTTTACTGCTTTAGTTGGATTTTTTATTTTATTGCTTGCTGGTACTGGCGCATATCAGCGCCTTGTGTCGTTTGATAGTTACTCCTGTACAGAGCTTTCGGGTTGTTATGCACAAATAGTACAAATACTTGGTCAATCAGCCATTCAGAGTAATCAATTTATTGGTCTGATACATTCGTTTAGTGCTTTTGCAATCGTTGTATTGTTAGTCATGATGCTGTTTAGCGGCATTTGGCTAAAAAGTACGCGTTTGAGCTCTATGATTTGTACAGTGATTTTAGTAAGCTTAGTGGGCTTACAGCTTCAATTGGGCTTACATACAACTTGGCTAGGTACTCAGGCACTTAATCAGTTGGCTCATTATGTATTGAGTGTGTTTGCATTATATGTCGTCGTACATACTTATTTACACAGTAAAATCGGCTACGTTAAGCGTAAAGATGGCACTAAATCATGGCTTGTTTCTAGTGCTATCATTATTCTAAGTTTGCAGTTATTGCTAGGTGCTTGGCTTTCTGCAAATCATGCGGGTTTGGTCTGTAGTGGTTTTCCGCAGTGTTTAAATTCGTGGTGGCCACAAGCAAATTATGGCAGTGCGTTTAACTTTTTAGCGCCATTGTCCTTTGATGCGAAAATTGCTGTGCACTGGGTGCACCGTATTTTTTCAATTATTGTTTTTATTGGTTTAACGGCATTAATGTTATCCGCGACTAGCAGTCGCATTAAATCGGTGCGATGGGCTGGTACCGCAATAAGTTTGTTACTGTTGGTTCAATTTGCTACTGGAATTGCGCTTGTTAGACTGTCTATGCCTGTATGGGTTAGTGTGGTACATAGTCTTACGGCTATGATGTTGATGTTGCCTTTGTTGCTTATTAGGTTTCATACAAAATATAAATCTGTAGATGAAGTGCCAGTTACTTTGCCTGCGGAAAGATTAGGTGTTTCCAAGGACTTAACGGCTGATGAGCAGCAGGCGCTTGCTGTTGAAGCCGATGTACAAATACTTGTTCCTGAGCTAGTCGAATCTGAGTCTTTATATTTGCGTTTAAAGTCGCAACTTGGAAAGACGCGGACAGGTTTAGGGGCGGCATTATCGGTTGTATCTTTTGCTAACCGAAAGATTGATCAGGATTTGCTAGAAGAGATAGAAACCAGTTTATTGATGGCTGACGTGGGCATGGATGTAACCACGGACATTATCGCTAAATTGGAGGGAAGTGTTGAAAAACATCAACTGCAAGATGTTAACGCGCTATCTGATTTGTTAAAGCAGCAATTATTTGAGTTGTTGGAGCCTGTGAGCCAGCCTTTAGTTATACCTGAGAAGCAAGGCCCTTATGTGATTTTAGTTGTCGGTGTGAATGGAGCTGGCAAAACAACGACGATTGGTAAGTTAGCGCAAAGATTACAGCAACAAGGTCATAGTGTCATGTTGGCCGCAGGCGATACCTTTAGAGCGGCAGCAGTTGAGCAGTTGCAGGTTTGGGGTGAACGCAATAAAATTCATGTTGTGGCACAGCATACAGGTGCGGATTCAGCCTCGGTTATTTTTGATGCGGTACAGTCGGCACAAGCAAAAGGTATTGACGTGTTGATTGCTGATACTGCAGGGCGCTTGCATACTAAATCAAATCTCATGGAAGAGTTGAAAAAAATAAAACGCATTATTGGTAAGCTCGATGATACCGCACCTCATGAAGTATTATTAGTTTTGGATGCTGGTACGGGGCAAAATGCACTCTCACAAGCAGAACATTTTAATAAAGCAGTTGAGTTGTCAGGTATAGCCCTAACAAAATTAGATGGTACAGCGAAAGGAGGGATTATTTTCGCTTTAGCAAAACAAGCAGGCGTACCTATCCGTTTTTTGGGGGTGGGTGAGGGTATTAATGATTTGCAAGATTTTAATGCGCGCGATTTTATTGATGCGTTGTTTAATCAGGATAAGCACTAGTTTATTATGTTGACTTTTGATCATGTGTTTAAACGCTACACCGATACCGGAGATATTTTAACGGATGTTAGTTTTCATCTTTCTGAAGGCGAAATGGCATTTTTGACGGGGCATTCGGGGGCGGGAAAAAGTACTTTACTTAAATTGGTAGCTGTTATTGAGCGATGCTCTCGAGGCCAGATATTGATTGATGGGCAAAATATTTGCCGTATGCATGACAGGCAAATTCCTTTTCTTCGGCGCAGATTAGGTTTGATTTTTCAGGATTATAAATTGCTCTTTAATCGCACTGTTTTTGATAATGTCGCTTTACCTTTAATTGTTGCAGGTGTTGGGCGGCATGAGGTGGCGAGACGTGTCCGTGCTGCACTTGATAAAGTAGGTTTGTTGGCTAAAGAAAATAAATTTCCTTTGACTTTATCTGGAGGAGAGCAGCAGCGCATAGGCATTGCGCGAGCAGTTGTAAATAAACCCGCGTTAATTTTGGCGGATGAGCCAACAGGTAACTTAGATTCGCAATTATCAGCAGAAATTATGCATTTATTCGAGCAGTTTAAACAAGTGGGTGTGACAGTTTTAATTGCTACGCATGATATTGAATTAGTGACAAAGTTGAATCATAGGGTTTTGCAATTGGATCATGGTGCATTTATTAAATATCATTTATGAAGACAGTTAGAAGAAAGCCTATAGAAAGTCCTCGGCAAGTTAAACAGAGCCATCAGAAGCGCAAGACTGAGAGTTGGCTGAGTATTAATTTGCTGCTACATAGAGAAGCATTAAGTGCTAGTTTGCGTCGTTTACTGTGTACGCCTTTTACTTCTTCTATGGCTATTATCGTTATGGCGATTGCGCTTTCTTTGGCTGGTAGCTTTTATGTATTAGTCAATAATGCTCAGCAGTTAGTGGATAATTTGCAGACGGGAAAGCAGTTTTCATTGTTTTTACATGAGCATATTTCCGATAAGCAGGCTGCAAATTTAGCGCAACGTATACAAGGCTATGAAGGTGTTGCTAACGTCGTGCTTATTTCCAAGCAGCAGGCTTTAACAGAATTTCAGCAATACAGTGGCTTCGGCGCAGCACTTAATGCCTTAGAAAGTAACCCCTTACCTGCGGTTATTCAGGTTTTCCCTACTCAAGAGATAACTGAGGCATATCAATTAACGCAGTTGTTAGAACAAACAAAAAATGAACAAGAAGTTGATTTTGCACAAATAGATATGGATTGGGTGGCGCGTTTGCAGTCAATTATGCAAATAGCAAATCAGCTTGTTTTGTTTTTGTCTGGTTTGTTAGCTATCGCCGTGGTTTTTATTACTGGAAATACCATACGTTTAGAGTTACAAACGCGCCGAGATGAGGTGGTAGTGGAAAAGTTAGTAGGAGCAACAAATATATTTATATGCTTGCCCTTTCTGTATAGTGGTTTTTGGTTTGGTTTTATCGCGGGTTGTTTTGCCTGGAGTCTTATCACTTTCATGTTATTTATGCTCAGTTCTCCAATAGCGCAGTTATCTATGCTTTATCAGAGTCAGTTTCAATTACATTTCATGAATTTTTCGGAGTCAGTGAGCTTAATTATTGGTGCGGCAACGCTCGGAATATTGGGGGCATTAGCAATAGTGAGCCATCAGCTAAAATTATTAAAACCTGAGTAGCCTTGATTTTGAACTTTGCGTACCTATATCTTGTAAATCGGCTTAATTGTCGGTAAGGTAACCAAATATGCTTTGAGCTGATTACAGAATAATAAAAATAACAATAGGGAGATACGTATGTCAAAAAGTCAGAATTTACAGGATACTTTTTTGAATGCGCTAAGAAAAGAACACACGCCAGTATCAATTTTTTTAGTCAATGGCATTAAGTTACAAGGTCGTGTTGATTCATTTGATCAATATGTCATTATGCTAAAAAATACAATGTCACAAATGGTATATAAGCATGCGATTTCTACTATTGTGCCCGGCAAGCCAGTTACTATGATTAATAAAGAGAGCGACATTGAGTAAGTTAAAAGCATCGGTTAAGGAGATAGATATTGTTTGATCGTCCTGAATCCGGAGAAAGAGCCGTCCTAGTACATATTACCTTGCGTGACGGACAAGAAGATTTAAATGAATTAAAAGAATTGGCAAGTTCAGCAGGCGCTGAAGTTGTTCATGTTCTTACTGGCTCTAGGAGTTATCCTGACCCAAAATATTTTATTGGTTCTGGAAAGCTAGATGAATTAAGGGCTATTATCCAAGCCACAGAAGCTGATCTTGTTATTTTTAATCATGTTTTAACACCTAGCCAAGAACGTAATCTTGAGGCAGCTTTAGAGTTTCGAGTGGTAGATCGTAATGGTTTAATTCTTGATATTTTTGCCTTGCGGGCAAAAACTTATGATGGCAAGTTGCAAGTTGAATTAGCACAATTGAATCACTTATCTTCACGTTTAACGGGGGGGTGGACGCATTTAGATCGCCAAAAAGGTGGTATAGGTATGCGTGGTACAGGTGAGACTCAGCTAGAGGATGATAGGCGTCAGGTTGGTGCGCGTATAAAGTTAGTACAAAGTCGGTTAGACAAAGTGGTTAAGCAGCGCCATCAAGGGCGTATTCGGCGTAAGCGTTCTGAAACGCCTGGTGTATCGTTAGTCGGATATACGAATGCAGGCAAGTCAACTTTGTTTAATTGTTTGACTGGTGCGGATATTTATGTCGCAAATCAATTGTTTGCTACGCTTGATCCGACTATGCGTCGTTGTCGGTTAGCAAATAATTCAGAAATTGTTTTAGCTGATACTGTGGGTTTTATTCGTCATTTACCACATGAATTAGTCGCGGCATTTAAATCAACTTTACAGGAAGCTGCAGATGCTGATTTATTGCTGCATGTAATTGATGCAAATGATGAGTATCGTAATGAAACAATATATGAAGTAAATCGTGTTTTGAAAGAGATTGGTGCTGATAAAAGTCCTCAGCTAGAAGTCTTTAATAAAATTGATTTATTAGACGGTTTTGCACCTCGAATAGATAGAAATGACCAAGGGAGGCCTGTGCGAGTATGGTTGTCAGCACAAACAGGCGCAGGGATAGATTTGCTTTTACAGGCGCTGGCAGAAATCTTTTCTGCCACAAGAGTAAGAAGGTTATGCCATTTATTACCTAATCAAGGTGGGGTGCGTTCGCAATTATTTTCCGTAGCCAATATTTTGCAAGAGGATTGTACGGATGAAGGCGGATGGGATTTATTGGTGGAAATTGATCAGCAGTATTTAGGCGTTTTACGAGAAGTGGAAATAGAAGAAATTGTGTAATTGTGTAATTATGTATTTTTTAGGATAATTACCAAGTAAAATCATAAGAATTACAAATTTTTATAAATTCTCATTAATTTTTTTGCTGTACTAAAGGTGGAGTTAGCGAATGTCTTGGAATGAACCGGGCGGAGATAAGAAGAAAGACCCTTGGAGTGGTCGCAACGAGGATAATGGTCCTCCGGATTTAGAGGAGGCGATTCGTTCGCTGCAGGATAAATTGGGCGGCTTATTTGGTGGCAATAAAGGTGGTAATGGTAATAATGAAGTATCACCTCCCTCCCTAAAAGGTCTTGGTTTTCTGGCGCTCGGTGCTGTAGCTCTTTGGGGGGTAAGTGGTTTTTATATCGTCGATGAAGGGAATCGTGGTGTTGAACTACGTTTTGGTAAATATGTTGCCACAACCGAGCCGGGCTTAAATTGGCGCTTACCTTCACCTATTGAAACGGTAGAAATTGTTAATATTTCGCAGCAGCGATTTTTAGAGGTTGGCTATCGCTCGGGTGGTGATCGTTCAGAAGGACAGGGTTCTGTCGCAAAAGAAGCGTTAATGCTGACTAAAGATGAAAACATCGTTGACGTGCAATTAGCTGTTCAGTATCAAGTTAATGATGCAAAAAAATATTTATTCAATATCTTGAATCAGACAGCAACATTAAAACAAGTAACAGAAAGTGTGGAGCGCGGAGTTATTGGCGGTAACGTCATGGATTTCGTGCTCACTGAAGGTCGTAGCCAGATTGTGGCAGATATTAAAGCGGAAATTCAGCAAGTCATGGATTCCTATGATTCAGGTATTCAAATTGCGAGTGTAAATTTGCAGGATGCTCAACCGCCTGAGCAGGTTCAGAATGCATTCGAGGATGCGATTAAAGCACGTGAAGATAAGCAGCGATTAATTAATGAAGCAGAAGCCTATGCAAATGATGTTGTGCCTAAGGCACGTGGTGCGGCGGCAAGACTAACGCAAGAATCAGAAGGTTATAAATCACGTATCATTTCCGCTGCAGAAGGGGACGTGAGTCGTTTTAAGCAGATTTTGACTGAGTATAAAAAAGCGCCAGAAGTGACTCGTCAGCGTATCTATTTAGATACGATGGAGTCAGTCATGAGTGGTACTGATACAGTGATGGTCGATGTTAAGGGGGGGAATAATTTAATGTATTTGCCTTTAGATAAACTAGCGGCTAAATCTCAGGCTAATAGCGTGTCAGGTAATAGTTATACGCAATCCCCACCTTCAGCAACGCAAACATATACTATAAATAACGCACCGCAACCTTCTGCGCGTGGACGTACAGAGAGAGGGCGCTAAAATGTCACAAAATAAAATTTTAGTGGGTATTGGTGCTATATTGACAGTCGGTATGATGTCTATTTTTACTGTTTCCGAAACGGAAAAAGCGATTAAATTTAAATTTGGGGAAATTGTTGCGGCTGATTATCAGCCCGGCTTACATTTTAAAATTCCTTTTATTAATAATGTTAAGAAATTTGATGCGCGTATTTTGACTTTAGATACCGCACCGGAGCGTTTTTTAACGGCTGAAAAGAAAAATGTGATTGTTGATTCGTTTGTAAAATGGCGTATTAGCGATGTTACAACTTTCTATACGTCAGTAGCTGGCGATGCTTATCAAGCGAATGTGCGTTTAGATCAAGTTATTAAAGATGCATTTCGTAGTGAATTCAGTAAACGAGATATTAAACAACTGGTATCAAGTGATCGTCGCGTTGTTCGTGATGCGTTGATTGCTAATACCAAAGGTGCAGCGGCCAAATTAGGTATTGATATTGTTGATGTGCAAGTTAAACGTATCGATTTACCCAGTGAGGTGAGTCAGTCTGTTTATAGTCGTATGGAAGCAGAGCGTGCCCGTGTTGCGCGTGAATTTAGGTCGCAAGGTTCGGAAGCAGCAGAGCGTGTTCGAGCTGATGCGGATAAACAGAAAGAAATTATTTTAGCCAACGCTTATCGTGATGCCGAAAAAACTAAAGGTCAGGGTGATGCAAAAGCTTCTGAAATTTATGCGCAAGCGTATGGAGCCGATATTGAGTTTTATTCGTTTTATCGTAGTATGGCAGCTTACAAAGAAACATTTAGTCAATCAGCTAATATTATGGTGACCGAGCCAGATTCTGATTTCTTTAAATATTTCAGAAAGATGAAATAACTAAATCATTTATTTGAATTGAACAATTAAGCGCTCCGCCTATGTGGGGCGTTTTTGTGTGAATTGGAAAATTATCATGTTGCAGAGAGATCCTTGGTTATTGCCAGAAGGTGTTGAAGAGGTTTTACCTGAAGATGCACGGCATTTAGAAGCTTTGCGTCGTCAATTACTGGATGTTTTTGAGTGTTGGGGCTATGAAAAGGTGGTTCCGCCTTTTATTGATTACTTGGATTCTTTGTTAACGGGATCGGCACACGATCTAAACTTGCAAACATTTAAGTTAACGGATCAATTAAGCGGTGAAATGCTTGGTATTCGTGCTGATATGACGCCACAAGTAGCAAGAATTGATGCGCATACTTTAAAGCATCATCAACCATCGCGCCTATGTTATGTGGGCACAACTTTGCATACGCGTGGTGATGCTTTAGATAAAACGCGCATTCCAATGCAAATCGGAGCTGAATTATTTGGCCATGCAGGTATTGATAGTGATGCTGAAGTCGTACAATTAATGCTTGAAGTGTTGGCAATGGCTGGGCTAAAAAATGTCCATTTGGATTTAGGTCATGTGGCTATTTATCGAGGACTGGTGGCGCAAGCTAAGTTAACTAAAGAGCAAGAGTTAGAGTTATTTGATGTTTTACAGCGTAAATCAAATAGTGAGCTTAGCGATTTATTAGAGAGTTATGCCGTGTCAGCGGAATTGCACGCTATCTTTTTGAATTTGCCCAAGTTAAATGGTGATAAATCCATTTTAGCAACTGCACAAACAGTTTTTGCGACTGCGGATGCAACGGTAAAAACTGCTTTGGCCGAATTACTAGCATTAGCCGATCTATTGCATGCTTACTATCCTGAATTAACAATCAGCTTTGATTTGGCTGAATTGCGTGGTTATCATTATCATACTGGCGTGGTTTTTTCTGCTTTTGTTCCTGAAATGGGTAAGGAAATTGCGCGTGGTGGGCGTTATGATAATATCGGTCAGATTTTTGGGCGAGCAAGACCGGCAACAGGTTTTAGTGCAGATTTGAAAACACTGGCTGCGTTAACTAAGGTAGATAAATCTACTGAAGATATTATTAAAGTTTTAGCGCCAATAGCACAAGGTGATTTGGCTTTAGATGAAAAAGTACGAGACCTTCGTGCAAGTGGTTGTATTGTGATCAAGACCTTATCGGGTCAGCAGGTCAATGCGCATGACTTGGGTTGTAAGCAAATATTAGAAAAAAGTGATAAGAACTGGGTTCTTGTCCCGTTAAATTAATCTGGAACTGTTATGGGTAAAAATGTTGTAGTCATCGGTACACAATGGGGCGATGAAGGAAAAGGTAAATTAGTTGATTTGTTAACTGATCAAGTAGCTGCAGTGGTGCGTTTCCAAGGTGGGCATAATGCAGGTCATACACTGGTTATTGATGGCAAAACGACGGTTTTACATTTAGTTCCCTCGGGCGTACTACGTGAAGATGTACAATGTTTAATTGGTAATGGCGTGGTGTTATCGCCGGAAGCCTTATTAAAAGAAATAAAAATATTAGAAGAAGCGGGCATTCCTGTACGCTCTCGCTTATTAATTAGTGAAGCTTGTGCATTAATTTTGCCAGTGCATGTGGCGATTGATCATGCGCGAGAAACAGCCAAAGGTGCGAAAGCCATTGGTACGACAGGTCGTGGAATCGGGCCGGCCTATGAAGATAAGGTTGCGCGTCGTGGCATTCGTGCCGGTGATTTTCTGAATATTGAGTTATTTACTGAAAAGCTTAAAGAATTAACTGCTTATCATAACTTTATGTTAACTGAGTATTATAAAGTGCCAGCCATTGATTTTGATGTCATGCTTGCCGAATCTTTAGAATTAGCCGAGCAAATTAGACCGATGTTGATTGATGTTGCAGAAAAGCTTTATGCCTATCAAGGGAATGGCGATAATTTGTTGTTTGAAGGTGCTCAAGGTGCATTATTAGATATTGATCATGGTACTTATCCTTATGTGACCTCATCTAATACGACCGCAGGTGGTGCAGCAACAGGCACCGGTGTTGGTCCTTTAGATATTGATTATGTTTTGGGTATTACTAAAGCTTATTCGACGCGAGTGGGTAATGGCCCATTTCCTACGGAATTAGATGATGCTTATGGAGAGCATTTAGGCACAAAAGGTCATGAATTTGGTGCAACTACTGGTAGAAAGCGCCGTACTGGTTGGTTTGATGCGGTTTCTATGCGTAAATCAGCAAAATTAAATTCATTAAGCGGTATGTGTTTAACTAAGCTTGATGTCTTAGATGGTTTAGATAAAATCGGCATTTGCACCGCGTATAATATTGCTGGCAAAGAAGTGAGTGTCGCACCATTAGGTGCTGAAAACTACGAAGCTTGTGTGCCAGTAATTGAATACATGCCTGGTTGGTCAGAAATAACCAAAGGGGTTACTGAATTGGATAAGTTACCAGCTAATGCAATAGCTTATATTAATCGCTTAGAAGAATTGGTTGGCGTGAAAATAGCTATTTTGTCTACGGGTCCAGAGCGTAACGAAACCATCGTATTAACTAATCCTTTTGCGTAAAAAAAATTAAAATCCTTTCTTATCAGTTGCCTGGAAATGAGTGTTACTCTTTCTTGTTTCTTGGCGCTGAAATTCAAAAAAACATCACTCGGCAAGTGTAGATTAAAACAGGTTGAGTGATCTGTTCTTTTTTCTAATATCAAGCTTTAAAATCTAAATGCGTTTTGGTTTTTAATGAGGAGTCTATTGCTTGGTATGACATGCCTTGCTTCTCTATTGTTTTATTTTTCATCTGCTTATGTACAAATATGAAGGTTTGCTTGTTTATCAAGAATATGATGAGCAAGGTGTCATTGAAATCGTCGAAACGGCGGGTGTGCGTGCTTTGCACTTTGGTACCAGTCCAAGGCAAAGTAGTATGTTGATTGGTGCGCCAAATGAATTACATTCGGCTTATGCCCGATCCATGATGGCTTGGTTGCTATTTAAAGAGCAGCCTAATGATGTTTTGATGGTGGGTTTGGGAGGTGGTTTATTAACTAAATATTTACTGCATCATTTTCCTGATTGCCAAATTCATACCATAGAATTTCGTAAAGCAATGGTTAAAATTGCCCGTCGTTTTTTTACTTTGCCGCTAGAATCCCGCTTAAAAATAAAAATAGGTGACGGTGCTTTACATATTAAACAGCAAAGCCTGCAAACACCTGAGAAACATGACCTTATTATGATCGATGCTTTTGATCATGAGGGTATGGCAGAGACTATGCAAGGCGTTAGTTTGTTTGCTGCCTGTAAGGAGTTACTTACTGATGAAGGGATATTGGTAATTAATTTATGGGGCACAGAAAAAGATTTATTTAAACAAATTGCTTGGGAAATGGGAACCACGTTTAATTGGAAAATATTATTTCTGCCCGTTCGTGGGCGTGGTAATGTTATCGGTCTGGCATTTGCTGAAGGTCATAGTAAATTTTCCATGAAAGCATTACGCCAGCGAGCCAAAGATTTAGAAGAACAATATCAAATTGAGTTTTTAGATTTTATTAAAGATTTAAAACGCAATAATGCCAGTGTGTTAGAAAAGGTAATAACAGCATGAATATTTTAGACGCCAAAAATATCTTCTCGTATCGGAAATTTTGGGCGCACCGTTTCGGTGTTGCTCCTGAACTACCGATGAGTCGAGATGAAATGGATCAATTGGGCTGGGATAGCTGTGATGTCATTTTAGTGACGGGAGATGCTTATATTGATCATCCCAGTTTTGGTATGGCGTTGATCGGTCGTTTATTGGAAGAACAAGGTTTTCGTGTTGGTATTATTTCTCAACCAGATTGGCAGAGTGCCGAGGATTTTAAGCGTTTAGGGCGACCGAATTTATTTTTTGGGGTAACTGGCGGCAATATGGACTCCATGGTTAACCGCTATACGTCGGATAAAAAAATTCGTTCTAATGATGCTTATACGGTGAATGGTGATGGCGGTAAAAGGCCAGATAGAGCGGTCAATGTTTATTCGCATCGCTGTCGTGAAGCCTATAACGATGTGCCCATTATTATCGGTGGAATTGAAGCGAGTTTGCGGCGTATTGCGCACTATGATTACTGGACTGATAAAGTTAAAAAATCGGTATTATTGGATTCTAAGGCAGATCTACTGGTTTATGGTAATGCCGAACGACAAATCACCGAGATTGCCCACCGTTTAGCAGCAGGCGAAGCTGTTATTGATTTAAAAGGTATTCGAGGTACGGTGCATTTTGTTAAGCAAGTGCCGGCTGGCTGGACAGTTAAGGACTCATCCGATATTGATCAGCCCGGTTTAGTGATTAAGCCTAAAAATCCTTATCAGATGGAAGATGAGACTGTTTGTACTGATAAAACTAAAGATGGGTCTGATGGTTCATTAATTGAGCCTAAATATGCCCGAATTAGTAATGATCAGCGTAACAAAACAGTGATTCGCTTACCTGATTTTGAGACGGTTAAAGATGATCCGATTCAGTATGCACACGCTTCTCGCGTTATGCATGGTGAAACTAATCCAGGTAATGCGCGGCCTTTATTGCAAAAGCATATGCAGCGTTATCTATGGGTCAATCCGCCGCCTGTGCCTTTAACTATGAGCGAAATGGATGGGGTCTTTGGCCTACCTTATTCGCGTTTACCGCATACTGAATATGGTAAGGCGAATATTCCCGCTTTTGAAATGATTCAGCATTCCGTTAATATTATGCGCGGTTGTTTTGGCGGTTGTTCATTTTGTTCTATAACTGAGCACGAAGGACGAATTATTCAAAGTCGTTCGGAAGATTCGATTATTAAAGAAATTGAAGCCATTCGAGATACTTCACCTAATTTTACCGGTAATATTTCTGATTTAGGCGGGCCGACTGCCAATATGTATCGCTTGGCTTGTAAGGATGAGAAAATTGAAACTGCTTGCCGCCGGCCTTCATGCGTATTTCCTGGGATTTGTGAAAACTTAAATACCGATCATACGCCACTGATTAAATTGTATCGACGTGCGCGAGCCTTACCGGGCATTAAAAAGATTCTGATTGCTTCAGGGTTACGGTATGACCTTGCAGTTGAATCCCCCGAATATGTCAAAGAATTAGTAACGCATCATGTCGGTGGTTATTTGAAAATTGCCCCAGAACATACCGAAGAAGGCCCGCTATCTAAGATGATGAAGCCGGGGATGGGCACGTATGATCGTTTTAAGGATATGTTTGAGAAATATTCCAAAGAAGCGGGCAAAGAGCAATATTTAATTCCTTACTTTATTGCCGCACATCCGGGTACAGAAGATACCGACATGCTTAATTTGGCCTTATGGTTAAAGCGTAATGGCTTTAGAGCCGATCAAGTGCAAGCATTTTTACCATCCCCCATGTCTATAGCCACAGCTATGTATCATTCTGGCAAAGATACCTTAAGCAAAGTGAGTCGTAGTGCATCGGATATGCCGATTCCTAAATCGATTAAGCAGCGTCGATTACATAAAGCTTTCTTGCGTTATCATGATCCAAAAAACTGGCCCTTATTACGTGAAGCCTTAAAAGATATGGGGCGTGCAAATTTGATTGGTAATGGTAAGCAGCATCTCATTCCAAGCTGGCAACCGAAAGAGGGTGGCAAAGATGATAAAATTCTTAATAAGAGTAAAACCTTTAGAACACAAAGGACGGAAAACAATCAGCGTCGTGCCCCTAATAAAAATCATAAAAAAAGATAAAAATTCTTTGCAATTTATAAATAACATCTTATAATACTCGCTCTTTAGCTGGTGTAGCTCAATCGGTAGAGCAACTGATTTGTAATCAGTAGGTCGCGGGTTCGATTCCCATCACCAGCTCCATATTTAAAGAAACGCTTTTACGGATGAAAGTGGTGTTAAAAAGCTTATTAAGCTGGTGTAGCTCAATCGGTAGAGCAACTGATTTGTAATCAGTAGGTCGCGGGTTCGATTCCCATCACCAGCTCCATATTTAAAAAAACCTGTTACAGAAATGTAACAGGTTTTTTTTTGCCTTTTAGAAAATGGGCTTGCAGTGATTTTCTGATAGGCAGCTAGGCTGTGGTTTTCATAAAATATACTGATCCCACTTCATTATCAATAATTTATTATGTCTATTACGCTCAAAAAACACACCAGCATTACGATTTATATTGTAATGACTGTAATTCTTAGTGCTTGTGCTACCAGAGGTACTACGCAAAAAAACACTGATCAAGCTATTGTCAATTGGGGAACAGAAGAAGGCATTAAGCGTTTGGAAGCATCGCAATATAAAGTCGATTTTTTTAAGCTAGCGAATCACTTTGAAAGCCAAAATAACAAGCTGTTTTGTGGGCCAGCATCAGCAACTATTGTACTTAATGCTTTGCGGGTACGTAATAGTGCTATTCAATTGCCAGAAGATAAGAGTCTATTAAATGATTCGGATCAGCAATTTATTGCTGCGAGTGACAAATGGAGTCCGTTTTTTCAGCGCTGTCAATGGCCAACAGAATTGAGCCAGTTTTGGCCATTAAAATTGAGCCACTTTTCTGGGGTAAAACTCAGTTATTGAGCTTTGATTTCAGTCGGTAACTTTCACCTCCTAACATGAAAATATGTGAATGATGGATCAA
>JAIPFI010000187.1 GCA_021736705.1 Methylococcaceae bacterium | reverse complement strand
TGCATAAAAAATGAGTCGAGGGTTTTGTGTTTGGCTTTGCGTTGATATTTGCTTTTATCTGCAAAAATAAGCGCCTTGTTAAAATAATGTGCGTGTTTGGCAACGAGGTTTCTAGGCTCTATTGCTTTGTTTTTGTCGGGTTTTTTGGTTTTTTTCATTGTAATTCTCTCTTGTTAAAATAATAGTTAAGCATTTCTTTTGTGCAAAAATTTTGTGAACAAACTAAAATGGTTCTTTGTTTCATTTTAAGATATGCCTGTGAAATTTCCAAAAGAATTTGATGTTATTGTTATTGGTGGTGGTCATTCAGGTACTGAAGCTGCTTTAGCCGCGGCGCGTACAGGTGCGAAAACTCTGTTGTTAACTCAAAGTATTGATACTTTGGGTCAAATGAGTTGCAACCCTGCTGTTGGTGGTATTGGTAAAGGTCATTTGGTGAAGGAAGTCGATGCGCTGGGTGGTGTTATGGCGCGAGCTATTGATCATGCGGGAATTCATTTTCGTACTTTAAATGCAAGTAAAGGGCCGGCGGTGCGTGCAACTCGAGCTCAGGCCGATAGAGAACTTTATAAAACATTTATTAGGGATGCTTTAGAGAATCAGCAGAATTTAATGTTGTTTCAGCAAATGGTGTCTGACCTAGTTGTTGAAGGCGAAAAGGTTGTTGGCGTTAAAACTCAAATGGGCTTACAGTTTAAAGCGAAATCTGTAGTCTTAACGACGGGTACCTTTTTGGGTGGTAAAATTCACATAGGTTTGGAAAACTATGCGGGTGGTCGCGCAGGTGATGCGGCATCCATTGCTTTGGCAGATAGGTTGCGTGAGTTACCTTTCAATATAGATAGATTGAAAACGGGCACGCCGCCGCGTATTGATGGTCGAACCATTGATTTTTCACGATTAGAGCAGCAGCATGGCGATACGCCAGTGCCTGTCTTTTCTTTTATGGGATTAGCAAGTCAGCATCCACGGCAAGTGCCGTGTTATATAACGCGCACCAATGAGCGGACGCATGACATCATTCGTGGCGGGCTTGATCGTTCACCTTTGTATGCCGGTGAAATTGAAGGTGTTGGGCCGCGTTACTGTCCTTCAATAGAAGATAAAGTCGTGCGTTTTGCTGAGCGTGCATCGCATCAAATTTTTATTGAGCCGGAAGGTTTAAATACCAACGAATATTACCCTAACGGAATTTCCACAAGCTTGCCATTTGATGTGCAGTATGCATTTGTGCGTTCTATGTTAGGTTTTGAGCAAGCTGAGATTGTGCGGCCAGGCTATGCCATTGAGTATGATTTTTTTGATCCGAGAGATTTAAAGACTTCGTTAGAAACCAAGCATATGCAAGGCTTATTTTTTGCCGGTCAAATAAATGGTACAACTGGCTATGAAGAGGCCGCAGCACAGGGCTTGATCGCTGGATTGAATGCGGCACGTAAGGCGCAGGGCAAGGATAGCTGGTGTCCAGCAAGAGATGAGGCCTATATCGGTGTTATGATTGATGACTTGATTTCTCTGGGAACGAAAGAGCCTTATCGAATGTTTACTAGCCGCGCAGAATATAGATTGCTATTGCGCGAGGATAATGCAGATTTGCGCTTAACTGAGAAAGGACGCGAGTTAAATCTTGTTAGTGATGAGCGCTGGCAGAGTTTTATTGATAAGCGTGAGTCGATAGCAAAACTGCAAACCGAGTTAAGTGCTAAATGGGTTAGAAGAGACAGTTCGGAGGCTGTACGTGTTGCCGAAGTTTGGGGTAAGTCGCTAATTAAGGAGGCTAGCTTAATGGAGCTGTTGCGTCGCCCTGAAGTTGATATTGTGCAGTTAATGGAATTTGCGGATACCCAAGGGCTTGATGGTTCGGTCTTGCAGCAAGTTGAAGTGCAAGCAAAGTATGCGGGCTATATTGACCGACAGCAGCAAGATATTGATAAAGCAAAGCGCTATAATCATTTAGAGATAGTAGTGGATTTTGATTATAGCTTGGTGCCTGGTTTATCTAATGAGGTTCGAGAAAAGCTAGCTAAGCAACGCCCTGAAACTTTGGGTTTGGCCTCAAGAATTCCTGGGATAACGCCAGCTGCAATTTCTTTATTACTTATTTACATGAAAAAGCAACATGGATAACAGACGCGACATTTTGGTAACTGGCCTATCGGATTTAGGTGTTAGTGCGACAGAACGGCAAATTGATTTATTATTGGCTTTTGTCTGTTTAATAGAGAAATGGAATAAAACCTATAATTTGACGGCGATACGCAGTCGAGAAGAAATGTTGCGTTTGCATATATTAGATAGTTTGGCTGTACTGCCTTTTGTTTCAGGGAAAAATATTATTGATGTAGGCACTGGGGCGGGGTTGCCGGGAATTCCTTTGGCTATTTTTATGCCTGATGTGCAATTTACCTTATTGGATAGCAATGCTAAGAAAACCCGTTTTGTACAGCAGGCGGTTTTGGAATTAGAATTAAAAAATATCGAAGTTATTCATAGTCGAGTGGAGCAATTGAAGAAAGCGGGCGAGTTTGATGTCGTTCTCTGTCGTGCTTTTGCTAGCTTACATGACATAATGCAATGGACGGATTATTTGTTGCAAGAAAAAGGGGTTCTAATTGCCATGAAAGGGCAGAGACCTGTGGCAGAGCTTGAGCAGTTAGGGCGAGTTTATTCAGTGGAGTCGATTGTAGTGCCTGGTATTGATGTGGAGCGCTGTGTGGTGCGGATAAATAAATCATGATGAAAATAATTGCAGTAACCAATCAAAAAGGTGGTGTGGGCAAAACAACCACTAGTGTTAATTTGGCGGCTTGTTTGGCGGCAGCAAAACGTAAAGTATTGCTTATTGATTTGGATCCGCAGGGTAATGCTGCAATGGGCTGTGGTGTTAATAAGGCGACTGTGCAATATTCCAGTTGTGATTTATTGCTGGAAGATATACCTGTTTCTGAAATGATTGTGGTGGTTCCTGATGTCGGCTTTTCGGTCATTGCGGGTAATTCAGACCTAACTGTGGCAGAAGTGCAGTTAATGAAAATGACTCAGCGTGAACGTCGATTGGCTAATGCGCTTAAGCAGGTGCAAAATGATTATGATTATATTTTAATTGATTGTCCGCCCTCGCTGAATATGTTGACCTTAAATGCCATGGTTGCTGCAACCAGCGTGTTAGTGCCTATGCAGTGTGAGTATTATGCGTTGGAGGGATTGTCTGCTCTAATGGAAACATTGCGTAATATCCGCGAAACAGCAAATCCAGACTTATATTTAGAAGGTATTCTGCGTACCATGTTTGATAATCGTAGTCGATTGACTAAAGATGTCTCCGATCAATTGGTCGAATATTTTGCAGATAAAGTATTTCGAACTTGTGTGCCGCGTAACATCCGGTTAGCGGAAGCACCAAGCCATGGTATGCCTATTTTGCAATATGATAAGAGTTCGCGTGGTGCACTTGCTTATATTGCTTTAGCGGGCGAATTAATCAGAAAAGAAAAAAAATAAGTATATGTCAGCAAAAAAACGGGGATTAGGGAAAGGCTTAGGTGCATTGATGGGTGATATGGTTGTTAAAGATCATGCGAAGGATAGTGTGCAGGATCTGCCTGTAGAATATTTGCAGCGTGGTAAGTATCAGCCTAGAAAAGATATGGATCCTGATCGTTTGCAGGAACTCGCGGACTCAATACGCGCTCAAGGCATAATTCAGCCTATTATTGTGCGTGAGGTTGGTTATAATCGTTATGAGATTATTGCGGGTGAGCGTCGTTGGCGTGCGGGGCAGTTGGCTGGCTTATCTGAGGTTCCGGTGGTCATCAAGGATATTGAAGATCGTGCTGCGATGGCCATTGCATTGATTGAGAATATTCAGCGTGAAGATTTGAATCCGCTGGAAGAAGCAGAGGCATTGCTACGGTTGGTGGCTGAATTTGAATTAACACATCAGCAAATAGCAGAGGCTGTTGGGCGCTCGAGGGCAGCAGTGACTAATTTATTGCGCTTGAATGAGCTGGAAAGTGCCGTAAAAGTATTTTTGATTAATCGTCAGATGGGCATGGGGCATGCGCGAGCTCTATTAAGTTTGGCGGCAGAAAAGCAAATATTACTTGCAACTAAGGTTGCTGGAGAGGGTTTGTCGGTGCGCGTCACTGAGGCATTAGTGAGAAAAGTGCAAAAAGAAACGGAGGATAATAACTCTACAGAGCAGCCCAAGGAAAAGATATTTGATCGCGATGCGCTCCGCTTGCAGGAAGCTATGACAAGTTTTTTTGGTGCCAAGACGACTATAAAACATAAAAAGAATGGTCAAGGTTCAGTGGTTATTGACTATTGTAATCTGGATGAGCTAGATGGGATTGTGAGTCGATTTAATTTAAAGCAGGATTTTAAAAACGACTAGAAAAGTAGCTTAGGCCAAGATGAGAAAGCAAGGAAAAGAAAATCATTCTTGCTTAAATATGTGTCGAAAGATATAATTCTGCAACTATTTGATTGGCTTTTTTGGAAGAAAAATTAAATTTTCAGTTTTTAGCAAGGTTATTGTTGGACAAATATTCATTATACTATTGACGATTGTAGCTTTTTATTTTCTGGGTAATGAATTAAGTGCCAAATCCTCCTTTTATGGCGGGATTGCGGCATTAATTCCAAATTTATATTTTGCTCGAAAAGTTAGTCAGCATAAAGGGCAAGAGGCAAAAAAAGTCGTTCAGTCTTTTTATGCGGGAGAGTCTGGGAAATTAATTATGACAGCAATGTTCTTTGCTGCAATTTTTCAAGACCCAAAGCTAGATGTTATTGCGATGTTGGCAACTTATATGTTGGCATTAACGGTTTTTTGGTTTGCGTTATTGATACGTAAATATTAATTAGATTAAAGCGAGGAAAGATGGCTACTGAGGCACATGCGGCGGAAGGCGCAACAGGATATATTGTTCACCATTTAACACCTCTATCTGTAGGTGAAGGGTTCTGGACTTTACATTTAGATACCTTGTTTTTCTCGGCAGTCTTAGGTGCTTTATTTGTTTGGTTTTTTAAGGTTGCAGCAGAAAAAGCAACTATTGGCGTGCCTAGTACAAGTCAAGCGTTTGTGGAAATGATTATTGAATTTGTTGATCAGCAAGTTAAAGATACTTTTCATGGTAGAAGTGAATTAATTTCACCGTTAGCATTGACTATTTTTGTCTGGGTGTTCTTGTGGAACTTTATGGACTTATTTCCAGTTGATATATTGCCCGCTGTTGCTGGTATGATGGGCATGGAGTATATGCGCGTGGTGCCTAGTACAGATTTAAATGCAACCTTTGCATTATCAATTAGCGTGTTTTGTTTAATTATCTTTTATAGTATCAAGATTAAAGGGGTTATCGGCTTTGCTAAAGAGCTAACTTGTACGCCTTTTGGTCCTTGGATGATGCCTTTTAACTTGCTATTAAAGCTAGTTGAAGAAATTGCAAAGCCAATTTCACTTGCTTTACGTTTATTTGGTAACTTATATGCGGGCGAACTAATCTTTATATTGATAGCACTACTACCTTGGTATATTCAGCCTTTA
>JAIPFI010000006.1 GCA_021736705.1 Methylococcaceae bacterium | reverse complement strand
AGTTTTTTACGCTCAATTCTGGGGTCAGTCAGTAGGGAAAAATGCTCAACTAAACTATAGTTCATAGATACTCTAGGCAAAATTGATACTATGGTGACTATCTCTTTGTCTTTAAAGTCCTTTTAATGCGTTTACCTTGATTAACCCCAGAACAAAAAAGACCATTATATTTACAAGATTAAATATGTGTTTTATTTTCATAACCGCTCCTTCTTTTATTATTAATGAAAGTAAAGCTTACAGCGTTTATAAATCAATACGCAATATGTATGAATACTTACAAGTACTCAGCAATGTAATTATTCAGACACCCTAACATTTGGCAACGCAGGCACAGGCAACCCTGACCGCTGACTTGCGATAACTTGTGCCAAATAAATCCACGGCGACTGATTTCTTTTACGGCAGGTCTCAATAACGCTGATCAAAATAGCAAACACACGCGTACCATCTTCCGAGCGCGTGCCATAGCAAATGCCGCGCAAAATGAAGATAAAGGAAGATAAAGGGGTCTGAAGATAAAGGGGTCTGACCCCTTACTTCATAGTGTGGCGTAGAATGGATTAAATTTGGTTCTTTGGGATTTCCCATGAAATAAGTAAAACTTTCTAAATTTAGGCATTTCTAGATTGTTGCCATTCTAAAAAACATTTTTAAACAACAAGTTGCAATGTATTTTATGTTATTAACCATGTTCTTTATATGGTTTCATGACGGATCCGGAAGAGCCTTAAATTTTAATTGCGAGGTCATCAAAGCAATCAATATTCAAATTCTCCTTATATTTTATTGACTTCCTATCGCCACCTTTTGATTTTCCTGGTGTAAAATTTTCAGCGCCTATGTAAAAATAGATAGTAGGCCTAAAAAGAGGTTTAATTATCAAGGTTCTCACTTGTGAACTGATAATCAATTAATTAATTGCCAGTAAAATAAGCTCAGGATAAAACAAAACATGAAGACTTCGTTAAATCATTTTGAGGAAAAACTGCGTAACAGCTACTGGCTTATACCGGCATCTATGTTACTTGCTGTTATTGCATTATCCTACGGCTTGCTGGCAGTTGATGACCTATTCGATATATCTCAATATAAGGCATTGAAGTGGCTGGTTTTTTCTTCAGCTGAAGGCAGCGAGGCTGTTTTATCAACCATTGCCGCATCGACTTTTTCAGCAGCGACGCTCACCTTTTCAGTCACAATGGTTACACTGAGCCTGACAAGCACTCAATTCGGCCCCAGATTACTTAGAAATTTTTTACGTGATCCAATTAGTCAATTTACCTTCGGCGCTTTTATCTCAACCTTTATTTATTGTTTGCTAATAATGCGAGGCTTGGTCGTAAACGCTAATCATGTTCCTAATATTTCAGTATCTTTGGCAGTGGTCATGGTGCTTTTTGACGCCGCTTTATTCATTGCTTTCATACACCATCTGACATCATCTATACAGGTTGACCGGATTGCTGCAGAAATCGGTAAAGAACTCATGGATGGAATTAACAATTTTTTACCCGATGAGTATACAAAAAATAAAAGCCAGGCTGATTTTGATGATGCCATAATCGATCAGCAACCCAGCATTATCCGAGCTGAGAGTTTTGGCTATGTTCAGGCCATTAATCACCAGGCTTTAAGCACACTTGCCGAGAGTGAAAACATTACCATCAAATTGCTTTTTAAGCCGGGGCAATTTGTTCTTACAGGCGCACCTCTGGTAGAAATTTGGCCTGCAATACATTTAAAATCGCATATCGAAAACCCCATACGCTTCAGCTTTCTAATTGGTCAACAAACAAGCGCAGAGCAAGATCTGGAATTTACTGTACGTCAGTTAGTGCAAATTGCAGCCAAGGCCTTGTCTCCAGGTATCAACGACCCGTTTACCGCCATGACATGCATTGATTATTTGGCAGCAGGTCTGGCCTTTATTGCCACACGAAATTTGCCCGATTGCAAGATTCGCAACGAGCAAGGCAGGTTGCTATTGATTAAGCATGCGATAACGTTTCAAAGCTTATGTGATGCTTGCTTTATAGTTATTCGCCAAATGTGCGTCAGCAATCCACCGGTAGCTATTTATTTGCTGGAAACTTTAGCACAGCTTGTTGCTATCGTTGAGCGTCAGGAAGATCAGCATGCATTGTTAGAAACAGCCAAACTTACCTTCGACTCTGCGATGCCTAAATGCGATATGGCACATGATCAGCAAGTTATGTTGAAACGTTTTGAAAATATAAAAAAAGTGATCTCAAATAAAGAAAGTTAATCTTCCGGGAATTGTGGCAACTCATCAATCGTTTTATGAGGCGATAAATGTGATTTATTTAACCTGACTAAATTGATGTGCTAGCCCTTCATTCAATAAACGTTACTACTCAGCACCAACTAGATTCAAGGGGCAGCCCTGAAAACAAGCGTTTAATGCTGTCAGCATATTGTGACCTTGTTTTCTAGCGGAAGACAAAAAAGATAAAGGGGTCTAGATAAAGGGGTCTGACCCCTTACTTCGTGGTGACCCCTTACTTCGTGACCCCTTACTTCGCACCTTACTTCGCAGTTATATCAAGTTCGCTGCCTCAACATTACATTCCCCGTTAAAAAAATTTAAGTCATGAACTGACGCCTTATTGTTCTGGCTCACGCTCATGAGATAACAGCCTCCGAGAATAAATAGAAAAATAATTAAACTATGTCATATAACGCAAATAAACCACTTTATATCCCATGTTTTTAGCGCTACCTCCCATAAAAAGATAAATAATATACAATAAAAACAATGCCTTATAATATGGCTCTAATATTGCTTCAGCTTATAGATCATTGGTTATATAAGAAGTATAAAACATATGAGCAGTCAACAATCAGCACAACAAGAATCTCAAATTTCAAATGGCGCACTTTTACTGGGTGCGGGGCTTGCTTTAGCCTCATTTATTGTTCTACCTGCCCTTGCGGCACGCCTAGGTATAGGCTCTAGCCTAACCGGCGCTATGCGCATTGCTCTGATGAAAGCCTCAACAAAAGTCTGCAGCTCAAGTCAAACGAGCAACCTATCCGTAGATAAATCCTGCCCTCTTGATGCAGACTGTCAGCAATAACAGAAAACTCTAACATTCCCTGCCATTTGGCCTTTTTTTTCTGATAGAATGCACTCATTCGTTTTATCGATATTTATTAGGCCTAAAAACGCTGTTTTTCCTGATTAGTCTATTGCTCTAGGCTGTGAAATTCGTTTCGTTTCTAGTTTTAAACCCTCAATATTATTATTTATATCTATGGCTGATGAAAAAAAATCATGTGATTTGTGCGGACTCCCTGTAGAAATCGAAGGCTTTACTCTATTAACGAAAGAAGGTAAAAAGGATTTTTGCTGTGAAGGCTGTCAGGGCATTTATGAAATGCTCAATGAAGACAATTTACTTCCTGATGAATCTAAAAAATAACCCCTTCTACCTTTTTTAATTGGACTATTATCATGGCTCATAATCATAGTAAACAGGCGGCAACTGTCAATCATGCTAAAAACATGGCTCACCTAGGTCTTGATAAACACGAAGTTTCAAGCACATTAATCAAAGGCGCTGTTATGTCAGCAGGCGCGCAAACTGGAAAATCTATCATGAGTAAAATAGTAAAACACCCTTTGCTTTTAGTTGGTATCGGCATGGTTGCAGGCTACTACGCGCACAAACACAGAAAAGATATTATTGCTTCTGTGAATTCAGTCACCGGCAAAGGTAAAGATTTTGTACTGCAGCAAAAAGAAAATCTAGAAGATTTAGTTGCAGAATCAAAAGAAGCTCAAGAGTAAATAGTATGGGTTATCCATCTAGAATTATATTTGTAGGGCGTGGCTTTAGCGCCCTCTTTTAAGGCGGGCTAAAGCCACGCTCTGCCGCTTTTAATATGTTCCATACGTGGGTAGCCAAACATCATACGCCAACCGGATCTGATCTTTAGCTGCCTGCATATCTGCGACTAAAGGACTCTCTCTTTCTAAGTTATATTCTTAACTACTTACATGTCTATACAAAAAGAAATTATTCTACGTTATAAGTCTTCAGGCCATGTAAGGTTCCAAATCCCGGAACGCTTATGCAGCCCTGAAATAGCGACTTTTGTTGCTGATGCTATCCTGCAAATTGATGGCGTTTATCAAGTTAATCTCTATAGAAATAAAAAGAAGCTTGCTATCCGCTTTATCGATGAAACGCTTTCATTTAAAAACTTAGCACAACAACTTTTAACTTTGCTCACAGATTTAGAGAATAAAGGTTTTTTTATGGCCAAAGTAAAACCGGCCAAAACCTCTCTCATAAAAAACGCTTTCTCTGATTGGAAGGGAACGCGCTGGGCAAAAGACAAATACACGGAAACTAAAGAAACAGCGCAAGCGCTTGGTATTTTGGCAAAATTAGGCTTGAAGCAAAAACCTGAAATTCTCACTAATCCCGAAAAAGCACTGATCAGTTTTTTTAATGACGTTTTAATTCTGTTTCTCATCAAAACCCACTGGAAGCTGATTTCTAAAAAATGGTTGCTTGAGCCTCTCAAATACCGCTATCAGTGGCTGACTGTTTTTTACCTGATGTATTTGTTTATCCGCTCTAAAAACAAAAACAAATAAAATTGATGCCAAATATGATCCAATTATTATGACCCAACTATTTCAAGCAAAAAATTTTGAACTCGCTCATGAATTAAAAAACCGTATAAGAATTATCGTTCCTATACTGAAAAAAGATCCTGAGCGTACTTATATTTTTGAAATCATTTTAAAAAAACGCCCTGAAATAAAAGCGATTAAATCTGTCCCAGAAATTGGCTCAGTCACGCTTTATTTTGATCACCAAGCTTTGCCTAAGCAAAACCTGCTCATCCTTCTGGATACGGTTTTAGGTAATATTGGCAAGAAAAAGATTAGTTTACCTAAAAGCAATGTAACTGAAGACCTCAACATTCCTTTGCAAGACATTAGTCTAGCGATTGAAGGGATGAGTTGTGCCTCATGTGCCTTGCTATTAGAAATGTCTTTAAATCGTGACCCACGCATACACAGCGCTTCAGTCAATTTTGCTTCCGCCATAGCGACCGCACAAGGTCGTTTATCGCGCCAAGAAATGTCCGAAATTATCGGTAAGGTCGGCTATAAAGCCAACTTAATGGACACACTTTCGCAGCGTCAGGGGGTGATCGAAAAGGAGCGCCAGCGCCTGGCCAGCGCTAAAAAAAGATTTATTTGGGCCAGCGCCCTGAGTGCACCTGTCATTGCCATCGGCATGGCTATGCCCGCAGGTCGTTTTTACCATTGGTTTCAATTTGCCTTAACCACGCCTGTAGTGTTTGTTGCCGGAGCCACATTTTTTACTAAAGCGTGGAAATTAGCGAAAATGGGTAATGCCAATATGGATAGCTTAATTGCTATCGGCGTTGGTTCTGCCTATGGTTATAGTTTACCTGCCTTATTACGAGGTAAAGGTCACCTTTATTTTGAAGCTGCCGCAAGCATTATTTCATTTGTCTTGCTGGGACGCTATATGGAAGAAAGCGCCAAAGGCAAAGCAGGTGAAGCGATTAGAAAATTAATTGACCTACAACCACAAACAGCAACCTTATTAAAAGACGGTCAAGAATTCACCATCAGCATTGATGATATTGAATTAGACGACTTATTACTGATTCGTCCTGGTGAAAAAATACCGACTGACGGCGTGGTCGTCTCGGGACTATCGACTGTTGATGAAGCCATGGTAACCGGCGAAAGCATGCCTATAGTTAAAGAGGCGGGGCATAAAGTCATCGGTGGCTGCGTGAATGGCACGGGCATATTAACGATTAAAGCTACCGCTATCGGCATGGATACTATATTAGCCGGTATTATTCACATGGTAGATCATGCACAAGCCTCTAAATTACCGGTACAAAAATTAGTGGATAAAATCTCTGCAGTATTTGTACCCAGCGTAATGGCAGTTTCCGCTCTCACCTTTGTTTCTTGGACAATCGCAGGCGCGCCCTTTAGCTTTGCTTTTAGCAATGCCATTACCGTATTGCTCATTGCTTGCCCTTGCGCCCTAGGCTTAGCGACCCCAACCGCCATTATGGTCGGCACGGGGCAATCAGCCAAACGTGGTGTGTATATACGCAATGGCGAAAGTTTAGAAACAGCGACACATTTAACCGCCATTATTTTCGATAAGACCGGCACCATTACCGAAGGCAAACCACAAGTTACCGACTTTATTAATATCAGTGAGCATAGCGAAGAAATACTGTTAACGCATATTGCGGCTGCCGAACATAATTCTGAACATTTCTTAGCGCAAGCCATTGTTAATTATGCCCAAGAAAAATACGATTTTGAATTTAAAACTGTCAAAGATTTTAATGTTACACCGGGGCGTGGCTTAAAAGCTAAAGTTGGTCACTATCAAATACTGATTGGTAATCAAGCTTGGCTAGAAGAACAGGCCATTGATATTTCTGAATTAATGCCTCATGCAGATACTTTAGGGCTTTCTGGAAAAACCCCTGTTTTTACTGCATTTAACGGCAAAGCTACTGCTCTATTTGGTATTGCGGATCAACCCCGCGAATCGGCTAAAGCAGCCATAGCGGCACTGCATAAGCTCAATATCGAAACCTTAATGGTAACGGGCGACACCAGCGCAACCGCGCATCATATTGCAGCTTTAGTCGGCATTAAAACAGTCATTGCTCATGCCTCCCCCGAACAAAAACTTGAAGTCATTCACCGTCTACAAAATGAAGGCGGCACGGTTGGTATGATTGGTGACGGCATTAATGACGCTCCGGCACTGGCTGCCGCCAATGTGGGCTTTGCCATTGGTCATGGAACTGATATTGCTATTGAATCTGCCGACTTAACCTTAGTCAATGGTGATATTGCTAAAGTAGCCGAAACCGTTGAACTCAGTACCTTAACCATGAAGATCATTAAACAGAATTTATTCTGGGCTTTTGGTTACAATACTATCGCTATTCCAGTTGCCGCAATCGGTAAACTCAACCCCATGATTGCTTCTGCCGCTATGGCATTAAGCTCCGTTTCAGTAATTGTAAATTCTCTACGTATCAACGGAAAATAACGTGACCGATTTTTTGGCTAACCTAGATTACACCGTTTACACCCTCGCCTTTATGACCGGCTTCTTGGGTAGTGGTCATTGTGCAGGGATGTGCGGCGCTTTAGTCGCAGGCTTCTTTATGAAGACCGAGAAAAAAAGCGCATGGCCTTATCTAACGTATCACTTTGCTCGCATTACGATGTACACCCTTGTCGGCATCACTGCCGCAACGCTCGGGGCTGCACTCATCTCCACTGGCATGCTAGGTCATATACAAGGGTTTTTACAGGTCTTCATTGGCTTTTTTGTCATTATCCTAGCGCTAGGTATTGCCGGTCTTTCGCCGTGGCAATTTTCCATGAAATACATGCCCACCAAAGTCTTGAATAAGATTTTTATGGCTGCCGCTCGCCGCGGCTCATCACTAGGCGCAGCAATGGGCGGCATGTTGAATGGTTTAATGCCCTGCCCTTTAACCTTCGCGATGGCAGTTAATGCAACGTCTGCGCCCTCGCCTATAGAAGGCGGATTAATGATGTTAGCTTTAGGCTTAGGTACTTTACCTACGATGCTTGTGGTTACCTTTGCCTTTGGCAAGCTAGGTACTAAAGCACGCGGCCTTATGCTCAAAACAGCAGCGGTCATTATGATTATAATGGGCGCAAATACCATGTATATGGGGCTTAAATTTCTTGCTTCGGACTCAGGCTTTAAGGATATGATGCATAGCATGCACTCCATGGAAATGATGGGAATGGATCACTCTACTCACAATATGCCATAACCCTTACACGCTTATGAAACTCGCCCCTCACGATGTACTTATTTTACATGCTGCGGCGGATCTATTAGAAAACCCTAGCTTTAGCTCTAAAGTCACAAAAACCGTGGGTAGTACTATTGAAAAAACCATTGCTATCTTACCGACGCAAGTTGCATTATCTCTCAATGACCTCACACGTACCGCCTTAGAGAAGTCATTAGAAGGTGCAATTTTCACTTTAAGCTCACGCGAAAGCAGTAAACCCTATAACAAAACGCATCAGTTTTTAGCCGGCTTAAGTGGCGCTATCGGCGGTGCTTTTGGTTTTGCCGCGATTACTGCCGAACTCCCAGTTTCAACGACGATTATGCTGCGCTCAATTGCCGAAATTGCCCGTTACCACGGTGAAAACATTAGCCACGCCAACACTAAAATGGCCTGCTTAGAAGTTTTCGCTCTTAGTGACAGCGCTAAGCACGGCTCAGAGACCGGTTATTATGCGATTCGTTCTTTGCTGGCAAAATCCCTATCTGATGCAGCCGCACAACTTGCCAGTCCCTCCCTCAGCAAAGAAAGTGCCCCCTTAATCAGCAAAGCGATCAATCAAATCGCTGCTCGCTTCAGCATTCCTATGACAGAAAAAATTGCCGCACAAAGCATACCCGTTATGGGTGCGATTGGTGGTGCTAGCATTAACCTTATGTTTATTCGATATTTTCAGAGCTTAGCGCATGCACACTTTGCTTTACGTCACCTTGAACGAAAATATACCCCCGAGTTGGTAAAATTAAATTATCAAAAATGGATAGCGCGACAAAACTAATTTTCTGTTTTGTAGTATCATAGCCACCCCCTCACAGATTTTGCCTCTAGGAAAAAATGCAGATAGGTCCTTATCAATTAGAGAATAATCTCATTTTAGCGCCTATGGCTGGCATTACAGACCGCCCGTTTCGTAACCTATGCAAACAATTTGGTGCGGGACTGGCTGTCTCGGAAATGGTTGCCTCTAACCCTGCCTTACGCAAAAATAAACGCACTTTACTCAAAGCAGATCACCGTGGTGAAATCGGTTTACGCTCAGTGCAAATATTAGGCACCAATCCAATACAAATGGCAGAAGCAGCACAAATTAATGCGCAACGCGGCGCACAAATCATTGATATTAATATGGGCTGTCCCGCTAAAAAAGTATGTTCTGTCGCCGCAGGATCCGCCTTAATGCGCGATGAAGACTTAGTAAAACGTATTTTAGAGGCTGTCGTACAAGCCGTTAGTATTCCTGTTACTTTAAAAATTCGTACAGGCTGGGATAGGGGTAGCCGCAATGCCGTAAATATTGCACAAATAGCCCAACAATCAGGTATTGCCGCATTAACCGTACATGGCCGCACCCGCGCCTGTGCTTTTAAGGGCAATGCCGAATACGACACGATTAAAGCCGTCAAACAAGCCGTGAGCATTCCAGTCATTGCTAATGGCGATATTAATTCAGTTGAAAAAGCTCACTATGTATTAGAACACACGGGGGCGGACGGGATCATGATCGGTCGAGGCGCGCAAGGTCGCCCTTGGTTTTTTCAAGAAATCCAACATTATTTACAAACCGGAGAGCACGCGGATAAAGCAGATTTGGAGCAAATTAAAAGCACCTTACAGCACCATTTAGCGGAGCTTTATCTATTTTATGGCGCCCTTAATGGTGTTAGAATAGGTCGCAAACATATCGGTTGGTACTTTGAACACATAGGCACTTTGCCCCCTGCTATTAAAAGCAAAATATACCAAACTGACTCTCCAGAGACCCAGCTATCTCTTGTTAATTCGGCATTTGATCTTTTCGATCCATCGATGCCGTTTCAACCTAAAAACAACGTATGCAAGCACTGATAAAATGAGCATTAGCAATAACACGCCCCCTATTCCTTTATCTGCACAGGTAAAGCAAGCAGTTGACAACTACCTAAAGCAACTTGATGGCTACGACGCCACTGGCTTACATGCCATGGTGCTTGCAGAAGTTGAAAAACCTTTATTTGAAGCCACACTACAATATTCCGGCTATAATCAGACCAAAACTGCACAAATCCTTGGCATTAGCCGTAGTACTTTACGTAAAAAAATAGAGCAATACGACTTATCCTAATCATTCTCAGCCCTAGAGATTTCCATGAAAAAAAAAGTTACCCGCGCCTTAATCAGTGTTTCTAATAAAACTGGTGTTCTTGATTTTTGTCGTGAACTAGACCAATTAGGCATTGAACTATTATCCACTGGCGGCACAGCAAAATTGCTCGCCGAAAATGACGTAAATGTCACTGAAGTCTCTGATTACACAGGCTTCCCAGAAATGATGGATGGTCGCGTTAAAACCCTACACCCGAAAGTCCATGGAGGCATTTTAGGCCGTCGCGGTATTGATGACGAAATCATGGCCTCTAGCGGTATTAACGCTATTGATATGGTCGTGGTTAATCTCTACCCTTTCGAAGAAACCGTCGCCAATCCAAATTGCGATTTAGAAACAGCGATTGAAAATATCGACATCGGTGGTCCAACCATGATTCGTGCAGCCGCGAAAAATCATAATGATGTCGCTATCGTGGTTGACCCTGCTGACTATGCAGCCGTACTTACTGAATTAGTGAACAACGAAAATCAGCTTACCCAGCAAACACGTTTTAATCTTGCCTTAAAAAGTTTTGAGCACACAGCAAAATACGATACGGCTATCGCTATTTACTTAGGCAACATCAATAAACAACCCTTCCCAGAAACGCTTAACTTACAATTCCACAAATTGCAAAACATGCGTTACGGCGAGAATCCCCATCAAAATGCGGCTTTCTACCAAGAAAAGTCACCTGCATCAGGGACGATTTCTTCCGCTAAACAACTACAGGGTAAAGAACTTTCCTACAATAATATCGCTGATACCGATGCCGCACTAGAATGCGTGAAATCATTCGAAGAAAAACCAACCTGCGTTATCGTTAAGCATGCCAACCCATGCGGCGTGGCACAAGCCGATTCTTTATTGGAGGCTTACGATTTAGCCTATGCAACCGATCCTACCTCTGCTTTTGGCGGCATTATCGCGTTTAACCGCGAATTAGATGAAGCAACCGCCGCTGAAATTATTAAACGTCAATTTGTTGAAGTGATTATCGCGCCAACGGTTAGCGCTGCGGCTCAAGCCGTCTTAGCTGAAAAACAAAATGTCCGCGTTTTAGAATGCGGCATTTGGAATGGCGGCAACGAGCCTTGTTTTGATTTCAAACGCGTCTCAGGCGGATTATTAGTTCAAGACAAAGACTTCGGCAGCATTAGCGCAGCAGAAGTAAAAGTTGTAAGTAAACGCGCTCCAACAGAACAAGAAATGGCCGATTTATTATTTACCTGGAAAGTGGCTAAATTTGTAAAATCAAACGCTATCGTTTATTGCAAAGGCGGCCGCACGATTGGTGTGGGCGCCGGTCAAATGAGCCGCGTTTATTCAGCTAAAGTTGCTGGTATTAAAGCCGCCGATGAAGGCTTAACAGTATCAGGATCAGTCATGGCTTCCGATGCATTCTTCCCGTTTAGAGATGGTTTAGATGCAGCCGCAGAAGCAGGCATTACCGCCGTTATTCAGCCTGGCGGCTCAATGCGTGATGCCGAAGTCATTGCCGCAGCAGATGAACATAACATCGCTATGGTGTTTACTGGCATGCGTCATTTTAGACATTAAAATAACGATTCTATATCTTCTTGTGGGCGTGGCTCTAGCCACGAAATCGCGACTAAATTCGCTCCCACAAGAAATCATACTATTTTATAAAAACCTATTATTTAACCCTCTCTGGTTTACATTATGAAAATTCTTATTGTCGGTAGCGGCGGACGCGAACATGCACTTGCCTGGAAAGCGAGCCAATCTCCTAAAGTAACCAGCGTTTTTGTCGCTCCCGGTAATGCCGGTACTGCTTTAGAAGATAAACTCACGAATATCGATTTTGCAGTTGAAGATATAGCCGGCTTATTGGCTTTCGCAAAAAAAGAAGCCATCGACTTAACGATTATTGGTCCTGAAGTCCCCTTGGTTTTAGGTATTGTTGATGCCTTCCAAGCTGCTGGCTTAAAATGTTTCGGCCCTAGCGCCAAAGCCGCGCAACTAGAAGGCTCGAAAAAGTTCTGCAAAGACTTTATGGCGCGCCATCATATTGCTACCGCAGCATATGACACATTCACTGAAGTCCAAGCCGCTATCGACTATATCAAAGCCAAAGGCGCGCCGATTGTCGTTAAAGCGGATGGCCTAGCTGCCGGTAAAGGCGTGATTGTCGCGCAAACCCAAGCTGAAGCGATTTCTGCGGTAGAAGATATGCTTTCCGGCAACAGTTTTGGTGAAGCTGGTAGCCGCGTGGTTATCGAAGAATTTTTAACGGGTGAAGAAGCCAGCTTTATTGTTATTGCTGACGGCATACAAGCACTGCCCATGGCCAGCTCGCAAGATCATAAAGCGCGCGATAATGGTGATTTAGGGCCGAATACCGGCGGCATGGGCGCTTACTCTCCCGCGCCAATCGTAACGGACGAAATTCACCAGCGCGTTATGGATGAAGTGATTAACCCGACATTAAAAGGCATGGCTGATGACGGCATTCCTTACACGGGCTTTTTATATGCCGGCTTAATGATCTCTCCTACTGGCGACATCAAAGTATTGGAATATAACTGCCGTTTTGGTGATCCTGAAACGCAACCGATTATGATGCGCTTAAAGAGTGATCTAGTAGAGCTATGCGATGCTGCATTGACGCAAGACTTAGCTAACATCACTACTGAGTGGGATGAGCGCAGTGCCTTAGGCGTCGTTTTAGCCGCCGGAGGTTATCCTGACAATTATGCCAAAGGCGCCGTCATTAGCGGCTTACCAACAACAGAGAGCAATGATAGCAAAGTCTTTCATGCCGGAACACAGCTGAATGATAACGGGCAAGTCATTACCAGTGGCGGACGCGTTTTATGCGCCTGCGCCTTAGGCAATACAATTAAAGAAGCACAAGACAAAGCCTATGAATTAACCAATCAAATCAGCTGGGATAAGGTTTATTACCGTACTGATATTGGTTTTAAAGCATTAAAATAAACGTATAAGTCCCTTTTGTAGGAGGAACTTTAGTCGCAACTAAAGTCCCTCCTACAATAATCCAGCAAAAATCAATAACGTGACCAAACTTCTACATATCCCAGAAAATCACGCCCTACGCTTTACTTTACATAATGAAATTCATGCGCGCCCACCTGTCTCGCTAAAACTCCCCGTCAGCGCAAGTCATCTTGCCTTAATCCTTAGCGAAGACGAAAAGATTCAAGAGTATGAACATTTAAAAATTTTATGTAGCCGTTTTGCTGTCAATCCACCGCCTAAAAAAGCAAGTCATTTCACTGCCACGTTCGACACTTTTTTATTTCATTGGGAACAACACGGTGAATTTAGCACCTATTGTTTTTATGTCAAAACCGTCGATAGCGATAAGCCATTTTCTAAACCTGCACTAGCCTATGCACCAATGGATTGGTTAGACCGACTGGTCGGTAAATCCATTGTAGCCGCGCACGCTGTTATTATGCCAACTAGCGCGCAAGTACCCAGCACAAGTGAGATTAGTCGTTACTTTGAAGGTAATGCGCTTGTTGGTTCTCAAGTGACCGGCGGTGATGCGACCGCTTTCACAGATTTTCGCATTCATAATGACGGTTTTAGTCGCTTTCTGATTTTTGACAAGCAATTACTCTCACAACAATCAGGACGTCTGCTGCAACGACTCTTTGAAATTGAAGTGTATCGCGTCATGTCCTTGCTTGCTTTCCCGGTCGCACAAGCACTTGCACCACTGGTAAGCAAAGCTGAACAACGTTTATCCGAAATTACCACCGATATGGCGCAACACGATTGTGATGATGGCTTATTATTAGATCAACTCACTCGGCTTGCTGCTGAGGTTGAAAGCCATATTTCACACAGCCAATTTCGCTTTGGGGCAGCACATGCTTATCATAAAATCGTCAATCAACGCATCGCGGATATTAGAGAAGTAAAAATTCAAGGCGTACAAACCATCGGTGAATTTTTAGGTAAACGTTTGCAGCCTGCCATTACCACTTGCCAATCCACCTCAAAACGCTTTAGCCTGCTTTCAGAAAGAATTAGCAATGCCAGTCAATTGCTACGTACCCGAGTAGATATTTCCATAGAACGGCAAAACCAAGCCTTGCTAACCTCAATGGATTTACGCGTAAAAATGCAATTACGCTTTCAAGAAACAGTAGAAGGTTTATCCATAGTCGCCATCACGAGCTATATAGTCAGTTTACTACACTCAATAAGCAAAGCTTTAAACAGCGCGGAATTGACCACTATTAAACCGGAGATAGTTTCAGGAATAGCGATCCCTATCGTGTTAATCGTCGTTGCTATTGGCGTGCGCCGCTTACATAAAAAAATTAAAGCGGAATAAACCTCCAATGGCGAGCATGGCAAACAAAAGCCAAAAATTTGTATTCCTGAATTCAGGATTTAAAATGCTGCAATTTCTACAAATCCAGTATTACCGCCTGTGCTTTCATCAACATCGAGGCGAATACTTGAGGTTGTGCGATTGATAGCAAAGTCATACGCTTTCTGAGTATCAGGCAACTGAAATGGCCCTAAAACTTCACCCGTATCAATTGTCACTTTGAAACTGACTACTTTTGCGCTGCCATTACTCATTGAGCGTGACCAAACGCTTAATGTATTAATTGCCTGTGTTTGTGCTAATGCAATTGTGATAAATGCGTTATCCCCATCACCAGAAGACGACCAAGCCGTCCCAGCGGAGCCATCAATTGCGCTGTTAGCACCCCATGTTTGATTATTATTTACACCACCGAAATTACTACTAACCTCGGCAATAGTAGCGCCATTACTTAAAGCAAGAAAATTAGTTTGCTGCCCAGTTGCAGATACTGTCGTAAAGCTTGATAGAGGACTCCAATACAACTGGCCTTGAGCATCGCTACCTTGAACTCGATAATAATATTGACTATCAGGCTCTAGGTTGGTCAATATCGGATTATGATCAATAATCGCGCCACCATTCATATTGCTATCTGTAGCGACCGCGCCAAATTCCAGTGTTTTACCATAAACCACCGAACAGGCGAGTGGAATGCTTGAAACAAAGGTTAAGCGCGCGGTTGTTGTGCCAATATCGACAATCTCAGGCGGATTGTTTTCAGTCACTTGCGCCAAATCAAGTAATTGTGGTGGTAAAGTTTCAGGCTTTAAAACAGCATAATCACTCACGACAAAAGTTAAAGGAACCGCGGCATTAGGCAAATACTCTAAGTCTGCCGAGTAATATTGGCTTTGCTCACCCGATTGAAAATGAATCACTGGAACTTTTAACTGAAAATCAGCATTCAGCGTTGCTGCTTGAGCAAAAACAGCGCCTGAAGTGGCAAAAGAGACACAGGTAAATAAAATTTTTTTTATCATAAGCTTGATCTCGTATAAATAAAAATTAATCAAAAACCGGCCTAGACCGGTTTTTTGTTTTTAAAACAGCTAAATAATCGCGACTTCAATTTTAAGGCGGAACAAATAATAAGAGTGCAATAGCTTTAGCTATTTCCGAACCAGCAATAGCTAAAGCTATTGCACTCCAGCCTCATATTTTTAAGCTCCCTGTACCGCCTTAAGTGCATAGCCATAATCGCTATTGTTGTATCGTAATTTATCTTAGGATCGCGGGGCGGTTCGCCCGTAAGCGGGCAAGCTGCCCGCGCTCCCAGCACTTCAAAAATAAAAAAGTGTAAGCTACTTTAGGAACAATATGAAAGATACCCAATTTACTTGCTAATTCAGTGATTAACATCCAGATCTCGGCAGCCATTCAGATAAGGAGCCGACATCTAACAATGTGTTATCTGCGCCTAAATAATAAACATGATTGTCAGCTGTGTTAACACCCAAGTAAGCATTTTTTTCTGAGTAATAACGGTAATAATAGGGCGCTAGAGTTTGTGACATTGCAGCGGGTGCAAATAAAACGGAATAATTCTGTTCAGCCCAATTAAACAAGCAATCAGAAGATGTCGCCGAACTATCAACAGGAGATGGCACTTGATTGTCAGCCAAGGTAATGGTTTCTGATAATATCCCATGACCGCCGTCCATTGGAAATACAGGATCATGGTATGCTAAATGATACATACAAGTATTTCCCATCAAGCCAATATAGCTACAATCCATATAAGCAAGTTCATTCAAATCTGTCGGTCCCAACGTAGGATTGCTGGCATTAAAATTTATGGCGACCATAACATTATTATTGATCGGCGGATCGGTAGTAATTTCTGTTGTATTCATTGCATAGGCATAAGCAGTTATACCGCCTTTACCATCGCTATAGGAGTTAAGTTGATAATTAATATCCAATAATTCAGGCGGGTTCTCTACCTGCATTAAAGTGTCATCTAACTGACCATGTAAGTTAGTTATTTTTTGTGTAGTCGCATCGTAGTCAAACTCACCTGTAAACACGGTATCATCAAAATAAACGACCTCTACTTTATAGTGCAGAGCATTCGCGTAAACGTTATTAATCAACAACAGAGGCACGGATGCCAATAATAATTTAAATTTTTTCATATTTACTACCACCTCGGTAATGGGTTTTGCTAAGGAATAGACATTAAATAACTTAGAGCCATGTCATTTTATGGGAGTGACTTCAAGTCTCGATATTCGCGGCTAGAAGCTCACTCCTACAAAAAATAAGACTGGTACTTCTCAGCCCCAAATATTTACGCCTGGTGAATTTATTAAAATTTAAGTGTTAAGCCAACATAAACAGAACGCCCTTGACCCGCTAAATTCTGCGTATTTGGACGCGATCCAATTAATGTCATCGGGTATTGATCGCCTATATAAACCCCTGATAATGGCGCATAATATTGTTTATCAAGGATATTATCTACACCCAAATCAACACTCACATATTGCCATGCATAGCTTGTTTTCATATTAAGTAAAATATAAGAAGCGGTCTCCAATTCATTTCGAATCCCCTGTACATCATCTTTTGTATCGACAAACTGCATTTCAATCGAGTTTTGCCAGCCATTCAATTGGTGATCTATACTCCATTTCAAATTAAATGGCATCATATGATAGAGATTATCGCCATCCATACGACGCCCCATAACATAACTCATGATAGATTTACTCGAAAACTGACCAACCTTTTTACTCTCATATAAATTGACTCGACCGCTGACATCGACGCCCCAAAGTAGCGCATCATGATTAGCCATCCGCAAATAAGAGAAGCCATTGTTTGGCTGCCTACAGGTCTGACAAAGATCAACATCAATAAAGTTTTCCACATAACTAAAATAAGGCGTTAACTTAACACTCCATTTGTCCTCGCCAGTAGGATCAAAAAATTCACTGGTAAAGGTAATGTTATGCGCAGTTTCGGTTTTTAAGTCGATATTACCTACATAGGCGTTACCATCACCGAACCAACCTATCATGGTCATTACCATCATATTTGTACTCCAGGGGTATAACTCATGCAATGATGGCGCACGGTTTTTACGTGCATAACCAAGATTATAATTCGCCCAATCATTCGGCATATATTTCACCGAGGCGGCAATATCAATCGTATCAAAATTTCGCTCATGATCTAAGGCATTAAATTCTAGCGCCTGTTTATCATATGATGTGTTGTACCCCTGAACATCACCGGTATCCGCCATGGTTCGATCATATCTTAGACCCAACATTGTCTGCCATTCGTCCGACCAGATACGCTCCCATTCGGCAAATAAACCAAAGCGATCTCGCGTCGCATTATTAAGATTAAGAAAGGTATCTGGTCCCATCATGCTAGGTAAAGTCGAAGTTGCCGGCCAATAATCATTGATTTTGCTGCTATGAAACTCGCTACCAACACGAACCAAATCATCATCATTGAACGGTAATTCCGCTTGTAGTTTATAGCCAACATTGCTACTACGAGTTTCCATAGGCATAAATATAGGCACCGGCATAAGATCTACTCTATCGCGTTCATAATCCATGGTATGACTGGTATCTTCAAGAAACACTGTACCGTCTAAGCTACCCCAATCAAAATCACCTGTGTAATGAAGATTGCCAAAAGCACTCTCATTATTGGTCAAATCCATTCGCGCTGTTGGAAAGCCTTGATAAGGAATCTGCTGTAGTCCGCCTTTGAGTTCTAATAAATGTGAATCCCATTTAAACGCCAAAGACGCAGCATGATTCTGACTTTGATAGCGCGTTGATTTAATAATCGTGCCATTGCCATCTTTATAATTACTGCTTTGCGTGTCGGCAAACGAATAATCGATTCGAGCATGCTCAGTTGCCAATCCAGCGCCAATATTACCGCCGAAAGCATTGCCATTACTGCGATAAAAAGAAGAGGCCGTACCGTTAACTAAATAATCTGCTTCCGGCTCCGCAAAAACAGGCTCGGCTGATTCAACAGAAATAGTCCCGGCAATACTATCCCCTCCCATACTTACTGGCGTTATACCTTGTAAGATCGTAATTTTACCCACACTACTTCGATCAATACTGGCTAAAGCAGGGTTCATATGATTGGGGCAACTAGAATTCACGGTCATACCATTAACCTCGATTTTGACTCGTGTATCATTTAAACCATGAATAATAGGTATTGAAGATACACCTCCACCTGATTGAAAGCTAACGCCAGCCGTGTCATCGAGTAATTTTGCGGTATCTGATATTTGGCTTTGTTTTTTTAATATATCGTCTTGTTTCAGTGTTTGTTGCGGCGAGATACTGGCATCATCTGCGCTTTGAGTTATGGTCAGATCATTGAGGTAAATCACTGAATCGTCTTTAGTGCTACTATCTTCGACTTTTTCTTCTGCGTGAGTGATGGATAAAAAAGAAAATACCGCGATGCCGGTTAGAAATAATACAGATTTATTTTTCATTAAATGTCTCAATTTTTGACAAGGCTACCTAAAGCAATATCAACGCAGGGTTAGCGCATTTGATAGTTATAATTATTTGCAAGATTAGATCAGAAACGCCCTATTTTTAGCGGACACCTGACTGGGGTGTTTATTAAATACACTTGCACATTTATATTCAATACCAATGATAATCACACAACGCCGTGATTACTACATTTAGCTTTTTACTTAATCGAAATGTTCATTATATAAATAATTGACTGACATTCAGCTAGTAGCTTTACCAATATTATTGTAAATAATATGCAAAAGGCTGTAAGGGCTGCTGCATTCCACTAGCACCGACAGCCGGCAGCACTAAAAACTCATCCATCGCAAAATTAGGATATGCAGCATAAGGAAGCACTGTCGAATAATTACCTACATGACCCTGAGAAACCCAAATCTCTGGATGATCGAATGGCGCTTGTTGATAACGCACCCGTTCATCTGTCAACGTTTTTAAAAAGGCAATAAGATCTTTACGATTCTGTGCCGAAAACTGTAGCTTAGGCAACGGAAAAACTAAAGTCGTTTCTTTAGCATCATTACTGAAGTTGCCACCACGTGCATAAAACTCAATGACTTGCTCTAATGTAGCCATGCTTCCGTTATGCATATAAGGGCCAGTTAGCTCAATATTCCGTAACGAAGGAATTTTAAAGCTAGCGTTTAATTTAGTAAGCATCTTAGTTGTCTCAGGGTTGTCCAACTCTGCTTTTGCAGCGGCAACTGTTGGTATAAATGCATACTTACCTGCATCCAAAAAACAGCGCTCCGTATTTTGAGGTTGAGGCAAAATACCATCTTCCGGAATAAATATACTGGTGCTGCGATAAGGCGACTTAAAATTGATGGCCAATGGCTCTTCAAAGTCACAAGCACGAACATCGCGAACAACCTCGTCTTTTACTGCTGTGTTATTACCTGCTAAATACTGTAGATATTGCTCACTAAAGGACAAAGGATTGCCAAAAGGATCAGTCGCAGCTAAACCTATATCTTGACTTGCTTTAGCGACTCCAGTGGAGGCAAAACCAACATCTGAAAATACGGTTACTGCAGTATTACGCACAAAACCTGGAATACGCTTAACTACATTGCGCGAAGCGCTCACGGTATCGCCAAAAACCTCAAGTGGCGTCTCCGCGGTAGAAGCGTTTGTATCCACTGCAACCGTAGTAAAATTAGCCCCCGCATGACAGTGCGAGCATAAATTAACTCTAAACTGCTCCAATCCTCGTAACTCCGATGCACTCAGATCAATAGGCCGCTGGTTTGCATCGCGCGTACTCTGATCAAAAGGCGATTCATCAGAAATTAATGTACTTTCATAAAGTTGAATTGATAAACCTAAAAACAAGCCAAAATTAGCTTCTAATTGCTTATAAGGTACCCCCGCTAAAGATTGACCAAATTTCTCATTTTCTCCTTCATACTGCCAAAATTTAGAATTGAATGCTTGCTTGATTAAAGCCTCATAACTAATGTTAAGTCCTGCTTGCAGTGAGTTAACGCTACTCAAACTCAAGGAGCCAAGCACGCTGTCATTCCAATGTACTTTTTGCATAGCCAACGGCTGTAACTTAAGAAGCTTTTGGGCAATATCCGGCAATGTCCGCTGTTGACAACTCATTTCAGTGGCATTAACTGGCGGCGCAGTCGCAAGTGATGCGAGAGATGAGTTAATCAAATGTAGTTGTTGCTTACTTACCTGCCCATCAACACTAACCCAAACACCAGCATTAGGGTCACGCTCCCCCCAAGGACTGCTGCCATTAAATATGTTATTGGCGCGACCATCCCAAAAATTACGATAATTAAAGACTGAATTAATGATACTAGGGGCATTTCTGGGCGTAACTCTACGCGTACCGATACCCGTCACATGAAAAATATCATCAACACTACGCTGGCAATCATCGACACTCTGATTGTCTTGACCTATATTTTGATAAACACCCGAAAATGTTCCTGAAGATCCAACTACAAGATCGTAATTAACTAATACTGCTGATGATTCCTGAAAAGGATCTTGTTTTTTATGTAAAGGAAAGTCAGCACCAGTAAGCGCATAGTTGCTCGGAAAAAAGGCTAACTGCTCAGAATCAAGAATTGATGACTCTCCACCTGGCGCTAGTTGATTTTTTATACGACTATCCGCCCCTGCATGAAAATGGCACGAAGCACAAGCCACAAGATCACTGCCGAGATTCATATCCCAAAACAAGGCTTTACCTAATGCAATAGCTTTGCTTTTATCAACCACAATCGGATCAGAACCATCCAATAAGCCGGGCACATTAGGAAGGGGCTGATTTTTAAGACTAATTGGCATAGGGCCTAGCGATAGATCACCACTCGCCATACTAGAGAAGGAAATTACCGCTAGCAACCAAGGCCAAAACCTAGGCGAAAAAAAAGCCATACAGACCTCGAAAAACAGATGGATTATTTATAACAATACTTTATTGTTAATTAAGCTTAAAGCTCGAAAACGATTAAAAAGCACAAAATGATATGATAACGAGAGAATAAGATACCCGCGTTTAAGCATGTAATGACTCATGAGGGCGCGTAGCGAAACCTATCAACTTCGCGCAGAATGACAGGGATGCAAAAATACACTCTATCTATGTGCTACGCAAATACGTAAAACATAAATATTATAAAGAATGATACGCATGTACTTAAAACAAAACCTTAAGTACTATAAATAAAAAAGACAAGTCAGCATCTATAAGATACCGACTTGTCTTAGCATAAGCCTATTTACATTCAGCAGGCATTAAATCAGCTATCGCACCTAAATCTTTAACTTCTGTATCGCCAGAGCTTAAAGAATATAAATGGTTGTCAGACGAAACGCCTAAATAAGTATTATTTTCACTATAATGGCGATAGTAATAAGTTAGTGCCGTTCCAGACATAAAATCAGCAGCGTCCATCATCGCTGAACTTCTTGGGTACATTTCTGGACTTTCAGCTTCTTGTGCATTTAACAAACAATCGGCTGGAGACAAAGGAATAGATGATACTTTAACATCAATAGGCGCACCTTCTAAGTCAGAATCAGCACCAGCCACGTATACTGTGTAATTTCCTGGCTGTAGATTTACCAGTGTTAAATTAGCATAGTTACTTGTTGCATGGTGCCCACCTACCTGCGCAACACTGCCATAGACACCGTTTTCAAAACGATTGTCAATACTTAAATCATGAGCACCAGATAAAATTTGCTCCTCATAAAAGTTAACATAGTCTTTGCTGGATCCGTTGACATACCCAAGCGTTTCAACAATACCATTTACAGTTGTATTACCCTCTAAAGAATCCATCACGCTATCATCGGTTGCCCAGATCAAACCCGGTTTACCTGCTTGTGCAACCTGACTAAAACTATGTATCGCACCTTCTGTGCCTGCTTTATCACTAGCCCCTTTGCCATCTGTACCTACAAAAGGCCCGTCCGTTCTGTACACAGTCATTCCTGGCGCATTCATTGTCGATGATGATAGCGTAACAACTACATCAGCAGCCGAGACGACCTCAAAGCTTAACCAAGTACCTTGCATACCCCATGCTTTATTTTCTAATTTTGGGTTGCCTGTATAACCATTATTACTAGAATTCGCAGCAACAGCCTGAATAGTCGTGCCCACTTCAAGCATGTTATCGCCATTAAGCCATTTGCTTGTATAAGAAGGCGCTTCTACTGTAGTAGCTTCACCTTCTGCATAAACAAAAGCAGTCGCTGTTAATGCTGTTGCCGTTAAAATGGTTTTAATTGATTTTTTTACCATTGCTGTCATATTCTGTGATCCTTAAAATATAGTTTCTGATTAATTTTATAATATTATTACAAAACAACTAAATTATGATGCATTAAATTAGCACATCCTAAATTAGCATTAAACAATACACACAATTACCAAGCAAATTATATTCCAAACTTATTTTTTATTTTAACAAACCATAAATCAAGCCTTACAAGAATAAATATGTAACCGTTAAAGACAAAGTAAGCGTGTAACTCCCTCATTAAAAAATAAAAAATGCGTTATATAACGCACTAAAATAGCTTATATGACATAGTTTAAATATTAAGAACTGAACCGCCTAAACTAACAAACAATAAATTATCCAATTATGACATGACACTAGAACCCCAAAATATTCAAAACATAAAAAAGCCCCGCTATCTGCAAAGGTAACGGGGCTTTTATTTAAGCAAATAGACAATAAGCGGAGCTTACATCATACCGCCCATTCCACCCATGCCGCCCATGCCGCCCATATCAGGCATGCCATGACCTTTATCATCAGATGGCGCATCAGCAATCATCACTTCAGTAGTAATCATTAATCCAGCAACCGATGCCGCATTTTGCAATGCAGTACGTGTTACTTTAGCTGGATCTAAAATACCCATTTCAATCATATCGCCGTATTCACCTGTTGCTGCGTTGTAACCGTAGTTACCTGTGCCATTAGCCACTTGATTACAAACTACAGACGCTTCATCGCCCGCGTTAGTGACAATTTGACGTAAAGGCGTAGACATCGCACGACGTAAAATATCAACACCGACTTTTTGATCGTGATTAATACCTTCTAAACCATCAAGTGCTTTAATCGCACGAACCAGTGCAGTACCACCACCAGCAACCACACCTTCTTCAACCGCAGCGCGAGTTGAATGCAATGCATCTTCTACGCGTGCTTTTTTCTCTTTCATTTCAACTTCAGTTGCTGCGCCAACTTTGATAACCGCAACACCACCCGCTAATTTAGCAAGACGCTCTTGTAGTTTTTCTTTATCGTAGTCAGAAGTCGCTTCGTCAGCTTGTACGCGAAGTTGTGCAACACGTGCTTTAATCGCTTCTTCAGAACCTGCACCATCAACAATCACAGTATTGTCTTTAGTGATTTGAATTTTCTTAGCCGTACCTAATTGATCCATCTCAACTTTTTCTAAAGATAAACCAATTTCTTCAGAAATAACCGTTGCATTAGTTAATACAGCAATGTCTTCTAACATCGCTTTACGACGATCACCAAAGCCAGGCGCTTTAACTGCCGCAACTTTAACAATACCACGCATATTATTAACCACTAATGTTGCTAACGCCTCACCATCAACATCTTCAGCAATAATCAACAAAGGACGACCTGCTTTCGCAACGCCTTCTAATGTTGGTAGCATGTCACGAATATTAGAGATTTTTTTATCATAAACTAAGATATATGGGTCATCTAATTCGATGCTCATGCTTTCTTGGTTATTAATAAAATAAGGAGATAAATAACCACGATCAAACTGCATACCTTCAACAACATCTAATTCGTTGTCTAAGCCAGTACCCTCTTCAACAGTGATAACGCCTTCTTTACCTACTTTTTCCATTGCTTCAGCAATGATTTGACCTACAGACTCATCAGAGTTTGCAGAAATTGTACCTACTTGAGCAATCGCTTTGTTATCAGTACAAGGCGTAGCAGAAGCAACAATCGCTTCAACCGCTTTAATCACCGCTAAATCAATACCACGTTTTAAATCCATAGGATTCATGCCCGCAGCTACAGCTTTTAAGCCTTCATTAACAATGGCTTGTGCCAATACAGTGGCTGTTGTTGTACCATCGCCCGCGACATCAGAAGTGTGCGAAGCCACTTCTTTAACCATTTGCGCGCCCATGTTTTCGAATTTATTTTCTAATTCGATTTCTTTCGCAACCGATACACCGTCTTTAGTGATAGTTGGTGCACCAAAGCTTTTGTCTAAAACCGCATTACGACCTTTAGGCCCTAACGTCGCTTTTACCGCGTTAGCTAAAATGTTAACGCCATTAGCCATTAACATACGTGCGTCATTACCGAATTTTACTTCTTTTGCTGCCATGTTTTTATTACCTAATTATTGGTTGAATGTTGGTATGAATTCTAGGTATATCTAGGTTTAACCTAAGATACCCATGATATCGTCTTCACGCATCACGATAACTTCTTCACCGTCGATTTTAACTTCGCTACCTGAGTATTTACCAAACAATACTCTATCGCCAACTTTAACGTGTAACTCATGTATTTGGCCGTTATCTAAAACTTTACCAGCACCTACCGCCAATACTTCGCCTTCACTTGGTTTTTCAGTTGCTGAACCAGGTAATACGATACCACCCGCTGTTTTTGTTTCTTCTGCAACACGTTTAACAATCACACGGTCGTGTAAAGGGCGTATTTTCATTCAAATATCTCCTAAAAATAATAAAAAATTAAAAAACTAAAACCATTTAGCACTCACTCAATACGAGTGCTAATAATAATCCACTTTTGCAGTCTGTCAAGTTTGTGGCATCATTTGCGTTCACTTCCCAAAATTTGAAAATCAAAATGAACGACGATCAACTCTTACGCTACAGCCGTCAAATCATGCTCCCCCAAGTGGACATTGAAGGGCAAGAAAAACTGCTTAATGCCCGTATACTGATTATTGGTGCTGGCGGCTTAGGTTCTCCTGCCGCGATGTATCTAGCTGCGGCGGGAGTGGGCAATATCACTCTTTATGATGCTGACCAAGTTGACTTATCCAATTTACAACGACAGATAGCTCATTACACAAGCGATATTGGGATAGATAAAGTTATTTCAACCCAACAAACATTAAATAATATAAATCCTGATATAAAAGTAATCGCTATCAAGCAACGCCTGGAGGGTGAAGCCTTAGAAAAAGCCGTTAACGATGCCGATGTGGTCTTAGATTGTTCCGATAATTTCAGTACGCGCTTTGCTATCAATAGCGCCTGCGTAAAGCATAAAACAGCGCTAGTCTCAGGTGCGGCAATTCGCTTTGAGGGACAAGTCAGTGTTTTTACACCAGGGCATAACGATAGCCCTTGCTATAACTGTTTATATGCAGAGAGTGGAGAGGAATTACAGAATTGCGCCACTAATGGCGTTATTGCACCGATTACCGGCATTATTGGCAGCATTCAGGCTCTGGAAACCTTAAAACTGATTATGAATATTGGAGAAAGCTTGGCAGGGCGCTTATTATTGTTGGATGGCTTAACAATGGAATGGCAGACCATGCGTTTAAAAAGAAATCCTAGCTGTCCTAGCTGTGGTTAAAAATGGCTACCCGTGCGGGTAGCCATTAACTTATCTTACTTATCTTGCTTTTTATCTTCATTGGCATATTTACGAATAAAATAACCGAGTGGCGCAAAAGCAGCTCCAGCAGCGATTAACATAAGTATAAGCACCCAAATAACATCACCCATGACGATTCACCTCTAAAAATTTATTTAAATTGAATGTTAAATATAACGCGCCACTGCTATTCTCACAACTATATTATGTGTATTTAGCTTGTTGTTGAAGTTGCCAAACAAAAAACTTCATCGTATACTGCGAAGTAGCTTACTTGATCAAGCTAGCATAATAAAAATTAAATATTAATCCGGAGAAATTTATGAAATGGGAAACACCAGCTTATACTGATTTACGTTTTGGTTTTGAAGTCACTATGTACATCTACAACCGTTAATTACTCGGTTCAGAAATGAAAGGGCTCTTGATTGAGCCCTTTTTTTTGTCTACTATTTCTAAATATAAACAATTATGAAAATTAGAGTTCTCGGTTCAGGCGCTGGCGGTGGCTTCCCACAATGGAATTGCAGCTGCCCAAATTGTAAAGCGGTAAGAGCTGGCTCCATCAAAGCCAGCACGCGCAATCAATCCTCTATTGCCGTGTCATCCGATGGTGAACGCTGGGTATTATTTAATGCTTCACCGGATGTACGTGCGCAATTAGAAAATTTCCCAGAAATTCACCCCAAAAATAAAGTCCGTGGCACCGGCATAGAAGCCATTGTTATCATTGACTCGCAAATCGATCATGCAACGGGTCTGCTTATTCTGCGTGAAGGCGATCCGCTAAATATTTATTGCACAGAGATGGTCAAGCAAGATTTGACCACCGGCTTTCCTATTTTTAATATTCTGGAACATTTTTGTGGCGTTAACGAGCATTCTATTCCCTTAAATGGAGATGCCTTTACTATCCCCAACATTGATGACCTTGAGTTCACCGCCTTAGCCCTAAAAAGCAAAGCGCCACCGTATTCGCCGCACAGAAACGATCCGCACGAAGGTGATAATATCGGCATGATCATTCGCCAAATATCAACCGGCAAAACCACTTTCTACGCGCCTGGTTTAGGCTTAATAGAACCGCATGTAGAAAAAGCAATGGCTGAAGCGGACTGCGTCATGGTAGATGGCACCTTTTGGACAGATGATGAACTTGCTAGCGTGGGTCGCCCCTTATTAGCTAGAAAAATTGGCCATTTACCGCAATCCGGTGAAGGTGGCATGATCGAATTTTTAGATACTCTAGCAAAACCACGCAAAGTGCTAATCCATATTAATAACACCAACCCGATTCTCAATGACGAATCAGAAGAGCGTGCGATACTGACCCAACACGGTATAGAAGTCGCCTTTGACAACATGCATATCGAGCTATAATTATGACTGAGAAAACACCTTGGACACGCGAAGAATTTGAAGCCAAATTGCGCGGCATGGAAAAGTTTTATCACATTCATCATCCTATGCATACCTTGATGAATGAAGGCAAACTAACAAAAAAACAACTGCAAGGCTGGGTTGCGAATCGGTTTTACTATCAGATCATGATTCCAATTAAAGATGCTAATATTTTAGCTAATTGCCCAGATCGTGAAACACGCGCACTATGGACGCAGCGCATCCTAGATCATGACGGTCATCCTGGCGACCCAGGCGGCATCGAAGCCTGGATACAATTAGGTATTGCTGTCGGCATGACGCGCGAAGAAGTCACTTCTTTAGAGCATGTATTGCCCGGCGTTAAATTTGCCGTTGAAGCCTATGTTAATTTTGCACGTAACTCAGAATGGCATGAAGCGGCCAGTTCATCATTAACTGAACTGTTCGCGCCAAAAATACACCAGCAACGCCTGAGTAATTGGCCAGAGCTTTATCCTTGGGTAGAAGAAGAAGGCTATATTTACTTCCGTAAACGTTTATCTGAAGCACGTCGTGATGTAGAGCATGGCTTAGAAATTACGCTGGACTACTACAAGACACGTAAAGAACAAGAACGCATGCTGGACATTTTAAAATTCAAATTAAATGTTTTATGGTGCATGGCTGATGCCATGTATATGGCCTATATTAATGATATGCCTCCATATTTTAATGTCGAAGATTAATTAGCTCGCAGGGCGGACTTCAGTCCGCCCTACAACCCGCCCCACTTTTAAATAAAAACACCCAAGCAAAACAACATGAGCCTTAACCCAGAACAAAAAATCCAATTCTCCCCTATGCACCGCCTACAGTGGGAAGAAGCTCAACAAAAAGATGTTATACTCTACCCCGAAGGCATGGTGGAATTAAACCAAAGTTCAGCAGAAATATTAAAACTCTGTGATGGCACACGTAACCTAGATCAACTCGTTGCCGACTTGGAAGAAAAATTCGCCACCACAGGCTTAAAAAACGATATTTCGGGCTTTTTAGAGGTAGCACTAGGCAATGGCTGGATCCAACAAAACTAACATCACCCCACCGCGCTGGTTATTAGCAGAGCTTACTTATAAATGCCCGCTGCAATGCCCGTACTGCTCCAATCCGCTTGATTACGCAAAACATAGCCATGAAATCAGCACCGAAGATTGGAAACGCGTACTCTCTGAAGCACGCAAAATGGGTGCGGTACAGCTCGGCTTTTCCGGCGGTGAGCCCTTAACCCGCCAAGACTTACCTGAATTAGTCCAACACGCACGCGAACTCGGTTATTACTCCAATCTAATCACCTCAGGCTACGGCTTAACTGAAGCAAAAATCATTGAACTCAAAGAAGCCGGTTTAGATCATATCCAAGTCAGCATCCAAGCCAGCACCCAAGACTTAAACGATCATATAGCCGGCACCGAATCTTTCCACAGCAAACAAGAAGTTGCGCGCTTAGTGAAAAAACACGGTTATCCGATGGTCTTATGCGTGGTGATTCACCGTGAAAATATTCACCAAATGGCGGATATTTTAGCTATGGCAGAAAAACTTGGTGCTGATTACTTAGAGCTTGCCAACACCCAATATTACGGCTGGGCACATACCAACCGTGATTTATTAATGCCCACCCAAGAGCAATACCAAGAGGCCGAAAAAATCGCTCAAGACTTCAAGGAAAAAGTCGCCGGCAAAATGAAAATCTATTATGTCGTACCTGATTTTCATGAAGACCGCCCCAAAGCCTGCATGAATGGCTGGGGAACTACGTTTTTAACGATTGCTCCCGACGGCGTTGCCCTGCCCTGTCATTCTGCACGCGAATTACCCGGTTTAGATTGCCCGAATGTCAACGACCACAGTATTTCTGACATTTGGCATGAATCTAAAGCCTTTAACTTTTTCCGTGGCACAGAATGGATGCAAGAGCCCTGCAAAAGTTGTGATGAAAAAGACAAAGACTTTGGCGGCTGTCGTTGCCAAGCTTATTTACTCACCGGCGATATGTACAAAACTGATCCTGTATGCAGCAAGTCACCCGATAAGCACATCATCACTGAAGCTATAGAATCAGCGCGGCAATCTGCTTTAACCGGCAATGAAAAACCGTTGATTTTCCGTAATAGCAAGAACTCGAAAGCTTATTAATCGTATGAGCCTGGATTTTTCAGCATTTGCCAATGCCATCAGTCAGCTAGAAAAAAGCCTAGACTACGCAACCTCGCCATTAGCCAAGAACGATCCAGGCTTATTTGAACAATTGCGCAATTCAGTTATTCAATGCTTTGAGTTTACTTATGAACTCAGCCATAAAATGCTAAAACGCTTTCTGGAACAAACAGCTGCAAGTACCGAAGACGTTAACAGCCATTCTTTTCAAGACCTGATTCGTACCGGTAACGAAAAAGGCTTGTTGCGCTCTGATTGGCTGGTTTGGCGTACTTATCGCCAAGCAAGAAATAATAGCAGCCATACTTATGATGCAGATAAAGCAGAGCAAGTCTATCAAATAGCTGCTGATTTTTTGCTCGAAGCCAAACACCTTCACCAGCAACTTATAACAAGAAGTAACAAAGAATGACCGATAGCATGGCTTTAGCAAAACTTGCTGTAAAGCCAGAAGAATGGAAAGAAATAAACCAGATACTTAAAACCTACGCCCCCCTATATGAAGTATGGGCATTTGGTTCGCGCATCACAGGAAAAGCCAAACAATTTTCCGATCTGGATTTAGCTATTATCAGCCAACAGCCTCTACCTTTAAGTGAGCATGCCATTATAAAGGAAGCCTTTGATGAATCAGACTTACCTTTCAAAGTAGATATAGTAGATTGGGCGGCGACGTCAATCAGCTTTCAAGAAATCATTAAAGCTAATAAAGTGATCATACAATCCGCGCAAGACAAAATAGACAAGAACTGAAGAGCTCACTTCTTATTTTAATTTTTTACTATAAAAAGAAACAATATGATTGAAGAATTATTGTCAAAGAAAAGGTTTTATAATTTCGAGAAAATAGTTAAAGATAATAATGAAGCCGACTATAGAAGTAGTTTCCAGAAAGATTATGATAGGTTGATTTTTTCCAATTCTTTTAGACGCCTGTCAAGAAAAACGCAAGTCCACCCCTTATCAGCAAATGACCATGTTCATAATAGACTAACCCATAGTTTAGAAGTTGCCAGCGTAGGAAGGTCTTTAGGGCTTCAGTGTGGAAAAATGCTCAAAGCACAATATCCTACTGAAGAAATTGAACCTTACGATGTTGCCTATATTATCCAGACGGCTTGTTTAGCGCATGATATTGGCAACCCACCCTTTGGCCATGCTGGAGAAGAAGTCATTAAAGAGTGGTTTAACACACATGCTGATACTGAATTTTTAAATTCTTTGAAACCTGAAGAAATAAGTGATTTTCAACATTTTGATGGCAATGCTCAGAGCCTTAGAATTGTGAGTAAAATTGAAAATAATTTATCTCTTGGAGGTATGCGGCTTACCTTTGCAACATTAGGTGCATTAGTAAAGTACCCTTATTCTTCAAATGAGTGTAAGAAAAATGGCAGGTCAAAGTTTAATTGCTTTCAAAGCGAAAAAGAGTTTTTCGATATTTTGTTTACGGAACTTGGGCTAAAGAGGGATGATGGCTCCTATAAGAGGCATATTTTTTCTTATCTAATGGAAGCAGCTGATGATATTTGTTACGGACTACTGGATTTACAAGATGCTATTGAGCTTGAAATTATTACTATTGATGATGTCAAAGTTATTTTTAGTCTGCTTTGCGATAGCATTGAAGTAGAAGCAATTTACGGCAATGATGCACTTTCTGACATTAAAAAAGTGTCCAAGCTGGTTGCAAAAGCGATTGATAGTTTGGCTGTACATACAATGGAAGTATTTAAGGCAAACTACGAAGCATTGATGGGTGATCAACAGCCAAAAGATTTAATTTCTTTATTCTCAGATGCAGCTCTGAAAAAAGGCATAGAGGATGCAAAAAGATTAGGGCACGAGAAAATATTTAATGAACATAGAAAGATTGAACTTGAGTTGGGTGCCTATAATATTATAGAAACCATACTCGACAATCTAATCAAAGCGACATTTGAGCTCTATCAGAAAGATGAAAATTCACTTTCGTTTAGAAATAAGAGAGCGTTAGCTTTAATGGGAGGGGATAAACCAGAAAAATCTACCGACTTATTTCAAATGTACCAATCAGTAACTGATTACCTTGTAGGCATGACAGATAATCATGCCAAGTATGTAGCAAGCCAATTAAATGGCATGGGGATTTAACCCTTTCCCTGGCCGAACATTAGCCCTAAAAAGCACACTGTTACTATTTCGGCTCCACAGATTAAGCAACGTGAATATGATAAGTATTATAATTCGGCTACTTTAGTGCAAAAACAAGCAACGCCTCTAACGTCCTCTTACGATTCAGACTAACCCACTTTCCATAAAACAAAGGTACATCAATGTTATCAAAGAAACAAACTACGGAATTAAAAACACAATTAGACAACCGTTTACTCAAATTGCGTGATGAAATTAAACATGAATTGCAGTCATTAGATAATCATGAATACAATGAGGCTGCCGGGCAAGTCCACGATATAGGAGATAATTCTTTAGTTGATTTTCTAACTGATATTAATCTTGCTGCGATTGATCGCCACATTCAGGAAGTTAAAAATATTGAAGCTGCCCTGCTAAAAATGAGTGAAGGTGACTATGGACGATGCAGCGATTGTGATGCCCCCATAAAACACCAGCGCCTCGAAGTTCAGCCCACTGCAACTCGCTGCATAAAATGCCAAGCAGAGCATGAAAAATCGCACCTCAATTAAGCCCTTCTCTTAATTCTATAATTAACACTAAGGGGTAGAGCCACTTTTCATCCAGCAATAAAAGAAACCAGTCCATCGGCATCAGTAAATAATACAAAGCCGTTGATTGATCGTCATCGTAAAAACTCAAAAAATCGGCTTCCATTTTAAGACGGGACACACCTTAGGCATCAAAATTCAGAGCCCCCACTTAAAGCAGAACCTATTAAAATTTGTCAGGCTTTGTATTTTTATGTCGGCTTAAGTGGCAAGCCCAAAACCCTAACCACAGAAATAGCGGTATTATTTTAGACGCCCTTAATTTCTACGATATGCCTTATGATTAGCGTAATAGCAACGACTAATTAAAGTTAAACCTGTGCTAGACAATTCTGTTAATTCTTGTCCAAAATACCTAACAGTTAAACAATTATTATAAATAAGCGCTCTCTAACGGCACTTCTTCAACTCAGACTACTCCGCTTTCTATAAAAAAAATGATTTCTTGCTAGTTATTAATTCTTAATACCCAGAAAGAGGTGTATAAGGAGATCGCTTTATACACATTTATTTTTAAAGACTATGACGCACAATAAAATACCCACTATGAATATTCTGCCCTTACCCATTATATTAATAATATTGCTGATGACTCAGGTCATACTCCCGACTGTCAATGCATCCGAACCAGTAAAAAAAACATCCAGCCTACGAAACACTACGCCTACGCCCACTATTTTTGCAGTCAAAGAGGGGAAAATCATGGATCTAAACAAAAAAGCCCCCCTATTCTTTAAAGGTATCGGCTACTCACCCTATCTACCGGGAGAAACACCACTACAAGGCGCAAGCCCTGGAAATGATGGACGTTATACTGAGCACTTAACTTTGATGCGCAATATGGGGGTCAATTACTTACATGTATTCCCTATGAATATGCCCTCGAATTTCTTTGCTCAACTCGACACATCTGACATGAAGTATGGTCAGGATATATGGCTGAATGGCTATGTTCCCGATTTTCTTGCTGAAGATTATTTAACGGAAATGTGGACTCATATTAAGGGAGCCATAGATCACACCTATCGCATCGGTCGCCCTGATAGATTGGTGCTTTTCTCAATTGGCGATGAATTACAGGCACAATCCGTGATTAGCACAGATGCCAGCCATCCCGATGTCCGAAATTTTGAAGGCAAGCATATATTAGTAAGCAATCGTACACCGACAGAAATAGCATTAGCTAAATTAATTGATAAAGCCATTGAGTACGAGTTGACCACCTATGGCCGCCGCCATCTATACTGCCATACAAGTTGGACTCATATTGGCCCTTTGAAACGGACCGATCTGGATGTGCCTTCTGATAGCGCTCTTTTACCTGATATTGGCGACTTGATGTGCCTAAATATCTACACCTATGCGCGTGGAGTCGTCAGCTCATCGCCAGGTAGCGTTACTCACTCCACTTATCAAGGATACCTTGAAGATCTAGCCTCAAGCACTGATAAGCCGATATTTATCACTCAAGTGGGATTTTCCACCTCCCCTTCTGAACCTAAACCCGCTGAAGCACCCGGCTTTGGTGGTCACAAAGTAAAAGATGTAGCGTCTGCTTTTACAGCCATCTGGAAAGATCTACGCACAGCAAAAGGCAATAATAAATTTTGCGGCATTGCATTTTTTGAACTGAATGACGAATGGTGGAAAAGCGGTGAAGATCCAATTGACTCAAGCCAACATGAGCAGGGAGATCCAGAAGAATGGTTTGGTCTTTTCGAAGTCGGGTCTGATCACCGATTAATCCCTAAGGGCAATATACCCAATACGGTGCGTACACTTTATACATCACCTCCAATAAAATGATCTTGATTAGCTATTCAAGTTTAAAACTTACCCTATAGAAGGAGTTATCTTTGCGTATTCATGCATTCGACTATTATAGAGCGATAGCCATTCTGTTTATTGTGAGTGGACATTCGTTTAACCCGGCAACTGTAACAACATTTGGCGAAAAAATACTGGCCAATTTGATTACAGGTGGAACGTCTTTATTTGTCTTCATTTCAGGGTTCTTTTTTCATTATGTTTTTTATAAAAAATTTGAATACGGATCATTTCTTATTAAAAAAACAAAATATGTTTTTTTGCCTTATTTATTTTTAACTACCTTAGGATTTTTTTTACTCGCCTTTTATTTTGAACGATTACCCTATTCCACTCTATTAATCCCAGGAAAAATAACAGACTGGCAACAATATACTCAGCTATATATTCAATATTTATGGACAGGTCGATTGTTCGTTGCTTATTGGTATATACCTTTTATTATGATTATGTTTGCCTTATCTCCCCTATTCATCAGGCTAATTAAATTGCCGAGAGCAATTCAACTTTTTATAATTTTTCTGTTATTTTGTGTATCGTCTATCACTTTACGTCCTTTAGATAATTTGTCACCTATTCACTCAGCCATCTATTTCTTACCGGTTTATTTGCTAGGTATTATAGTTTCTGTCAATAAAGAACAGGTGTTACAAGGCTTAAAAGGAAAAAGCCTTATACTTGGAATAATCGTGCTTTTATTGGCAGCACTACAGATATTAACGTATGACGAAATAGGCAGTTTTCACAAACAATCTATTTTTTCAATAGAAAAAATAGATATTATGATTTGGCAGAAAGTATTCATGTGTTTCTTTTTTGTCGCTGTCCTTGATAAGTTAGAAAATAAAGAAATTCCGATACTTAAATATATTGCCGAAACCAGTTTTGCAATCTTTTTTATTCACCCTTGGGTATGTTTCTTTTATGAGTACTACGGGGTATATTACTCATTGAATTTTCTACCCGTATCAATAGCCATTTTATTTAACATATCAACAGCTATTCTGATTAGCTTAATTATTGCTAAGTTTATAAAATTGATTCTTCATCATAATAGTCGCTTGATGATTGGTTATTAAATAATATCTAATGCTTACGAATTACTTTTAAATCAATAAGTCACAGACTTTTGTGCAAGATTATGTTTTTAAGCTGATACTATTAGCAATATCAAGAGAGGAAGCAACATTTATTGAGATCAGAGATAAAAAAAACAATGAAAGATGGGGGATCTTTGTGACACGTTTAAAATTACAAAATTCGTTGCTATAAGATTCACATACTATTTACGTTTCGTTCCTAAATATCCATTTAACTTGGGATAAGCTTAAATAGCACTCGATATTTCACCATTGCCCAAATAATAAGAATTGTCGCCAAATGTATTCCGGTATTGATAAAAAAATTATGGTATCCGGGCAGCGGTGTGTTACTAACCAGTATGATGAAATAAACATGCAGAATAAAAACATATAAAGAAGCTTGCCCTAAGGGTATCAGCAGCCAGCCTAATGCTTTATTAATAGGCAGCCAGTAATGACTCAAAGCATAATAAAGAACAATAAATAAGGCTATATTGTTTATTATTCGACCCAGACCTAAATTGTTTTTTTGAAACCAGATCCTATAAATTTCCTGAAGATAAACGGGATCAATTAGGGAGAGAGTTTGCCAAGGCCAGAATATTACGCTGGGTTTATTTAGGTTAAGGATTAAAAAGGCCAAGCAAATAAGTCCGGCAATAAGTATCAAGATTTTATTTTTACGATCAATCAAGTATCCCAGCACCTTTTCATGATGGTAGCCAACAGCCATTCCATTGACAAACAGAAGTTGCCAAGTGAGCGAAGGAAAGCCGCGTTCAAAACCTGCACCCGTTATTCTCAAATGCAGCTTGTGATTAAGCCCATATAACAAGCAACTCATGACAATCAGTAGTAGCGTTTTCTGGCGCTGCAAACAAAATAGCACCAGCGGCGCGAGTGCCATCAATACGACATATAAGCCAATGACTTGAAATTGATGCGGGCCAATTCTAAGTAACAAGGCTTGTTGTAGAATCTCTTGCCATGAAGCAGTAACAGGCGGATAGAGTGACCAGTTCTGCCAGTGGCTTACCTCATAAATATTAATGCCGGGTATTGTGCCTAATACAGGGATACTTAGAATGATGAAAAGATTAATTCTGTATAGCTGAAATGAGCGCTGCCATAATTTTATGGCACAACTTTTAAACCCTTCCCGATGTAAACGCCGCTTATAGACAATCCCCAGAACAATGCCAGATAGAGCGACAAAACCTTCGGCGCTGGAAACATAGCCAATCCGTTCCCAGGCAAACATGCTAAATAAGGAAAAATACTCTATATGCACGCTAATAACGACCAGCATAATGAGACCACGCAGGAAATCCAACCGTAGATCTCGACCAATATGATGGTTATGCAAATAAGCAAACTTAGACGACAAAGGGTCACTGGGCGTTACAATTGGTGCAGTTTTCATTGATACTTTTTAGTTCTATTTTAACTTTTTGCGTTTTTTAGACGATAAATTAGGTGCTACATTTACCAAAAGCAAAAATAAAGAAGCGGCATAAGGCGTTGATTGCACGAGCAAAACAGCAACCCATAATTGTCCAGTGACATTATCAAAATGCTCTAGCGATATCATATAAGTAACAGCCGTCCAGAGTAAAATCAATAACAGTAACTCCTCTTTAATAGTAACTAATCCCGCTAAAAAAGGTCTGCTTTTTTCAAACTTAGGGGTGCGCATAAAAGGACGACCAGAAGTAAATAACCCCTGCCAAATACCTTTCGCAACCGTATGAGTCAGCGCTAAACCAGCAAGTGCCGCCCCTAAAGTTTGCAGCGTAGAACAGCCAACACGGGCATGGTAAAGCCAGATAGTTCTAAATAACTTAAAGCCAAATAAACCGATAGTTGGCAATATAAAAGCATTCACTGGAAGTTCGCTATGTATCGGATCCATAACTATATTTGCGGTTAAAATCAAACTCGCAAAGGTAAATAACAAAGCCAACGCATCAGAAAACCAAGGCAACCATCCGGCAAGAAAATAATAACGCTGCGCAGCGGTTAAATCAGATTTATTACCCAACAATAAAGCGCGCCAATGGCGCTTCATAATTTGCATGGCACCATAAACCCAGCGATGTCGTTGAATCATATACCCAGAAATAGTATCAGGCGTTACACCTCGTCCCATAGAGTCTTTCACATAAACAGAATCATAACCGGCACGATATAAACGCAATCCAAGTTCGCTATCTTCACAGATACACCACTCGCCCCAGTTACCGACAGATTCTAAGGCCGATTTGCGTACTAAGGTCATAGTGCCATGCTGGATAATCGCATTGGACTCATTACGCTGTACCATACCAATCTGAAAAAATCCTGCATATTCCCAGTGGCACAGGGCTTTAAAGCTATTTTCCTGCCAATCGCGATAATCCTGTGGTGCTTGTACAAACCCCACATCCTTTTTAGTAAAATAAGGCACTAAACCTTTTAACCAATCCGGCTCGACAATATAATCACTATCAATAACACCAATGATTTCTGCATCTTCAGCGGTCTGTGTCAGTGCATAGTTTATTGCACCGGCCTTATATCCAGGCCAATTTTCCAAATGAAAAAAACGAAAAGTAGATCCAAGACGCGCACATTCTGCTTCAACTGGCTGCCATACTTCAGGATCTTTGGTGTTATTATCAATAATTAATACCTCTAAATTAGGATAATCTAATTTAGCCAAAGCAGCTAAAGTTTGTTTAACCATATCAGGCGGTTCATTATGAATGGGTACATGCAATGAAACTTTGGGATAAATAAAGTCGCTCGGCGCTATAACCGCCTTAAAGCTTCGCTCTCCTGTTCGATTCCATAGCACTTCTGAAATCTCCAGTGTTTCCACAAGCAAAACCAATATCGCTAAAGCCTGCATGACAAGTAGCAGAATCCACAAAGCCAAGCTCAGTGTCGTTTGATATTGACTCGCCCCAATAGACGCAGTCCAAGCAATAGTCGAAGCAGAAAGATTCGCCATGATGCCAAAAAAGAATTTTCCCGACAACTTCATGCGAACTCTAGTAAACAAAAATATGATCATTAAGATCATACTTAGAATAGCCGCACCAAAAGCCCAATCCTGCCAGTCAGGCATATTAAACACATCGCCCTGCATCTCGAATTTAGCTTGTCGGTCTGCAGTAAATACCCCCCAGTAGGCGCCTGAAGAGCCTTCCATAGATTGCTTCCACGGCTGATCAAATGCCTCTACGACATAGTAAGTTAATTTTTGTTGTTGTGCACGATTCAGGAAATCACGCAGAAATTTAACCTGATTAGCCTTACTAGCCTTTGCTGCACGTATCGGTTGACCATCTGAAGGCCAGCCGACCTCGGTTAAGACAATCGTTTTATTAGGGAACGCGTCACGCAAGGCCTGATAACGGTCAAAGACATAATCAACAGCCTGTTCAGCAGGAATACCTTCCCAATAAGGTAAAATATGAGCCGCAATAAAATCCACCTCATTGGCTAGCTCAGGGTGCGCAAGCCATTGATCCCAAGTTTCTGATGTACTAACAGGGCGCCATGTTTGCTTACGAACCTGTTTAATATAAGCAATGAGTTGCTCTACAGGCATTTCATTACGCACCAGCGTTTCATTGCCGACCAATATACGTACGACATTGTTAGCCTTCTCATTACGACTAATACTAATTAAAGAATCAATTTCTTTTTGACTTTCTACAGGATCACTACTGACCCATGCGCCAACAGTAACATTTAGATCATGCTGTGCAGCAAGTTCAGGAACCCGCTCAAGACCGTTTAGAACACTATAGGTTCGCACCGCATGAGCCCGTCCCAGCATTAAAGACAGGTCTTCATTGACTTCCTCGTCGCTTGGATACCTACCTTTTGTGGGGGCGTGGTGCGCGCGCATAGGACTGAAAGATAGACCCATCATAGGTCCCACCCACGGCTGAACCTGTGTAGGACGATTAATGTAAGCCCAAAAGAAAAAATTGGTCGCCACAAGGAGAGCGAGCGTTATAATCGAAAAGCTAGTCTTTTTTATCAATGGTTGACCTATATATTAAAAATTTTTAACTGTATAAGGGCTTCCGCCCTTAATTTAATCCCTGAAATTGCGCTAATTATCCACCATTTTTAGAAAATTCGCCCCTATTCATTGAGATAGTGGCGTTAATAGAAATGACCATCAAAAGAGCCAATAATAGAGCAATCATATTTACATCTTTTTAACGTCTCTGAATTAAACTTATTTAGTGAAAATGCTACCTCGATGCATTCTACAGCCCCTCCCAAGGTGTAAATAATCCCTCAACATTCACGCTGAACATATCTAACACCCGCCCCACGCCTTCATCAACCATGGCGGCAATCGAATTGGATTTATTATAAAACGCGGGCATAGGAGGAAAAATAATCGCACCCATTTCTGTCGCACTGGCCATATTACGAATATGTGCCAAATTTAAGGGCGTTTCGCGCGGCATAATAACCACACGTCTGCGCTCTTTCAATGCAACATCTGCTGAACGCGAAATTAAATTGTCCCCAAAACCATGCGCAATCGCCGCCAAGGTTTTCATTGAACATGGCGCAACAATAACGCCTTCAGTTTTAAATGAGCCACTGGCAATGGTTGAAGCAATATCATCAATGCCATGCGTGACGTCTGCTAAAGCATACAACTCAGAGCGGCTCATTTCTAATTCATATTTTAGATTAACCAGACCTGCGGAAGAAATCACCAAATGCGACTCCCATTCCTCTTGTTGCTGCAAAACTTGTAACATACGCACACCATAAATTGCCCCCGTTGCACCGGTCATGGCAATCACCAAGCGTTTTTTCAGTGCACTCATTGCCAATTCTCCGCCATTGCATCGGTTGCCGCAACTAACGCCGCTATCATTTCATCGCCTTGCGCAATATGCCCAGCATTGGGCAAAACTTTATAATCTGCATGAGGCAAAGCTTCGGATAATTTAAAACTAGCTTCCATTGGACAAACAAAGTCATAACGACCATGAATAATCATCATAGGAATATCTTGCAGTGTAGCGCAACCCTCTAACACTTGATTTTCGTTAATAAAATAACGGTTACGCGCATAATGCAATTCCATTTTCACCTGATCAACCATCGTTTGCGTAATATGTTCACCTTGTCGCGTACGATCATAAGCAGCGCCCAAAGCCACCTGACTACTCCATTGCATCCATGCACGCGTCACCCGTCGCACTGCCACTTCATCGTCACCCCACAGCGCGGTAAAAACGGCGGGCATTGGTTGATTCTTATCTGTTTCTACAGGCAAACTATCGAGCAATACCTGCCATTGCTCAGGATAGAGCCTGTTTGCACCATTACCAGCAAACCATTCCAAGTCTTCTTGGCGCGCGAGAAAAACACCACGTACGATAATCCCCGAGACATATTCTTTACACTGCTGCGCATACAATAAAGCCAAAGTACTGCCCCACGAACCACTAAATAACAACCACTGTTCAATTTTTAATTGCTGCCGAATACGCTCCATATCGGCGATCAAATTCTGGGTATTATTTCCCTCTAATTCACCGAAAGGTTGAGATAAACCACAGCCACGCTGATCAAATAAAATAATATGATACAACTCGGGATTAAAAAAACAGCGGTGCTGTGGTTTAGTGCCTGAGCAGGGGCCGCCATGTAAAAACACCACAGGAATGCCATTCGGATTACCTGACTGCTCTACATAGACTTTATGCTGGCTGCCCGTTTCAAGAAAGAAGGTGTGGAAAGGCTCTATTTCTGGATAAAGTGATTTCATCTTTAACTTATTGTATTTTTTATTTTCGGTAGGGCGTGGCTTTAGCCCGCCAATGCTGCGCATCCACTCTAAAGGCGGGCTAAAGCCACGCCCTACCAAAGCAAACTATTTACCTTGTCGACTGACTATAAATCGCGACTAAAGTCGCTCCCACATGAAAAAGCCTAAAACTCGACACCCTGCGCGGCTTTAATCCCTTGCCCATAGGCATGTTTAATCTTCGTCATTTCCGTTACCGTATGCGCGGCTTCAATCACTTCAGGTGCGGCATTTCGCCCAGTCAAAACCAAATGCATCCAAGGCGGCTTTTCATTAGTAATAAAATCAGCAATTTCCTGCCCTGAAATCCAGTTATAACCACAACAATAATTGATTTCATCTAATAAAACAAAATCATATTCTTCCGACAGAATCTTCTGTTTACTGAATTCCCAAATTTCACGACTGGTTTTAATATCCTGCTCAGGATTTTTCGTATCCCAGGTAAAGCCATCACCCAACACATGCCATTCGATATTGTCAAAACGCTCCGCAGCTTTTTGCTCACCCGTTTGCCATTTACCTTTAATATATTGAATAACACAAACCTTCATGCCCCAACCCGCAGCACGAAAAACCATACCGAAAGCACTTGATGATTTGCCTTTACCTTCGCCAGTATTAACTAATACGATGCCCTGACGGCGATCTCTTTCTTTCATTTAATTCCCACTCAACCATTTATTGATTACTTCCGGCGCACTGGCAAAATACCAATGCACATAAGAAGCACGACAATTCTGATAACGCACACCCTGATCACCCCGACCTGTTTGCAACCAGCTATCTAATTCTTGCTCAGACTCACGCACGGAATGATGAAACTCATGTCCTTTAATTCCTGACACGTCTTCCCGATAACCTAAAGAAGCCAATCTATGTTGCATTTTCGAGCGAAAAGTAAAAATATTCGCCATCGGCCACGCCTTGCCATCAAGATCAATTAAGGCTTCACCCAAAAGCATCGCGCCACCACATTCAGCTAATACAGGTTTATCGGCTGCGATAAACTCACGCAAGGAAGGCCAAGTATTTGAGACGGACAAAGCCTCTGCAAACAACTCAGGATAACCACCCGGCAACCATAGTGTATCAGCACCTTCAGGAATCGCATCACCCGCGACAGGCGAGAAAAATAAAAGTTCCGCGTCCTGCTCCCGTAAAAAGTCCAGATTAGCCGGATAAATAAAACAACAAGCGGCGTCTTGCGCAATAGCTATTTTTTTACCCTTTAATAATTGAGCTGGATTCTGTTCAGTTAAATAAGTGTCAGCCTCAGCAAACAAAGCTAATAAATCTGCTACTTCGACATGAAAAAAAGGTAAAAAATCAGGTAAAGCCGCTTCAGAAGGCTGCACCAAACCCAAATGGCGCTCGGGTAACTCCGGTGCATCTTTTGCCATCCAAGCAATTAAAGGTGGCTGCTGATGCTCCTGTAAAACGGCTTTTAATAAACTGGCATGATGTGCGCTACCAAGTCGATTGGCGATAATACCTGCAATCTTAACGCCCATTTTTTCAGCATAAGCGCAAAAACCACTGACCAAGGGCACAATTGAACCACTCATACCCGCTGCATCAACTACTAAAAAAACCGGCACTTGCAAGGCTTGTGCTAATTCCGCGCTAGAACCACTTTCGCCGACACCTGAGCGCCCATCAAATAAGCCCATCGCGCCTTCAAT
>JAIPFI010000186.1 GCA_021736705.1 Methylococcaceae bacterium | reverse complement strand
GGTTTTCAATATGTCCCGTGTTAAAATGATAGCCTCCCACCTTAAGTTGGTAGCTAAAAAAAGGGTGTCCATTTTAAGGAATGAGCACAAAATAACTTCGACAACTAATTTTTTTGTGGGAGCGCAGACGGCTCGTCTGCCTTTCCCAGGCAAGCTGCCTGCGCTCCTAAGATGAAGACATTATTTCATGCACATTCCTAAGTCGGTACGACTAATAGGAGTGACAGGCTTTAGCTATTGCCTCCCTGCCTCACTTTTTGAAACTTCCTGTCCCGCCTTAAAATGGAAGCCAATATTTACAACTAAAGAGTCAAACGAAAGCGGATAATAGTGCCAAAGGAAAGACGTTGAATATCTCCGCAACAGATAACTGATGACTCTCATGTCCTGTTTGGCTTACTAGATGATACTGGCTAAATAATTCTATGTATTCTGTAGGCGCATCGGGGGGCAACTCTAGCCACGTATCTTGCCAGAAATCATTTGCAGTTTTATTCTGCCATGAAAGAGCCAAGCGTGGCACGATAATAACAACCCATTGCCCTGCATTTTTTCTGGCAAAAGCAAGTACATTCAGCGCTTGTGTTCCACAACTATTTATCGGCAAATAGTCGCCCTCTTTAAATAGCCGCTCATATTGATTTCTAAAGTGCAATGTTTGAGTCACGACATACAGTTTCATTCGACCATCTGCCATGCTATTGAGCAATGAACTTAATAACTCACCTCGATCATTGCTTATTTGTTTTTCTAAGTCGGCAAGTATGCTTTCCTGTGCCTGATAATCGACGGGGCGACGATTATCAGGATCGACTAAATTAAATCGCCAGAGTTCGTTTCCCTGATAAATATCCGGCATCCCTGGAGCCGTTAAAAGTAACAGTGTTTGCATAATGGCATTATATAAACCCGCCGGTCTAAGTCCTTGCTCAAATGCAATAAAGTCCTGCACAAAAGGCGACGTATCATAGGCACTTAAACAGCGTTTGATAAACGCATTGACAGCCTGCTCATACTCAAGATTAGGGTTATCCCATGACGAATAGCATTTCGCTTCACGTATGGCTTTCAGCATATAATTTTCAATACGTTGCTGATATTTCTCCATCAGTAATGGTGTTAATTTTTCTAGCGGCCAAGTTCCAATGAATGTTTGATAGAGTAGATATTCATCATTGCGTGCGATAACCACAGGCGTATTTTTTCTTCCGCGAATTTTATTTAATTGATGCCAGCGAAACACCGACTCCTGCCATTGCTGTGGAACTTCGCTCAATACATTAATACGACTGCGTACATCGGCACTACGTTTGGTGTCATGGCTAGATAAACACAGCATGCTATGCGGCCATTTTTTGGCGCGCTGTAAATTAAAGTGATGCCACTGAGCTACTGAATACCCAAAACAACTCGGATCGCTCCCCACTTCATTTAAAGAAATTAGCCGATGGTACTGATAGATCGCCGTATCTTCATAGCCTTTAGCCATCACCGGGGCGGTATATTGTTGAAATTTCATGACAAATGTAAGTAACTGATCAGTTAATATTTCAGCATCAAGCAACAGGACTTTACGTATAAAATCAAATACCGTTTTATCGACTGCCCTGCTACGCTGTTGAGCTTGTTCAATGGCACAATGTATATAGTGACTATCTGCATTACTCACCTTAAGACTGTTGATATAGGTACGATAAACAGGAAAACAGGCTATCGTTTCCAGTAAGCCATCACGTAAACCATTGAGCGTATAATCACGCGTTTTTGGGCTGGACTCCGCTATTTTACTGAGTTGATTAGCCAGCATATTCAGCGTGCTCGCGAGTGCGGTGCTCATGACATGTTTTTTGGATTGATATACAATTTCCTTAAAATCTTGTCGATGCCCAATAAAACGTGCATAAGTATGCGTTAATGATTTTTCCGCGCGACTATCAATAAAAACGCCATTCACCATCGCAGCAAATTCATACCCCGTCGTGCCATGAATCGCCCAATCGTTGGCAAGATATTCATAATGAGCCACAATTTTTTCGGCAACGATATAAATAGGCAAAGCATTAGACGCGACTGTAGCGACTGAATTTTCCTTTATTTCGCTACTAAGACGTTGATAATAGGCAGTCGGGTCATACAAACCATCGGCATGATCAATGCGTAGGCCTTGGATTTTACCCTGCTCAATAAGACTTAAAATAAAGCAATGGGTCGCGGTAAAAACCGCCTCATCTTCCGCTCTTAATCCTGCTAGGTCATTAATATCAAAAAATCGTCGATAATTAATTTCATCGCCCGCGACATGCCAATAAGCTAATCGATAAGCCTGCTGCTCTAATAAAGTATGTAAAGCATCATGATCAGCATTAGTCTGGTTGATTTTTGCCACTCTCAGCTCAATAAAGCGAGTTAAATTAGGATTATCCCAACAAAGTTGACTGAGTTGTTTTTTGAATACTTGTTTATCGCGTGCCCGTTCTTCCCTTTGTTCGGGCGAACAAAGCGTCCGCAAAGGTAATTTTCTCAAGCTATTATCTAGCGTTTGATAAGCCAAAAAAGCGGCATCTTCCTGTTTAAAATAGGTGAGCAATTGCTCATGTTGTGCGCCTAGAATAAAGGGATAGGTTTGCGGATCAATAGGGAAGCGATGCTGAAAATAATAAACGCTAAACTCGCCCAGCTCGCTATCAAAAGTCAGCTTTAATTCATGTTTATCAAGAATATTGCCGTAATGATCGCCGAGCACGGAAATGAGTATTTTATTTTGCAGTCCGGGTTTAAGGGGATGCCAGTCTATATCGAAAAAATGCGCATAATATGAAGCAGGCCCATTTTCCAAAACATCTAACCACCAGACATTATCATTCCCCATAATCCCCATATGATTCGGCACAATATCGGCAATTAAACCCATTTTATAGTGCTGTAAAACACTAATGAATTGCTCAAAATCAGCCATACTGCCTATTTCTGGGTTGAGATGATTATGATCAACAATATCATAGCCATGAGAACTTCCAGGTCTGGCCTTTAAAAAAGGTGAAGTATAACAATGACTAATGCCCAATCGATGCAGATAAGGTAGCCACTGAGACGCGTCAGAAAACTTAGTTTCTTGGTTAAGTTGTAAACGATAAGTCGAGTTAGGAATCATCAGCTGATGCTCATTGTTCCGTCGAGTTTCCATGCACTCAATAACAGCTAGATGACTGAGGCAACATGATTTTTCTCGAATAAAAACACCACCGCCCAACGGTTTAGTTTACCGTGTCTAATCGCGTCCATGGCATCGCTTGTACTACTAAATAATAATTCACCGGCATAATCAACGTCTATGTCTACGGCCTGATCACCTAAATTAGTCAGTAGTTTTAAAATCGAGTCATCGTGCATCTGCCACTGCACGACTAATGCTTGTTGCTTAATCATGCAATAACTGGCTTTCCCCGCCTGAATCTCTTTAAGCAGAGGATGAATAGATAAACGTCTAATCACCAATAATTCCTGATAGTATTGCAGCCATTGCAAATGCGGTGTTGTGCGTATTTCATCCCATGCCAGCTTTGCGGATAAAAAGGTATTCATGGCATTGGGTAATTGAATTTTATTTAATATTTCAGGATCATCATATTCTGAAAATCGCGTAAATTCTTGTAATCGACCTTGAGCCACTTGCGTAGCTAAAGGCTCTGGAAAATCAACAAAATAAGTGAATGGACAACTGCAAGCCCATTCTTCACCCATAAATAATAAGGGCGTTGCGGGACTTAATAATAAAATAGCGGTAGCGGCTCGCAAGGCTTCCGGCGAACATAAATCTGCTAAGCGCTCACCCAACGCCCTATTGCCTACTTGATCATGATTTTGTAAAAAATTCACAAAAGCAACAGGCGATAAATCTTTAGAGGGTTCACCCCGGCGTTTGCCATCACGATAAACAGAGGCTTCACCTTGATAAGCAAAACCTTCGCTTAAACAACGCCCTAAATGTTGTATAGGCTGCTGACTATAATCTTGATAATAACCGCTACTTTCGCCGGTTAATAAGACATGCAGCGCATGATGAAAATCATCATTCCATTGAGCATTATAAAAATTATACGGATGGTCGGGGCTGGGACTTAGATAATGCGCGCTATTATGATCATTTTCTAACACCAAATGTATCTGCCGCTCATAAGCCAAGTCTTTGCGCACGACCTCAGCTAGACATTGCATAAAACTGGGTTCAGACGAGTCACTAATGGCATGTGCAGCATCTAAACGTAAGCCATCGAAATGATATTCTTCCAACCAATATAAAGCATTATGGATAAAAAACTGCCTTACCCAATGACTATTTTTACTATCAAAATTAATGCCATAACCCCATGGTGTATCAAAGACAGCGGTATAAAAGTCTGGGGCGTAATGCAGTAGATAGTTGCCATTAGGGCCAAAATGGCTGTACACCACATCATTAAAAACCATTAAGCCTTTGGCATGCGCACTGGCAATTAAATCCTTCAGTTCATCAGGCGTACCATAACTGCTATCAGGGGCAAAAGGCAGTACGCCATCATAGCCCCAATTGCGTTGCCCCGAAAAATCGGCAATAGGCATCAACTGTAATGCAGTGACGCCTAAATCAACTAAATAATCCAGCTTATTTTTGACCCCCTTAAAAGAACCTTCTTGGCTAAAAGTGCCGACATGAATTTCATAAAATATAACATCTTCCCACGGCAAGCCTTTCCATTGACCATCTGACCATTCAAACTCAGAAGGATCGATGACTTGACTGGAGCCATGTACATCTTCTGGTTGGTAGCGCGAGGCGGGATCAGGAACATATAATTCGTCATTGATTCGGTATTGATAATAAAAACCTTTATCCGCGAATCGGCTAATAATACCGAACCAACCTTCATCTTCAGCGGCCATCATAAAGCGTACTTCTGGCGCTAGACCTTGTAAGCAAAGTTCAACTTTCTTAGCGCCCGGTGCCCACAAACGAAAATTGACTCGACCATCATCAAGAATTTGAGTGCCAAAAGGCATAAAGTGATCACGCCGTACAAATGCCATAAATTTAGCCTAAGTCGATGCGATTGTCTGAGCCAAATTGCAGACTCAGCATTAAGGTTAAATATTCGCGTAATTGCCGCGTTAATAAGAAGTTTTCGCGTACAAATTGTTGTGATTTAAGCCCCATATTCTTTATTTTTTGTGGGTTATGAAATAAATAACGCAAACGTAATGCTGCGCCTTCTGGCGTATTCACTAAAAAGCCAGTATGAAAATTAATGACTTGTAATCGAATACCGCCCGTATCGCCACCAATGACCGGCTTACCTTTCCATAAGGCTTCAGTCACGGTTAGACCAAAGCCTTCTTTCGTTGATTTTTGCAAAATAACATCGGCTAAACGCTGTAAGGCATTAATGGTGCGATGGGCGTCTGGGGGTAAAATCAGCACCTTAATATTAGGATCATCTGCGGCAGCTAAGCGCACTTCATTAAGCACCGCTTCACCTTCAGGGTCATCGCTGGCACTGCCTCCGGCAAGCACCAGCTGTAAACTTGGTAGGTATTGTTTGGCTAATTTATACGCCTCAATCACGCCAACGGGATCTTTAAAGCGGTCAAAACGTGAAATTTGAGCAATTAAAGGGGCAG
>JAIPFI010000185.1 GCA_021736705.1 Methylococcaceae bacterium | reverse complement strand
TGGATAAGTTCTTGGGGGGACATAGTGAGTTATGAGTAAAACAGGGGAATTCAAGAAAGCGCGGCTTTCATTCGATGTTCGACTTTTATTAGCAAAGTCTATTTCCCCTAGTCCGTATGTAGCTTGCGGAATACGGGGAACAAAAACAGCAAAAACCAACATTACACTTGCGTTGCAAACGGGCTATACATGCTAAAAAGCGGACTAAAGTCCGCCCTACATGCGCCAAAATTGAGCTATCAACATTAAAAATTAGCGACCACGCCCTCTGGGTGGTCCTGGCTTTTTTTTCTGCTTTTCAAAGGCATCGTGCTTTTCATGGCTACGTCTATCAGGTGCGCCTTTCGCCTTCCTAGCAAATGGATCGTTATTTTCTCTCGGCTTGTTTACCCTAGGCTTATTCTGCGGCACTCTTGGATTAGCCGCGCTCTCAAATCGCTCTAACGGCAGCTTAACAAAAGTTAATAAATCATCTAACTCTTTGGCATTTAATTCATAACATTGCCCTGCCCCTAAACCGTCCGGCAAAAAGATAGGTCCATAGCGTACTCGCATTAAACGACTTACCTGAAATTCTAAAGCTTCCCATAAACGCCGTACCAAGCGATTACGTCCTTCAGTAACGGTTACGTGATACCAGCTATTCGCACCTTCTCCACCATTAAACTGAATATCCTCAAATTTGGCTATACCATCCTCTAGCTCAACACCTTTCTTTAATTGGGCAATATTTTCTGCCGTCACTTCACCTAAAATACGCACGGCATATTCACGATCAATTTCTGAAGAAGGGTGCATCAAACGATTAGCCAATTCACCATTATTAGTGACCAATAACAATCCTTGCGTATTAATATCTAGGCGACCTACGGCAATCCAGCGCCCTTTCAGAATTTTAGGTAATTGACTAAAAATTACTTTACGACCTTGAGGATCATTACGCGTCACCACTTCACCCGTTGGTTTATGATAAATCAGTACGCGAGTCGGTTGCACATCAAAGGCTTCCCACTTTAAATGACGACCATTTAACTGCAATTTATCACCTAATTTAAGATGATCACCTAATTGAGCTTTATTGCCATTGATGAGTAAACGCCCTTCTGTAATCCAACGTTCAATTTCACGGCGCGAACCCACACCACCGCGCGCTAAAACTTTTTGAATTCTCTCGCCAGTGACATCAACCGCAGGATGAGTTCTGTTAAGCTTAGTTGTGAGGGGGATGGCACTATCTTGAGCTGTATTATCAAGGCTTTCTTCATTGTCTTGATAAGGTTTTATATTAATAACGGGGGCTTGTGTTTTCACGTGTTTTATCTTTTTTGAATTTTCTGCAAGATCAGGCAATCATTTCACCTGATAACTTATTTGTGGGCGTGGTCTTAGCCTGCCATGACATAATGAAAGGCGGACTAAAGTCACGCCCTACATTAATATGCTTACTTACCTGGGGAATTACCCCATAGGATTTTATGTAATTGCAATTGAAAGCGTACGGGTAATTGATCACGCAAAATCCATTCGGCCAATTCCGTTGGATCTTGCTGACCCATACTGGGAGAAAATAAAACCTCGCATTGCTGATCTAATTGATATTCATCTAACTTATCTTTAGACCAAGTATAATCTTGGGCATTACAAATGACAAACTTCAACTGATCTTTAGCATCCATATACTGCAAGTTAGTATACAAATTACGAGACTCTTCAGCTGAAGCTGGTGTTTTCAAATCCATAACTTTAACAATACGCAGATCGACTTGAGACACATCAAGCGCGCCACTGGTTTCCAAAGATACAATATAAGCTTTATCTGCTAATTGCTTAAGTAATTCTAAACAAGCAGGCTGCGCCAAAGGCTCACCGCCTGTCACAGTAATATATCGCGTTTTATATTGTTCAACTTGATCAATAATATCAGCGATACTGGTCATTTCTCCACCGGAAAAAGCATAACTGGTATCGCAATATTGGCAACGTAAAGGGCAGCCTGTCAGGCGAATAAAAACAGTGGGCATACCGACTGATTTAGATTCGCCTTGTAGTGAATAAAAAATTTCACTAATACGTAAATCATTCTGTTTCACTAAAGCTACTGCCCCATACTTTGTAATTTTTTCTCAGCCATATGCGCGGAAGTGCTATTAGCATAATCTGTAATAATTTGCCTATACAGTTGTTTTGCTTTTGCAACATTATCTTCTGCCAAATAAATATCCCCTAATTTAAGCATTGATAATGAGGCTTTATCACTCTGTGGAAACCGAGTAAAAACAGCCCCAAACGTTTGCTTTGCTGCGGCATTATCCTTAATAACAGCATAAATAGAAGCCAACCAAAAAGTCGCATTATCACTGTATTCGCTTGCCGGATAATTCTGTAAAAACGCTTTAAATAAGCTTATCCCTTGCTGGTACTGACTATTTCTTAAACTGGCAAACGCCGCATCAAAATCAGCTTTTTCAGTCTCTTTTGATTTTACAGCGGGTTTTGGCTTAGCCGCTTCAGCAGCCGCATTTCTTTCGGCAACAGGAATGGCTAAGTTTTCTTCGCTAGAAACATTAGTGCTAGTGCTAATGTCAGCACTAGCACCTTGACCCGTTTCTACTCGTTGCAAACGGGCGTCAATATCAGCATAAATATTTTGCTGGCGCTGTTTTAAGTTGCTAATTTCATAATTCTGTTGTTCCATCAAACCACGTAACTGCTGTAGCTCAGCTTGCAGGGTATCAACACGCCCCAACAGATCCAACATAGGTTGATTGGCAGCTCGACTAGAATAAGAAGCACCATTAGCATAAGTCGAATTATTAATAATCGGCGGCAAAGGCCTAGACTCAGCCTGTACAGTAGTTACTGCGACTAGAGTCAATATTAAAAATAATTTCCTCATTATCTATACACGATCTCAACACGGCGATTAAGTGAAAAAGATTCTTCACTATGCCCTAATTCTACTGGCTTTTCTTCACCATAACTAACGACATCCATCTGACCAGCTCTGACACCAATCAATTGCAACATTTTAAACACTGTTTTAGCGCGTTGCTCGCCTAAAGCAATATTATACTCACGCGTGCCTCGCTCATCGGTATTACCTTCTAAAGTAATTCGTTGATTCGGATTAGCCATCAAATAATTAGCATGCGCTTCCAGTATCGGCACAAATTCATTTTTCACTTGGCTACTATCATATTCAAAATAAATAACACGCTTGGATAAAGGGCTGTTCGGATCTGAAAATTCAGGACGCTGCATAAGCGGATTATTGTCATCGTCACCCAACTGACTTTCTCCTCCATACTGATTATTATTCGGATTGTATTCCGTTACCAGCGAACCATCGGCATTATAAGTACTACTATCAACGCCCGAACCATCCGTAAGAGTCTGTGCTGTATTCTCATCTCCGCTTAAAGTTTTCTTTTTATGACTACAGCCGACTAATAAAGTTACGCTGAATAAAGCGACAAGAACTGTTGTAAATTTCATATTTTTTTTAACCTTTGATTGTATAAATGTTGATTGTATAAATGTTGATGTACTGAACTACTCTTACTTGCGTGGTGCCCACGCCGGCTCTCGCACCATACCTCCGGTATGCTGTATATCTTGCTTGCTAACGCCATCAAGCGTAACAGTCGCTAAAATATCATTATTTCCTTTACGTCGTGCATAAATAATAACTTTGCCATTAGGGGCAAAGCTAGGTGATTCATCTAACGGGCCATTGGTCAGAACTGTTGTTGATCGGCTTGCTAAATCTTGTACGGCAATGCGGTAACTACCTTGCGCACCTTGTACCATGACCACGGATTTACCATCTGCAGAAAAACTCCCTCGAGCGTTATAATCGCCATCAAAAGTAATCCTTTCAGCGCCACCTTGGCCATTACTTGCCTGAACATATAGTTGAGGGCGTCTGCCACGATCAGAAGTAAACAATATTTTCTTACCGTCTGGCGACCAAGAGGCTTCGGTATCAATGGCCAAAGACTGAGTTAATTTACGTAAAGATTTATTCGCTAAGGTCAAAATATAAATATCTGAATTACCATCTTTAGATAAAGTCAGTGCCATTTGTGTGCCATCAGGAGACCACGCTGGAGCACCATTAATTCCTTTGTATTTAGCAATACTGCGACGCTGACCTGTTGCCAACGTTTGCACAAAAATCTCAGATACTTTATTTTCAAAAGAAACATAAGCAATTTCCCCTCCATTCGGTGACCAAGCTGGCGACATAATAGGAGACTTAGATTGAGCAATGGATATTGCATTAGCTCCATCGTAATCAGCCACATATAAATTATACTTGGTTTTCTTCTTACTAATTAGTTCACTGGTGACATAGGCAATACGTGAAGCAAATACGCCTGGATTCCCCGTTAGTATTTCATAAATAGCATCACTTAAATGATGCGCTGCCATACGCAATGCTCCAGCCTCAACCGTCACTCGGAGACCTTTTAATTGCGTCTTTTTATAAATATCGAACAAACTCATTTGCACATGATAAAGATTATTATCTTTTGTCACATCGCCAATCACTAAATAATCTTGACCTAAGGCCTCCCAATTACGAAACTTAACCTGATCAGGTCGGCTTGGACGCGTTAACATTTGTGCTTCATCAAGCACTTTAAAATAGCCAGTTCTAGCTAAATCATTACCTATAATCTGGGCAATATCAGCATTCAACCGTTCACCTTGCGGGCTCGCAAAAGGAACAGCCGCTATGGTATGCGCACTTTGTACACCGCCAGTAATCTCTATAGTTAATTCAGCGCGCAATAAATGACTGTATGCCATCAAATTGAAGCCCAGAAAAATTAACGCTATCTTTTTTGCTAATTTAATCACTTTTTCACTCTTTAAATTAATTATTTAAGTACACATCGTAGGCCGCAGCCTCAGCTCGCCTTTAAATCATTTTGAAATTAGCGGGTTAAAGCCGCTACACGCTAAAAGCCATATTTAAACTCAAATCCAGCCAATATACGACCTAATTAGGTGAAAATACAAAAGTAAAACTTCTAAACTTACTAAAGACATCCGGGTCTTTCGGCACTGGCAATGGTGATGCCTTAAATACCGCACGCTCCGCCGAATCATCAAATAATTGATTACCACTACTTTTAACCACTATAACGGACATTACATCGCCACCAGCAATAAGCCCAACTCTAACTGTACAGGCTAATTTACCTGATACTGTACTTGGTCGATTCCAGCTTTGATTAACTTTTCGTTCAATTAAAATTTTTGCATCTGCTATTGCTTTTTCTGCAATTTTAGCATTTTCTGCACGTACTCTGTTTTCTTCTGCCTGTTTAGCTGCCGCTTCTTTTTGCCTTTCTATTCCTTCTAAGCGTTGTTTTTCTGCTGCAATTTTACGCTGCTCTTCTGCTGCTCGCTCAGCCTCTTGCTGACGTTTTTTTGCGGCAGCAGCGGCCGCCAGGGCTTTCTCTTCAGCTATTTTTTTTTGTTTAATAGCTTCTTGTTTTTTCTTTTCTAATTCAGCTGCCTTTTTAGCATCCGCTTCTTTTTTCTTTTCTAATGCAGCCGCCTTTTTAGCATCCGCTTCTTTTTTCTTTTCTAATGCAGCCGCCTTTTTAGCATCCGCTTCTTTTTTCTTTTCTAATGCAGCCGCCTTTTTAGC
>JAIPFI010000184.1 GCA_021736705.1 Methylococcaceae bacterium | reverse complement strand
CGGCTTCAGCCAATGGAAAAGTTTGGTGAATGATAGGTTTTATTTGCCCCGTTGCCAATAAAGGCCAGATATTTTTTTGTAATTGTTGGGCGATTGCCGCCTTAAATTCGGTGTTACGGGGGCGTAAAGTAGATCCCGTTATGCTGAGTCGTTTGAGCATAATCGGCAAGAGATTAATTTCTGCTTTTATGCCATTTTGCAAGGCAATATGCACTAAGCGACCATCAAAATTTAGACATTTTATATTACGTGGAAAATAATCACCGGCAATCATATCAAGAATAATGTCTACGCCCTTGCCGTTAGTGTGATCTTTGATTGCTTGAATAAAGTCTTGTTGGTGGTAATTGATTGCTAGATCAGCGCCTAGTTCTGTGCAGAATTGACATTTCTCGGTGCTACCCGCGGTAATAATCACCTGAGCGCCAAAGGCTTTTGTGAATTGTATTGCGGTGGTGCCAATCCCGCTACTACCACCATGAATTAAGACTGTTTCATTGGCTTTGAGTTGGGCGCGATCAAAGAGATTACTCCAGACGGTGAAGTAGGTTTCGGGGAGCGCGGCGGCTTGAGTAAAGCTTAACCCAGTTGGGATGGGCAAACATAAGGGTATGGCTGCTGTGCAGTATTCGGCATAGCCTCCGCCCGTCACCAAGGCGCAGACCTTATCGCCGATTTTAAAATGCGATGGGGTATCACCTAAATCAACAATAGTGCCTGCGACTTCTAAACCTAAAATATCCGAAGCTCCTTCGGGCGGTGGATAAAGTCCTTGCCGTTGCATAATGTCAGGTCGATTGACGCCTGCTGCATGGATTTTGATTAATGCTTCGCCAGCTTTAGGGGTGGGTATTGGGCGGGTGACACTATGGAGTGCGGTGTTGATGGTATCTATAGCCAGCATATTTTTAGTCAGTGCAATAGTAATATTAAGCAAGTCAGGCTAGTTTATGGGTTAATAGTAACTTATCAAATAAATCCTCCCGAAAAATAGGATAATAGTGATTATTCATTGATTGAAGTCACTTCTTTGCAAGAATAGCCATATATCTTACATATTTTCAGCATTCATATAGGAACGTCGTTTTGAGCCAAAGCCCTTTTTCAACACTTAAATTAAACCCCGATTTACTCGCTAACTTGTCAACGCTGGGTTATGAAACGATGACCCCTATCCAGGCGCAAAGTTTACCGCATATTTTGGCAGGTACAGATGTTATTGCCCAAGGAAAAACGGGCTCAGGAAAAACAGCTGCATTTGGGCTGGGCTTATTGGAAAACCTGAACGTGAAACGTTTTCGCGTACAAACCTTGGTGCTTTGCCCAACCCGAGAGCTAGCGGATCAGGTTGCGACAGAGATTCGACGTTTGGCGCGTGGGATTCATAATATTAAGGTATTAACCTTATGTGGTGGCGTGCCCTTCGGGCCGCAAGTGGGTTCACTAGAGCATGGGGCGCATATTATCGTTGGTACGCCTGGGCGGGTTGATGAGCATTTACGTAAAGGGACTTTGCGCCTTGATGAGCTGAATACTTTTGTGCTGGATGAGGCGGATCGTATGCTGGAAATGGGTTTTCAGGAGGCGGTTGAAGAGATTGCTGACTTAATGCCGAAGCAACGGCAAACGCTATTATTTAGTGCAACTTTTCCAGAAGAAATAAAGGCGATTGCGCAACGCATTATGCTTAAACCAGTGATGGTGAAAGTTGAGTTTAAACATGATGAGCTTAGCATTAAGCAGCATTTTTATAAGGTTGATAATAATGAGCAACGCGTGACGGCGCTGCGCTTATTGCTTTTAATGCATAGGCCGGAATCGACTGTTATCTTTTGTAATACTAAAAAAGAGGCTCAGGAAGTGGCCGATGAATTACATAATTTTGGTTTTAGTGTACTGGCTTTGCACGGCGATTTGGATCAAAAAGATCGTGATCAAACGCTCATCAGATTTTCTAATAAAAGTGTTTCCATCTTGGTTGCCACCGATGTCGCGGCGCGTGGTTTAGATATTGATTCCTTGGATGCGGTGATTAATTATCATATTGCGCGTGACCCCGAAATACATATACACCGTATTGGTCGTACAGGGCGAGCGGGTAGTAAAGGCATTGCTTGTTCTTTAATTAGTGATAAAGAAAGTCATAAAGTCATTGCCTTGGGTAATTATTTAGATCGGGCGATAGAGGGCGAGTCTTTACCATCGATTAACTTTTTAGATAAGCCAATATTTGAGCCAGAAATGGCAACCTTGCAAATTGAAGGCGGTAAAAAGCAAAAAGTACGTCCCGGTGATATTTTGGGCGCATTGACCGGGGATAACGGCATTGCAGGTAATCAGGTTGGTAAAATCAATGTTTTTGATAATTGGGCTTATGTTGCCGTGAGGCGAGAGGTAACGCAACCCGCACTGAAAAAACTAGGTCAAGGCCAATTAAAAGGGCGTTCATTTCGGATTAGATTGATTCGGGATTAGTTTTTTAGCATACCTTTGTAAAACATGAAGGCAGGGTCACACAGGCGAGTGTGGCTCTGCCTTTTTGCTATTTATCCCCCCCTAAGCGGCCGAGTGGTGTCCCGCATCGCTAATTGCGCAACTCAGTGTTGCTTTCCTTTTCCTATTTGAGTGTTGTTTTTCTATCAATAATCTTTTTTAAAAATCAAATGTATATTCATGTTTATAAATAAACTTACTTTTTAAGTGATTTTTAATTTCTCTTCTATGTAAATTTAAGTGGAATCGGAGAACAATGAGATCCAAGGTAAGTTTTCGCATTATCGGTGAAATACCGAATATGTAGAGAATATTAAAATAGCTGATAACTTCGAATAATTAAATGTCAGGCTATTTTGGATTGAAATTCTAAATATTAAGTGTACTTTTTAAGTGATTTTTAATTTCTCTTCTATGTAAATTTAAGTGTAATAGGAGAAGAATGAGATCCAAGGTGATTTTCGCAGTAACCGCTGAAGTACTGATTATATGAATATATTAAAACTTCGAGTAAATAAAATAGTTAGGCTATTTTGGGTTTAAATTAAAAATAAGAGGTAAGGCTAATGATCAAGAAAATGACTTGTATATTAATACCCACCTGTATGTGGTTATCGGTGGCAATGGCAGAGCCAGTATCATCAAATGCAATGTTGCTGACAGCTGGACAAATGGATCAAGTGACCGCGGGATTAGGTTCGGCTGTCTACGTTGATGCGATGGCGACCAGCGATTTTTTGGCGTTGACTCATACGGGTGGTCTTGCTATTACCGCCGTATCAAATCCAGATAACCCTGCTAAAGGGGGGTATGTTGAAGTGGCCGGTGGTGAGGCTTATGCCCTTACGGTTGGTGGGAATAATTCAACAAATACCACTGTTTCGCCTGTAACCAGTACGCAAGGTTTGCCGGGGGTTTATACGACACAAGTTGCGGGTCAGATTCAGACTGGTTCTGCTGAAATGAGTGTAAACATTATTTATACGACGGGAGCAATGTTTAATCCTTTTTAATAATTATGTTTATATCGAAGATTAACGTTTTGATTAATAAAATAAATAATATTAATCAATGTTATAAATTTGGTAAATAGACTTTATAAAAATAAAGTTGATAACCAATCAATCCTGAAGGCATTATTGTCAGAGGGAGCTTTTTTTAAAATAGTATTTAGGAGAATTCTTATGAACAAATTAATTACTGTTATTGCTCTTGCATCAAGTATGGGTCTTGCGAATGCAGAGCCTGTTTCATTGACTGATGGTCAAATGGATCAAGTAAGCGCCGGTGGAACTGCATGGTCTTTTGCAGGTGCGACTGCTATAGGTAACTCATTTGCAACAACTGAGACTATTACATATGCCGAAGTACTAGGGTTAGTGGTTGTGCCAACACAAGGTGGGCACATTCTTGTTGATACTGGCGTTGCTATGTCAAGTAGTTTTGCTTCTGCACTTTAATATCAATCACATATCCAATTATTTGGAGGAGATTATTATGAAAAATTTAACTAAATTAGCAGGTGTTTCATTATTGGTTATCGCAAGTAGCGCTTTTGCTGAGCAATCATTGACTGAAACACAAATGGATCAAGTTAGTGCTGGTGGCGCGACTGCTTATGGAGCCGCGATAGGTACTTTTCTTGGTGATAATTTCAGTAGCACAATTAGTACTTCTAATGCATTAGCTTTACCTGCTGGTGCAGGTTGGGCTGTAGGCAGTGCATCTAACACTACTATTGCTACTTCTTTACTTGGCTTTGCAGGTGCAAGCAGCACATCAGAAGCAGTTGCTGGTATTTGGTAAATCGAAGTAAAAGCAGGAAATGCCTCTTTTTCGTGAAAGAGTGAGAGACAAGACCCGCTAATAGAGCACGACCGTTAAGAGACGCTCTGCGTTAGATAATAGCGTAGGGCGTTTTCTTTTACAATGAAAAAATCATAATAAAAGAAAACATTGGAAAGCAATCGTTCATGATTTATTCAGCATCTGAAATGAATCATTCAACCGGAGATAACAATGATTTTTGTTACTTATAAATCAACTCGTTTTCTACTGTTTATCAATGTCTTTATTTTTACATTAAGCACTGCTTTAATGCGAAAAAAATTTTATTCAAACAGATTCTTTAAGACTGGAAGAGCTAATGTGATTTCCAGTGCAAAAAAAACGACTCAAAAATTCGGACTTCATTCTTATTTAACAATTAAAACAGTTAAAAAAGGTGCGGCTTTTGTTTGCCTGATGATAAGTTTTTCGAGTTTTGCAGACGTTCCGCCTGTGACATCGCTGATGGAGATGCGTAGACACAATGTTGTCGTACAGCAGTGGGATTTAAGTTGTGGCGCAGCTGCGTTAACTACTTTATTGAATTATCAGCACGGTGACTTTGTGACGGAAAAAGAGGTTGCCAATGCACTTATGAGCAGACCTGAATATGTTGAACACCCCGCTTTAGTAACGATGAGGCAGGGTTTTTCTTTGCTTGATCTTAAGCGTTATGTTGATGCGCGCGGCTATAAAGGACTTGGTTATGGACAGTTAACATTTGATGATTTACTCAAAAAAACACCTATTATCGTCCCTGTAAATATCTTTGGTTATAACCATTTTGTTATCTTTCGGGGTATGCAAGGCAATCGAGTCTTGCTCGCAGACCCGGCGTGGGGCAATAGAACCATGCTTGTTGATCAATTTGAAGAGATCAGAATTGATTTTCCGGAAATCGGCAAAGTGGGTTTTGTTATCTCTCGTCTTGATGATGTTAAGCCGATTAATCGTTTAGCTCCTCAGGCGAGCGATTTTGTGATGACTCGATAGGTGATATATGAAAAATAATAAGAAAAAAAATAAACAGGAAGCTATTGATATATCTTGGAAAGTATCCTCTAAAGTTACGATGATAGCGGCTACTGCTTTGTTTATGTCGGGTTGCGCATCAACTGATTCGGTTAAGGAGCGTGAGCTATCTGATCAGTTATTGCAAAAAATAGATGAGCGTGATCAGAAAATTGCCGAACGTGATCGGGAAATAGATGATCTTCAAAACCGAATGGCGCAGTTAGAGAGCAGAAATATAGCTTATTCAAGGTCTAGCGCGGCTAATATGCCTGTAAAAACTCAGGCGGCCGAAAAAATAACGGTAGCAGTGCCAGTGCCACCCACTCAGGTCGCTGCATCGACAGTACCA
>JAIPFI010000005.1 GCA_021736705.1 Methylococcaceae bacterium | reverse complement strand
CGCACTAAGTACTGATTGTGATTCAGGAATAACGCCGAGCAGATGTAATGAAAGAATATCTTGTACATCTTCAACACTTAACATCACACCTAATTTAACACGTTTAGGGTCATAACGAGATAGTAAAAGATATTCTTTTATGGGTTCTTCTCCCAATTCTGCGCGTTTTGATTTGCTGGATAAAATACCTAACATACGATCCGAGTCACGTACTGAAGATATTTCTGGGTTGGTCACAACAAACGCGTCATCAGCAAAATACATGGCTAGATTCGCGCCACGTTCAATCCCTGCAGGTGAGTCACAAACAATGTATTTAAAGGTTTTGGATAGTTCATTTAATACTTTACCTACGCCTTCTTTGGTTAACGCATCTTTGTCACGAGTTTGTGAGGCCGGAAGTATATAGAGTTGGTCACAGCGTTTATCTTTTATTAAGGCTTGATTTAAAGTTGCTTCGTCATTAATGACATTTACAAAGTCATAAACGACACGACGCTCACAGCCTAAAATAAGGTCAAGGTTACGTAGTCCGACATCGAAATCAATAACAGCTGTTTTGTGTCCTTTTTTTGCAAGTCCCATGGCAATTGCGGCACTGGTGGTGGTTTTTCCCACTCCGCCTTTTCCAGATGTTACAACGATAATTCTAGCCAATGGATTGTCTCCTAAATATTTTTGATAATTAATGCTTGGTTATCAAGATAAATTTGTACCGGTGTATTGCGGTTTGATTCATCTAAGTCTTCACTGATACGATAATTTCCTGCCACAGAGATTAATTCGGCTTGTAAGTCGGAACAGAAAATTTGCGCACTTTCATTGCCTTGTACGCCGGCTAAAGCACGACCTCTTAGAGTTCCATAAATATGTATATTACCTTCTGCCATTATTTCAGCACCAGCGCTGACTTGGGCAATGACTATTAAATCACCTTTAACATAGATGCGTTGTCCCGAGCGTATGGGTTGATTAATAATCGTACTTGTAACTGTGACGCTTGTTAGTGGTTCAGAGGGGGCTTGTGCCAATATTTCTACTTTCAAGGGTACTTCTTGTTTTACCTTGCTGGTGCTATTTGGCGCGGACATAATGGGTAACATTAAATCTTTTGCGGCTTGATGTTGGTTGACTGTTCCACCACGGACGCCGATGGGGCGCATACCTGAGTTACGAATTGCGTCAATCAGTAAGGCAAGGTTTAATTCCTGATCTTGTATAGCACTGAGATCAAGTAGTAGCGACGAGTTGGTAAAGAATTCAGGTGCTTGTTTTATTTTTTCGCGTAGCTGATGAGTAATTGCATTGATATCGGTACTAAATAAATTTAGTACTGGAATGGTAATTACCCCACTTTTGAACTCAAAAGCAGGTGAACTTGCAGAAGTTGGTTGGGAGTCAGTGGACATGGATTATAAAAAATTACCTTACTAAGGTTTTGATTCTATCATTGCTTCTTAAAAAAAACACGCTACCTAACAAAATAGTTTTATTTCTTAAGTAACTCATAAATGTGATAAAAAAATTACCCATAAAGATTATGGGTAATTTTTTTAAGAAGATTCGGAAAAGGTTATCTACTGCTTGATTTTAGCGTGCCTGCTTAAATCATCTAAAAAAATAAAAGATGAAAAATTTTTATTATAAAACAGTAGGTTATTTTTTTATAAAGGATTATTTTAACAGTTGCATTGGGTATTTTTGAGATGCTAATGTTTGTTTTTGTGTAAGTGTTTGAAAGGCTATCCAGGTTTAATGAATTTTAAGGTCATGCGATCACTTTCTCCAATTTTAATAAAATTAGTTTTATTTGTTTTTTCGCCCTTTAATGAGGGCGGTAGTGACCAGACTCCCTGAGGGTGAATGTGTGTATCTTTTGGGTTGGCATTTATTTCAGACTTGGCAACTAACTTGAAACCTGCTTGCTCTGCTAACTGAATGACATAAGCCTCAGTAACGTAACCTGAGAGTGCCTCAGGGTCTTGCTTGGTGCCGACAGGATTGCGATGCTCAACTACGCCTAATATTCCGCCTGTTTTTAAGGCTTGATACATGATTTTAAAGGCATTTTCAGCTTGACCGTTTTTCATCCAGTTATGCACATTGCGAAAAGTGAGAATTCGATCAGCGGAGTTATCAGGTGCAATTTTTAGTTTGCCTGACGTTTCTAGGGTGGTTCTGATTACTTGGCCATAGACTTCAGGATTTGCAGCTATCTTTTGTTTGAATTGCGCTAAACTTTTGACAAAGTAAGGAGCAACAGAGTTTTCGTCGAAATGAGCTGCATAGAGTTTGCCATGATTTTTTAAATAAGGCGCTAAAATTTCTGTATACCAAGCTTGGCCGCCTGGCCATATTTCGACCACGGTCATGCTGGGCTGAAGATCAAAAAACGCTAGTGTTTTTTCTGGGTGCCTGTAAATATCACGTGCTTTATGTTCTGCTGAGCGTTGTGAGCCATTGATCGCTTTTTTTAATGTATTCATTTCAGCGACGCTATTCAGGCTTAATGTTAATAAAGCCAGCAGAGTGATTTTTTTGTACATATTATTCAGTTTTATTAATAAGTTGATACAGGCTGATGCTAGCTAAGACAATAAAAGCAATGAAGGTCCAAGCCGGAATACTTAATCCTAAAAATGTCCAAAGTATGTCGGCACATTCCCCTGTGCCGGTGACCATTGCTTTAAGCGTATCAGTTAAAGGGAAGTTTTCAAAAATATAGGCAAGCCCAGGACTGCATTCAGGTACTTCATTGGGGGGCAAGTTTTGTAGCCATACGTGGCGCGCAGAAACAGCAGAGCCGACTAACGCAAATAGTGCGCCGAGAATCGCGTATAGTTGCACGCCTTTTTGCGCGGGATTATGTAGTGCCGCAATGAGGAAGGTAATGCCCGTTATTAATATGGCAATACGTTGCGAGATGCATAGCGGGCAGGGCTCTAATTCTTCGACAAATTGAAAGTATGCGCCTATTGCAAGCATGGAAAAGCAAGCGGTAAAGCCGAGGAAAAACCATATTTTGGGTTTAAGTTGAATCATTCAATAACTCCTATTTCTTTTTTAAATTTTCTAATATCCCGATTGGCACCTAATATTACCAAAATATCACCCGCATCAAGTACATGTTCTTGCTCTCCTAAAGAAAAGTATAGCTTGTCTCCGAGCTCTTTATCTACCACACCAATTAAAAAGAGATTATATCGTTGATTTAACAATAATTCGCTAATAAGGGTGTTGTCTAAACAAGAATTTTCAGGGATTGTCACTTCAGCCATATTTAAATCGGCACGTCCAAAAACGGCTTCATCTAAAATCCAAGTGATACTCGGTTTGGTGAGTAATTGATAGGCTTTTTTACTGCATATTTCAAACGGATCAATAATTTTATTGGCTCCAGCCGCCAATAATTTATCGGCGGATTCGGGCTGATTGACTACGGAAATTATTTTCAGTTTTTTATCTAGTGCGCGTGCTGATAGTGTTAGGAAGACATTTTCGGAGTCCGATTCTAAAAAGCAAAAAAGCGTTTTTACTGACGAGCCTATGCCTAGCGTAATAAGATCCTCGTCTTGGCGGTAATCCATCAATTGCGCTGGTAATCCTTTTTGTAAGGCTTGTTCTATTTTTGCTGGATCAGCGTCTAATATTATTAGCTCATTTTCTTTTTCTTTTTCTTTGAGCTTGCTTACTAGCTCAAAGGACATGTCGTTATAACCAAAAATTGCAATGAGTTTATCGGTCATAATGATCTCCTAGTGTCTTTTGTAGGCGGCTTGTGATGATTAAATCGTGTAAATGTTCAATGCCTAGATGGCGGCCTAATAAAACTAAAATGTCTCCTTCATAGAGTATAAAGTTAGCATCTGGGTTAAAGTAAAAATGCTGGTTGTGCAGTTTATAACGGTTTCTGCGCTTCGCATGAATGGGGTTTTCGCTAATCACGCCAATTAAGCGAGTTTTATACTGATTAAAATTAGCTTCTTCTAAAGATATGCCAGTGAGAAAACAGGATCCGCATACGCTTAGCGCTTCCATTTGTATATCTTGTTGACCATGAAGTATGCCGTGTATTGCCTCAAATGCGACAGGGTGCCCGATGTATTCTGCGGCTAAAAGACCTGCAATATTAAATGATTGGACAATATGACTGGCTCCTGCCTGAATCATTTTTTTTGCATTCTCTTCCTTGTTAACGCGTGAGATGATTGTGATATCTGGGTTTAAATAGCGGCTCGTCAAAGTGATATAAACATTTATTATGTCATTATCTGTGGTACATAAAACCGCTGTAGCGCCATTATTAATGCCTGCCTGCTCTAATGCGGAATTTCTACTTGCATCATCAAATAATGCGATAAAGCCTTTTTGTTTAGCTAGCGCGATATGCTGTTCGTTATTATCTATGATGATAAAGTGGTGCTTATTTGCGCGCAGTTGCTGGGCAATATCTTGGCCAACACGACCAAATCCACAAAGGATGGTTGTATTACTTAGTTTTTCAATGCGCGACTTAACTCTTTCTTCTTGAAATTCACTCATTTTTTCATTGAAAGCCGCGACTATAATTGAAGTAAAAAAAGCAAGAACTCCTAAGCCAGTGATGATAAGTGCGCTGGTTACTAGGCGGCCGCCTGTGGTTACGGGTGTGATGTCACCATAGCCCACGGTTGACACGGTTACAACAGCCCAATAAAAAGCATCGTAAAGATTGTTTATTTTTCCGCCCATATTTTGATTTTCGAACATATATATGGCGGTACTGGCAATGAAAATTAAAAAACTCATGAAAATTGCCAGTGTCGTTAGTTCAAAGCGTTTGTTTTTCAGGACACCGGTGAACATTTGCATGCTTTGTGAATAGCGAAACAGCTTGAATAAGCGAAAAATAAGAAAAATTCGCAAAATACGTAGTGGTCTGTAGCTTGGTAGAATGGCTAGTAGGTCAATAATGGCGCTTGGGGAAAAAATATAGCTGAGCTTGTTAGTGATGACGAGGCTCAAGACTTTATGTAAATGAAAAGGCGTGCCTAAGTATTCGGTTTTTTCATGCTGCTTGATAATTAGGTTGTGTATGTCTGAGTATATCCAGCCGCGCAACAGGTATTCACAGATGAAAACAGTGACAACAAAATTTTCAAATAAAATCGCCCATGCTGATGTTTTATGTTCAACCTCGTAAAGTAGTAGTGATACGCTACTGATAACTAGCATAATCATGAAAATATCAAAGTATGATTTGATTTTGCTCTGTGGGTTTTTTAATAAGTTGTAGAGAAAAACCTTCACGCTTTGATAGTGCGCAGAGGTTTTCAGGCTGTAGGCAATATAAAGTATGAGGCGTGTTAGCATAAGAGATAGGTAGTAAAAGGTGACTTGGTGTTATTGCTAAGTGATAAAAGTTCAGTTGTTATCTGAGCTTAGGAATGAGCGCAAAATAATTTCGATAACTTATTTTTTGAAAAAGCTCAGACGGTTCTTCCGCCTTTCGCAGGTAAGCTCGTGGCGCTCCTAAAATGAGGGCATTATATCGTACACATTCTTTTGTTCTTTTTTAAAGATTTAGGGAAATAGTTGTGTTACTTATAAAAACTTGCTTAATTCTATTAATGCTTGTCCGCGATGACTTAATTGATTTTTTTTACTCGCAGATAATTCAGCAGAACTGCAGTTTTCTGTAGGAACCCAGAAGACAGGGTCATAGCCAAAGCCATTTGTGCCGCGTGCGTGAGGTAAAATAATACCTTCCCAGCTTGCTTGGGTAATGATCGGGAAAGGGTCATTGGCATGGCGCATTAATACAATAACGCAAATAAAGCGCGCAGTACGCTGTGCTTCGGGGATGCCTTTCATGTCTTTAAGTAATTTTTGTAAATTTTCTTGGTCATTGGCTTGTGGACCTGCAAAGCGAGCGGAAATGACGCCCGGCGCACCATTAAGCGCGTCCACCACTAACCCAGAGTCATCAGCGATAGCAGGTAAGTTGCCGTGTAATGCCGCGTTTCTCGCTTTAATGATGGCGTTTTCAATGAACGTACTGCCTGTTTCATCTGCTTCTTCGATATTGAATTCTTGCTGAGTAACTATCGTGTAATCCTGTAAAAGAGCTTGGATCTCTTTTATTTTTCCTTTGTTGCCGCTGGCTAAGATGATTTTTTGAGAATTAGGAAATAGCATGGCCAATTATTTTAAAGTAATGTAAAAAGTCGAGTTTGATATTTTGTGCATGGGATAGAGAGACACAACGTTTGTAGAATTAATCACTGCGAACGTTGTGCTGTGATTTACTTGTTGTGATTGGCTAAGGCTGTAGATTGTTTGTCTAGTAAATCCGCAATGCCTAGCTTGGCTAGTTCTAACATGGCGTTAAGCTCTTCTTGACGGAAGGCGTGTCCTTCGGCAGTGCCCTGAACTTCAATAAAAGCCACAGCATCATTCATGACAACATTCATATCTGTTTCCGCATTGCTGTCTTCTTTGTAGTCTAAATCCAGAACCGGTGTGCCGTTGTATATGCCGACTGAGATTGAGGCGACTTGTCCATGTATCGGGTTTTTTTTGATTTTCTTTTGCTTGAGCATTTTTTCTACAGCAATAGAAAGTGCGACAAAACCGCCAGTAATGGATGCTGTGCGCGTCCCGCCATCTGCTTGAAGTACGTCGCAATCGATAGTGATCGTGTGTTCGCCAAGAGCTGATAAATCAATTGCTGCACGAAGTGATCTGCCGATAAGTCGTTGGATTTCTTGCGTTCTACCGCCCTGTTTGCCTTGGCTAGCTTCACGACCCATGCGTGTGTGAGTTGAGCGAGGCAGCATGCCATATTCTGCGGTTACCCAACCTTGGCCTTTGCCATTTAAGAAGCGTGGCACTCTGCTTTCAACGCTTGCCGTACATAGTACGCGAGTTTCTCCGAATTCAACTAGAACAGATCCTTCGGCGTGCTTGGTGAATCCACAAGTAAATTTGACTTCTCTAAGTTGGTCGGGCGCGCGTCCGCTAGGTCTCATGTTTATCTCTATATAAATGAAAAAGAGGTAGAGTATACCCGATTACGTTATTTAGAGTAGATGAGAGAAAGAAGTCTTTGTTGTATGAAGAGATAAAGGGGAGTTCTATTGTGCCTAAATAGGGAGGATGTCATCCTATGTTAGGCACATATTGTAGAAGCGGAGCCAAAAAGCATGATGATGAGTTGAGTGATGCTATGCCTTTTCATCTATGAGAGAGCCTAGCATTTCTTTTTCTGCATTAAGTAATTTAACGCCTGCCGAAGTTTCAAATTCTGCTTCTTTAAGGCTTAGTATGGGTTTGATAATGTCTTTCGGATTAAATTCAGAACTACCTACTTCATTATTTTGAATAGGTGATTTGGCTATTTGCATTGCTGCGTTATTCGATTTTTGTTGTGCATCATTAAATAATTGGATCGCACTGTTATCGGGTGAAATGTTCATTAATGATCTCCTGTTGGGTTATTGGCTTTATATACCATTATAGTTGAAATAATAAAATTGTTTTGTGGATAATCTACATTGTTGATTGAAAAAGATTTTTTATTTTTCTGTTGGGGAAGGGGGGACTGTAAATATTTTAGTGAAATAAAAAAATAAAATTTTATTTGTATTTCTAAAAAAGATGGTTATAATTGATTTTCAAATTAAGTTTGCGAGCGTGGCGGAATTGGTAGACGCGCTGGTTTTAGGTACCAGTATCTATGGTGTGGGAGTTCGAGTCTCCCCGCTCGCACCACTTATTATCAAATAGATTTATTAACGGTAATCATCGTTAACTCTCAAAAATACATATCCACATACGGGTATTCGTAAGCAATTCATTTATACAATTGAGGATAATCAATGCAAGTCTCTGTCGAAAAGACATCGGAATTAAGCAGAAAAATGACTGTTATCATACCTGAGGAAGTTGTTCAGGAAAAGATTAACGAGCGCTTAAAGACTTTAGCGCGTGAGGTCAAAATAGACGGATTCCGTCCTGGAAAGGTTCCTCAAAATGTTGTAAAAAAAATGTATGGAACGCGTGTAAAAGAAGAAATTACAGGCGATTTAATCCAAACGAATTATTTTAAAGCATTACAAGAAAATCAATTGCGTCCAGCTGGAATGCCTCAAATCGAACCTATCAAAGTTGATGAGGGCTTTCATTTTACAGCGACTTTTGAAGTTTACCCTGAAATCTCTTTAGAGGCACTTGACTCGGCTACGGTTACTAAGTCAATTGCAGTTGTTGAGTCGTCTGATATTGATGTGATGATTCAAAAGCTTAAAGAGCAACGTAAAGGATGGGCTGTATCTGAGCAACCTTCTCAAGATGGCGATAAGGTTACTATTAAGCTTTCTGGTGTATGTGAAGGTGAGAATTTCACTGACGGTACAATAGAGGAATTTCAAGTAGAGATTGGCACTAAGCGGATGATTCCTGGCTTTGAAGAGCAGTTAATTGGTCTTGCTGTCGGCGCTAATAAAACTTTCGAGATCACTTTTCCAGAAGTATACGGAAATGAGAAGTTGGCAGGTAAAGCTGCTGAATTTGAAGTGGAAGTGCTTAAAATTGAGTCCTCGGCTTTGCCTGAAATTGATGCAGAGTTTATCAAGGCTTATGGCATTGATAGTGCTGATCTTGAAGAGTTCCGTGCTGATGTGCAAGCAAATATGCAGCGCGAATTAGATCATGCACTAAAATCAAGACTTAAAAACGCAGTAATGGATGTATTGTATGCAAATATTCCTGTGACATTACCATTAGTAATGATTGATCAAGAAGTCGAAAGTTTAATGAAGCCATATTACGAAAGTGCAAAAAAACGTAATGTAGATGTCAATGATATAAAGCCTGCTAATGCTGATTTTGAAGAACAAGCGAAGCGTAGGGTTGCTTTAGGTTTGATTTTGGCCGAAATTATTCAGAAAAATGAACTTAAAGTAGATGCGGATCAGGTGCGCGCGGTTATTGATGAAATGGCAGAAAGCTACGAAGATCCTGAGCAAGTTGTTAGCTGGTATTATGGCGATAAGGAGCGTTTAGCAGAAGTGCAGCAAATGGTGCTTGAGGATGCAACGGTTGAGTGGGTGTTAAGTAAAGTTAAAGTCATCGATGAAAGCGTAGCATTTAATGATGTGATGGATTCAGTTGCACAGCAATAAGGATGAAAACAATGAATAGCCATAACGGAATGGGAAATATTATCCTGCCTCAGGCGGCTGGGGGCTTAGTGCCTATGGTCGTTGAGCAGACTGCGCGGGGTGAGCGCTCTTATGATATTTACTCGCGATTATTAAAAGAGCGTGTTATTTTTTTGGTGGGCCAAGTAGAAGATTACATGGCGAACCTCGTTGTGGCTCAGTTGTTATTTTTGGAATCTGAGAATCCTGATAAAGATATTCATTTATATATTAATTCTCCTGGTGGTTCGGTTACGGCTGGGATGGCTATATATGATACCATGCAATTCATTAAGCCAGATGTCAGCACTATGTGTATTGGTCAGGCCGCTAGTATGGGGTCATTGCTATTGACGGGTGGTGCGGCAGGTAAAAGATATTGTTTGCCTCACTCAAGAGTAATGATTCACCAGCCATTAGGTGGCTTCCAAGGGCAGGCTTCTGATTTTGATATTCATGCGCGTGAGATTTTAACGATACGTGATAAATTGAATAGAATTTTATCGCATCATACGGGGCAGGATATACAAAAAATTCAGGCAGATACAGATAGAGATAACTTTTTAAGTGCTGCAGAGTCTGTTGAGTATGGGTTGATTGATAAAGTTTTGTCTGGTAGAACAGAGTCCTGATAAAAAATCTATAAAATTATTTTAAGGTTAAGCAATGAGCAAAAAAAGTGATGGCGATAAAATTTTATATTGCTCATTTTGTGGCAAGAGCCAAAGTGAAGTAAAAAAGCTAATCGCTGGTCCTTCTGTTTATGTTTGCGATGAGTGCGTTGATCTTTGTAACGACATCATTAAGGAGGAATTTGCCAATGATGGTTTGGCTGAAGAGGGTGAGCAAAAGTTACCGAAGCCCAAGGAAATTAAACAAGCGTTAGATGAGTATGTGATTGGCCAAGATAAGGCTAAGAAAATACTGTCGGTTGCCGTTTACAATCATTATAAACGCCTACGTAGTCATCTTAAAAAAGGTGATGAAGTCGAGTTGGGCAAGAGCAATATCTTGCTGATTGGCCCGACAGGATCGGGAAAGACATTGTTAGCTGAAACTTTAGCTAACGTTCTTGATGTGCCTTTTACTATTGCAGATGCAACGACGTTGACCGAAGCAGGTTATGTTGGTGAGGATGTTGAGAATATTATCCAAAAGATCCTACAGAAATGTGATTTTGATGTAGAAAAAGCTGAATCAGGTATCGTTTATATTGATGAGATTGATAAGATTTCTAGAAAATCCGAAAACCCATCAATTACGCGAGATGTTTCTGGAGAGGGTGTTCAGCAAGCTTTATTGAAATTAATTGAAGGTACGATTGCTTCTGTTTCGCCTCAAGGTGGTCGGAAAAATCCACAGCAAGAGTTTATTCAGGTCAATACAGCCAATATTCTATTTATCGTAGGAGGGGCTTTTGCTGGATTGGATAAAGTGATAAAACAACGTACAGAAAAAGGTGGTATTGGTTTTTCTGCTGAAGTTAAAGCTAAAGATGATGCTAAAAATGTTGGTGAATTATTTGCTGAAGTTGAAGCGGAAGATTTGATTCGCTATGGTTTGATTCCAGAATTTGTCGGTCGATTGCCCGTTGTTGCTACACTTGAAGAATTAAGTGAAGAAGCTCTGATTCAAGTATTAACCGAGCCTAAAAATGCATTAATTAAGCAATATAAAAAGTTGTTTGAAATGGAGGGCACTGAGCTCGAATTTCGCGATGATTCTTTGGCTGCAATCGCACAAAAATCTATGCAGCGAAAAACAGGTGCAAGAGGCTTAAGAACTATTGTGGAGAATGTTTTGTTGGATACTATGTATGAAATTCCATCGGCTAATAATGTTTCAAAAGTGATTATAGATAAATTGGTTATCGATGGTGAAAATGACCCTTATTTTGTTTATGATGATGAAAAAAAGGTTGCTGTATCTGAGTAGATTAAGGTAAGTATTTTTTAAGATTATTGAAAGCGGGGGTTTATTACTAAACCTCCGCTTTTTTTATGTCTGACGCCTTGTTATATAAAATAAGCACCCTTATATTATGAAGATATTTTTAAAAAATAAATGAAGGTTCCCTGCATGGAAACGAATGAAATAATAGATGTAGTCATTAATGAGAATTTAATTCCAGTATTGCCATTAAGGGATGTGGTGGTGTATCCGCATATGGTTATTCCTTTGTTTGTCGGACGTGAAAAGTCGATTGAAGCGTTAGATAAGGCAATGGCAGAAGATAAGCAGATTTTTCTTGCGACTCAAAGAGACGCGGATTTTGATGATCCTAGCTTTGAACAGTTACATCAAGTCGGAACTTTGGCTAATATCTTGCAGCTATTAAAGCTACCTGACGGAACAGTAAAAGTTTTAGTCGAAGGTGAGCAGCGTAGTCAGGTGCTTAAGTATTATGAGAAAGAGGGGTGTATCTTTGCTGAGGTGACTGAAATTGATGATATTTTTACGTTGGCAGATAAAGAGCTTGATGTCATGGTGCGAGCGGCTGTGGATTCGTTTGGTCGTTATGTGAAATTAAATAGCAAGATTCCTCCTGAAGTTTTGAATGCTTTATCTGGAATCGACGAGCCTGGGCGTCTTGCGGATACGATGGCAGCTCATATGAGCTTGAAAGTGTCAGAAAAGCAAGAATTGCTTGAATTGTTTGATGTCGTTGCACGTCTTGAAAAACTTATGTTGTTAATGGAGGGGGAGGCGGATCTATTTGAATTAGAAAAAAATATTCGCGTTCGCGTAAAACAGCAAATGGAAAAGAACCAAAGAGAATATTATCTGAATGAGCAAATGAAAGCTATTCAGAAGGAATTAGGTGACATGGATGATGCGGTAAGTGAGGTCGAGGAGCTGGAGCAAAAAATTGCCAAAGCGGGTATGTCTAAGGATGCGAAGGAAAAAGCAGACAGCGAGCTAAATAAGCTTAAGATGATGTCTTCGATGTCGGCGGAAGCATCTGTCGTGCGTAATTATATTGATTGGATGTTGAATGTGCCTTGGAAAAAGAAAACCAAGGTACGTCATGACTTGAAATTAGCTGAAGAAATTTTAGATGCAGATCATTATGGTTTAGAAAAGGTTAAAGAGCGTATTTTAGAGTACCTTGCTGTGCAGCAGAGAGTTAAGTCGCTCAATGGCCCCATTTTATGTCTAGTAGGGCCGCCAGGTGTAGGTAAGACCTCTTTAGGGCAATCCATCGCGCGTGCAACGAATAGAAAATACATACGAATGGCTTTGGGTGGTGTGCGTGATGAGGCGGAAATTCGGGGTCACCGTCGTACTTATATTGGGTCTATGCCGGGTAAAATTTTACAGAATTTATCAAAAATAAAAGTGCGTAATCCTTTGTTTTTGCTTGATGAAATCGATAAGATGTCCGGTGATTTTCGTGGTGATCCTGCCTCTGCATTATTGGAAGTTTTAGATCCCGAGCAAAATAAAGCCTTTGCTGATCATTACTTAGAAGTTGATTTTGATTTATCTGATGTCATGTTTGTGGCGACTGCAAATACTATGAATATTCCAGGTCCTTTATTGGATAGAATGGAGGTCATACGCTTGGCGGGCTATACTGAAGATGAAAAAATTAATATCGCAATGCGTTATTTGGTGCCTAAGCAACTGAAACGAAATGGCTTATTAGAGTCGGAAGTAGAATTTGCGGAAGAGGTTGTTCAGGATATTGTCCGCTATTATACGCGTGAGGCGGGTGTGCGTAGTTTGGAGCGAGAAATTTCTAAAATTTGTCGTAAAGTTGTTAAGCAATTATTGCTCAAAGAGAAGCAAGCAATTATCAGTGTTGTATCAGATAATTTGTCAGATTATTTAGGTGTGCGACGATTTAGTTATGGGCTTGCGGAAGAAAAAGATCAAATTGGTCAGGTAACTGGATTGGCCTGGACTGAAGTTGGTGGCGAGATGTTGACTATCGAATCGGCTGTTATACCGGGCAAAGGAAAGCAAGTATCGACGGGCAAGCTTGGTGATGTGATGAAAGAATCTATTGCGGCTGCCATGACTGTTGTGCGTGCGCGAGCCGCTGTTTTAGGTATTAGTGATGAAGCATTTCAGACGCAAGATTTACATATACATGTACCAGAAGGAGCAACGCCGAAGGATGGGCCTAGTGCCGGAGTAGGTATGTGTACTGCTATCGTTTCTGCATTAACATCGATTCCTGTGCGTGCTGATGTGGCGATGACGGGAGAGATTACTTTGCGTGGCGAAGTGCTTGCTATTGGCGGGTTGAAAGAGAAATTGCTGGCTGCGCATCGAGGTGGAATTAAAATCGTATTAATACCTCATGAGAATGAAAAAGACTTGGTTGATATTCCTGATAATGTGAAGCGAAATTTGATAATTAAACCGGTACGCTGGATTGATGAGGTTTTAGAGGTTGCTTTACAGTATCGGCCAGAGCCAATAAAAAAAATTAGTATTCAGGCAGAAAAAAAGGCACTTAAGTCAAAAGTAAAGTCAGTAACTGCCCATTAATTTTTTTGCATCAAGCTGTATCGCTTGACATATCTGGGGTGTAGTTGATATAAATACGCACGGTTTGAGGGTTTTATTTTTAGGCCGATCGACATAATTGTATGCTGTGTAAATTTCCTATGGAGAAGAATAAATGAATAAATCTGAACTTATCGATGCAATGGCGGATGCCTCAGAATTAACTAAAGCAGATGCTGGGCGTGCACTTGATGCGTTTATGTCGTCAGTCACTAAAGCTCTACAAAACGGCGATTCAGTAGCATTAGTTGGCTTTGGAACTTTCACTGTAAAAGATAGAGCTGAACGCAAAGGGCGTAATCCACAAACAGGTGCTGAAATTACTATTCAAGCAGCAAAAATCCCTTCTTTTAAAGCGGGTAAAGGTTTAAAAGACAGCGTGAATGGCTAATAAAAACATTTTTAATAAAATGTTGCTTAATTCTAAAAAAGCATTATAATATCACTTCTTGAGTCGGGTGCTTAGCTCAGCTGGGAGAGCATCGCCCTTACAAGGCGAGGGTCGGGGGTTCGAACCCCTCAGCACCCACCACAGACTTGGAGCGGTAGTTCAGTTGGTTAGAATGCTGGCCTGTCACGCCGGAGGTCGCGGGTTCGAGTCCCGTCCGCTCCGCCATATTAAGAAACCCCGACCAATTTTTGGATCGGGGTTTTTTTTTGTTCAAAATACGTGTTTGTAAAGAGGGAATGAGATATAACTCGTTCAATGGATCTGTTTAGATAAATAACAAACAGGCGTTATATAGTTCAATCAATCAATTAAGGTTAATCAAATGTTGTCAAAAATAAGAGAAAAAACACAAGGTACTTTTGCTTGGGTAATCTTGATATTGATTTGTGTCCCTTTTGCATTATGGGGATTACAAAATTATACTGAGGGTGGTCAAGAAAGCGCCGTTGTTATTGTAGGCGATAAAGAGTTTGTGCAGCGAGATGTGAATCAAGCCTATACTCAATTCAAGCAACAGTATGCTGAAATGCAGTTACCTGAAGATATGTTAAAAAAGCAGGCGATTGAAAAATTAATTCGTGATGAGCTTTTATTGCAGCATGTAACGGCTGAAAAATTATCGATTACTGATGAGACGGTACGTAAATTTGTCGCCTCGTTACAGTATTTTCAGCGTGATGGGCAGTTTGATAAGAAGCAGTATGAAACGCTTTTAGGTGCTCAAGGGATGACATCCGCACAATTCGTTAGTCGCATTCGTAAAGCGTTGCTAATGGAACAGTATCAAAAAGCAATAACTGAAAGCAGTTTTGTTTCTCAGTATGATATGGATAGTTTTTTTAAAATTCAAAACCAAACGAGACATATTGAATATGTAACGGTCAATGTACAGCCAGTCAACGGGTTGCCTACCAGCGATGAAATTAATGCCTATTACCAGCAGCATGTTAATGAATACCAATCGGCTGAGCGGGTGTCGGTTGAGTATGTAGAGTTGGCGTTAGCTGATTTGATGGCTGATATTTCTCCTACAGAAGAGCAAATAAAAACCTATTACGAAGATAATAAAGAATTATATTCAACAAAAGAACGTAGAAAAATAAGTCATATTTTATTTGCTAAAACAAAAGATACGACCGAAGAGCAAGCTTTGGCTAAAGCAGAGGTTGCACAAGCACGATTAGCGAATGAAAAGTTCTCTGATCTAGCGGTTGCTTTATCTGATGATTCATTAACTGCAAAAAACGGTGGTGATTTAGGTTTGTTTGAAGTTGGCGTTATGGAGCCGGCTTTTGAAGTTGCAGCGGCGAAATTAGCTTTGGGTGAGGTCTCTAAGCCAGTTAAATCAGCTTTTGGTTATCACTTAATTACCGTAACTGAGTTGGTACCTGCAGAAACTAAAGCTTTTGCTGATGTTAAAAACGAAGTGCAACAAGCAGTGCAGCGTGCTGAAGCAGACACTATGTTTTATCAGTTAGGTGAGTCACTGACTGATATGAGTTTTGAGAATTCAGATAATTTACAGGTTGTTTCTGACGAGTTAGGGTTAAAAATTAAGCAAAGTAAGCTTTTTGATCGTAGTGCCGGGGAAGGGATTGCGAGTGAAGAGAATATTAGAAACATTGCTTTCTCTGAGGCTGTTTTGCAAGGTCATAATAGTGAGCCGATTGAGTTGGGTGATGGTCGTTTAGTGGTTTTACGTTTATTAGAACATCAACCTGCTGAAGCTAAGCCATTGGCTGCTGTGCAGCAGGAGGTTGTTGCGGCTATTCAAAATAATAAGGCTAAAGCACAGGCACGCACGGTAGCTGAAAATATTAAACAGAAGCTAGCTGCGGGCGTTTCTTTAAGAGAAACGGTTAAAGAGCAAGGGCTGGTTGTTGCAGAAATTACTGCGTTAAAGCGTAGTGGTGCTGATTTGCCGTGGCAAGTTAGCCAAGCTGTATTTAAAGCGGCTAAGCCTGTATCTGAAAAGCCTACGATATTGGTAGTTGATTCTATTGAAGGCAATCAAACGGTTGTTAGTTTATTGGCCGTCACTGATGGCGCTCAAGAGGATGCGGCTGAGCAAGTTAAGTTGGCTAAAGCAAATATTGCTAGAGCTTTAGGTCAAGCTGACTATGGTGCTGTTATTGAAGGTATACGCGCAGTCACTAAGGTGGTTGTTAAGGAGTAAAAGTTTTTTCTTAGTTGCTAGGCAATAAACCGCTGCCGAATCTTCAAATCTCTGAAGATTCGGCAGCGGTTTTTTTTGATTATTAGTCGGGGGCCGTTAGGGTTGTAAATGATTCTATGGCGCTGCGAAACAGCCTTCAAACTCAAGTGTGATTTGATTTAACGCTGTTTTTCTAATTGCGTGAATACATCGGATAGTTTTGAGTTCGATGACAGAAATTAATAATGTACGAAAATTCCGGTGTGTTGAGGTGCTGCGCATCATAGGAAAGCATGATTTAGTACATCCTGCTTGTTGTAGTGCCGAGTATTATTGAAACTTGGATTCTTCGTCTTTCTTAGAAAGTAATAAAAAACGTAACTTAGCACATGTTTGGTTTTGTGTGCTATTGAGTTACGTTATTGGTTTGAGGCTTGATATAGTTTTGTCTGTTTTATTTAACGCGCATTCCCGCAATAGCGCCATCATCCGGGTGTAATACCCATAGATCTGCGCCGCCAGGTCCCGCAGCTAATACCATGCCTTCAGACATGCCGAATTTCATTTTTCGTGGCTTTAGATTTGCGACTACAACGGTCAGTTTTCCTTCTAAGTCTTCAGGCTTATACGCAGATTTTATGCCGGCAAAAACATTACGTGTTTCATCGCCTATATCTACCGTTAATTGTAGTAATTTATCAGCGCCTTTAACGTGTTCTGCTTTGACAATCTTAGCGATTCGTAAATCAATTTTGGCAAAGTCATCAAACTCTATTTCATCAGCAATAGGATCAAATTTCTTTGCTGCAGGCGCGACTATTTTTTCAAGATTTTCTTTGGATTCTTCAATAATCGCGGCAATTTTAGGTTCTTCTATGCGCGTCATTAAGGCTTTGAAGGCTTTAATTTCGTGTGCTACTAGAGGCTGCGCATTAGTGGGCCACGGTTGACTTTCGATATTTAAAAAATCTTCGCTTTCGGCTGCCAATTTTGGCAGTACTGGTTTTAAATAGGCGACTAATAAGCGAAATAAATTAATACCCATAGAACATATTTCATGTAACTCTTGGTCTTTACCTTCTTCTTTAGCAATTAACCAAGGTTTTTTCTCATCAATATATTGGTTAGCTTTATCCGCTAAAGCCATAATCTCACGCATAGCTTTACCGTATTCGCGTGCTTCGTATAACGCGGCAATATTTTCGCTAACTAATGTGAATTGTTGGAATAGTTCGGGGGCTGCGCATTGCGTGGATAATTGACCATCAAAGCGTTTCTTAATAAAGCCGCTACAACGACTGGCAATATTAACCACTTTACCGACTAGATCCGAGTTAACGCGTTGTGTGAAATCTTCAAAACTTAAGTCTATATCGTCAACACCCGCGCTTAGTTTGGCGGCGAAGTAATAACGTAAATATTCAGGGTCTAAATGATCTAAATAGGTGCGCGCTTTGATGAAAGTGCCACGTGATTTGGACATTTTTTCGCCATTAACCGTTAAGAAGCCATGGGCAAAAACCGCGCTTGGTGTTCTGAACTTAGCGCCATGTAGCATGGCTGGCCAAAATAAAGCGTGGAAATAAATAATATCTTTACCGATGAAATGATACAGTTCAGTTTTGCTGTCTGGAGCCCAAAATTCATCAAAATCCAAGTCAGTTTTAGTGCATAAATTTTTGAAGCTAGCCATGTAACCTACGGGGGCGTCTAGCCAAACATAAAAATATTTGCCGGGTGCATCGGGTATTTCAAAACCAAAATAGGGGGCATCACGGGAAATGTCCCAATCTTGCAAACCATTTTCTAGCCATTCTGCTAATTTATTACTGACTTCTGGCTGTAGATGGCCTTCAGAAGTAGTCCACTCTTTGAGCATGGTATTAAAATCTGCCAACTTGAAGAAATAATGTACAGAGTCTTTTTCTATCGGTTTTTCACCTGAGATGGCAGAAATGGCATTTTTTAATTCGGTAGGTGAGTAGGTTGCGCCACAGGCTTCACAGCTATCGCCATATTGATCTTTGGCGTTACATTTAGGGCAGTCACCTTTAATAAAGCGATCAGGTAAGAACATTTCTTTAACGGGGTCGTAAGCTTGAGTAATGCTGCGCGAGCTGATGTGCCCATCATCCCGTAATCGTTCATAGATTAAGCTGGAAAAATGCTTGTTTTCTTCTGAATGAGTGCTGTGATAATTATCAAATTCAATGCCAAACTCGATGAAATCAGCTAAGTGTTCTTTGCCAACTTGAGCGATTAAGTCTTCGGGCTTAATGCCTTCGCGGTCGGCTTTAAGCATGATAGGCGTACCATGCGTATCGTCAGCGCAGATATAATAGCATTCATTGCCGCGTTGCTTTTGGAAGCGTGACCAAATGTCAGTTTGAATATATTCAACTAAATGACCTAAGTGGATGGGGCCATTAGCATAGGGAAGGGCGCTAGTAATAAGAATTTTTCGATCTGACATAGACTAAGAAATGACTTGTAGTATGAGGCTAAAATAATAGGGTTATTATGGCATAAAATAGTTTACTATTTCGATAGAAAACAGCAGGAAAACTAGAATGCTGGACAATAACCAAGTAAAATACTTGGTTATTACTTTATTTTGAACTAACTCGCTACGGAATTGCTTATATGGCCACGATTGAAAAAGTAGATATAGAAAATTTATTAAAAAACATTATTGACCCGAATGTGGAAACAGATTTAGTTACAGCGCGTGCTGTTAAGTCAATTGTCGTTGATGGTGGTTCTGTTACTGTTCGTTTGGAGCTAGGTTATCCCGCGAAAAGTTTTATTGAGGGTTTTAAAAAGCAAATTACTGAGCAAATTAATGCTTTAGAGGGTGTTAGTTCGGTAGAAGTGGATATTAAAGTTAATATCGTTTCGCATGCCGTGCAGAATAATTTAAAACCTATCGCTAATGTTAAAAATATTATTGCTGTGGCTTCTGGAAAAGGAGGGGTGGGCAAATCTACTACTTCTGTGAATTTGGCTTTGGCTTTAGCTGCTGAAGGCGCGACAGTGGGCATCTTGGATGCGGATATTTACGGCCCTAGTATTCCAACCATGCTGGGTTTGTCTGGGTATCCTGAAAGTCAGGATAACAAAACCATGATGCCTAAGGTGTCTTATGGCATACAAACCATTTCTATTGGTTATTTAATCGATGCAGATCAACCAATGATCTGGCGTGGGCCGATGGTGACGAATGCCTTGCAGCAGTTGTTAAATGATACAAATTGGACGGATGTGGATTATTTAATTGTTGATTTACCTCCGGGTACGGGGGATATTCAGTTAACTTTAGCACAGCAGATTCCGGTCAGTGGCGCGGTGATTGTTACTACACCACAAGATATAGCCTTAATTGATGCGCAACGTGGCTTGGGAATGTTTGAAAAAGTTAATGTGCCTATCTTGGGTATAGTTGAAAATATGAGTATGCATATTTGTAGTAATTGTGGGCATGAAGAAGCTATTTTTGGCTCGGGTGGTGGGGTTTCTATGGCCAAGAAAAATAATATTGAATTATTAGGTTCCTTGCCTTTAGATATTCATATACGTCAGTATGCCGATTGTGGACGCCCAACTGTTGTAGCTGATCCTGATAGTCGAACGACGGAAATATATAAAGAAATTGCCCGTAAAATGTCAGCTAAATTGGCATTAAAAGGTAAGGACTTTAGTCGTAAATTCCCTAATATCGTGGTGCAAAATACCTAAGCATTAGAAGCTAGGGTTTAGTGCGTTGTAGCATAGTAAATCCGCTTTACTGTGCTACAGAGTGAATTTAGGATAAAATTACCCTATTTTTTGAATTAACATCACCAAGACAATAATGAGCATAAAATCAGATAAGTGGATTCGTCGCATGGCCCAAGAGCAGGGCATGATTGAGCCTTTTGAGGCTGGTCAGGTCAGAGAGTCAGCACAAGGGAAAGTGATTTCTTACGGTACGTCTAGTTATGGCTATGATGTGCGCTGTTCGAATGAGTTCAAAATCTTCACCAATATCAATTCTGCCATTGTAGATCCTAAAAACTTTAGTGACGCCAGTTTTGTCGATGTTAAATCTGATGTGTGTATTATTCCGCCCAATTCTTTTGCTTTAGCACGTACCGTTGAGTATTTTCGTATTCCGCGTGATGTATTGACTATTTGTTTGGGTAAATCGACTTATGCGCGTTGTGGTATTATCGTTAATGTTACGCCTTTAGAACCTGAATGGGAGGGGCATGTAACTCTGGAATTTTCTAATACGACACCGCTTCCGGCAAGAATTTATGCGAATGAAGGAGTCGCGCAAATGTTATTTTTTGGTGGCGATGAAGTTTGTGAAACCTCGTATAAAGATCGGGGTGGTAAATATCAAGGGCAGCAAGGCGTAACATTACCGAAGGCGTAAACTGATGCAGAGATAAATCTGTTGTGGATTTATCTCTGCCTCGTTTTTTAATGTAAGTTTATTGGTGCTGTGTATGTTGTCGGTGGCATTTGTAGAAAAAAACCATTTTCTTTAATGCCTTTGAGTACATCGTTTGCATTTTCACGCGCGAGTTTGCGCTCAGGTGTAATCTCTAATTGCATCACATATTCTGGCTGTCCAATGCTTTTAAGTATTGCTTCTGGGACAGAGGAAAAATCATCTTGTTTATCTAAATACAAATATAGTTCAGCTTTTTTGTTACTTTTGTAAATAAAACATTGCACGGCTAATGTCCTTAAAAATATCGTATAAAGAATTATTATCGCATCAATCGCATTATGAATGAACCTTCAATAAATCCAGAGAATTTTTTTAAAACGGCCTGCTATTTTGAGAGTTCGTTAATTTTAGTTGCTATTGTTTTAGGCTGGGTTGCGGGTGTTGATCCGTTTGCCTATCTTGAGTTTAATGAGCGAGTTGTTTTTAATGGTATTTTAGGGACGTTGCCTTTATGTATTATTTTTTTGGCCTTAAATCAAACGCAGTCGGACGCGTTAGAAAAAATACGCAAAGTCTTGCATGACACCTTAGGTCCAAGTCTTATCAAACATCATTGGACTGATTTGTTTGTTCTTGCTGCTATTGCGGGCATTTCTGAAGAAATTTTGTTTCGAGGCGTTATTCAGCCCTGGATAGAAAATTCTTGGGGGATGCTGGTAGGACTGCTTATTAGCAGTTTAATTTTTGGTTTAATTCATGCAGTTACCTTCTTGTATTTTATTATGGCAACGGCAGTTAGTGTGTATTTAGGCATGTATTTAGATTATGACAACACACGAAATTTGTTGGCTCCGATTATCATTCATTGGCTGTATGATTTTTTTGCATTTATGGTTATATTGCATGCCTATCGTTTAGAACAACAAAAGGCAAAATAATAATGACTATATCAGAGCAAGAGATACAAGCAGACCTTTTGGGTGCTGGTATTATTAGAGCAGTGGCTTTAATGAGTTTGGTGGCTATGGTTGCTATTTGTCATATTTATGCTGAACAAATACAGCTTGGCTTTGAATTGCAGGAGCGTGTCGTATTGAGGACGGTGTTGTATGTAGTTGCCATTTTAAGCTTTCCTGTTATGAAATTTATCCGACATGTATTGGTGCGTTTAAGTCAGTCTGGCGATAGTGATAAGTCCGCTAAAAGGCGTTACCTGTCCGTTATCATTATTTCTATGGCGATGGCTGAAAGTATCGGTTTTTATGGTCTTCTTATGTATGTATTGGGCGATAGCTTTAATACCTTGTATATTTTTATCGGCTTATCTGCTTTAGCTATGTTTTTGTATCAACCTAAAAAGGAGGAATATATCAGCATTATAAAAGCTTTAGATGCCGGTAAATAGTTTTGCTTGTATCGTAATTCGTTGAGCTCGCAAGGAAAAGCTAAGTACTTACAATAAATTTAGTGATTAATGTAAAAAACTATTGACTACAAGAAAGATCTCTATATAATTTTCATTAGCTTGAAAGTACGGCTTATATTTATGCACGCTGTTTCGATATTTTATCTTTAGTGTTTTATCTTTAGTAGATCGTCCTGGTTTTATAAGTAATAACAAAACTTCTAGCAAAAACGCCTTAATTAAGGCATCAATTACTCTTAAAATTAAATAGGTTATTATAATGGCTACTACTACTGGTACAGTTAAATGGTTCAACGAATCTAAAGGCTTTGGTTTTATTGAGCAAGCGTCAGGTCCTGATGTTTTCGCTCATTTCAGTGCTATCTCAGGTTCAGGATTCAAAACTTTAGCTGAAGGTCAAAAAGTTGAGTTCACTGTAACTCAAGGTGACAAAGGTCCTCAAGCAGAAAACATCGTAGCTCTTTAATTTTAAAGTGCTATAAAGCATTTATGTAAGTAATGCTTACTAATACCTAAATATAGGCATTGGTTAAAAGGGCTAGATCTCATTTGAGATCTAGCCCTTTTTTTTGCCCACTTATTAGTGTCTGAATTACAGTTTTGTAGTTATTAATACATCGCTTGATACTGTCTTTCTCTGTATTAAGTCAGATAAATAATACGTTTTAGTATGAGGATAGTATGAAAATTTGGGTAGATGCAGATGCATGTCCAGTGGTTATTAAAGATATTTTATATCGAGCGGCAGAACGCACTGGAGTCTTAATAACATTTGTTGCTAATCAATTTATTCGTACTCCGCCTTCACGGTATATTGAATTTATTCAAGTTGCTTCTGGATTTGATGTTGCCGATAATGAAATAGTGAAAAGGTTGAGTGCTGGTGATCTTGTTATTACCGCAGATATTCCCTTGGCAGCAGAAGTGATTGAGAAAGGGGGGTATGGACTCAATCACCGAGGTGAGCTATATACGATTGATAATATTCGAGAATGCCTTAATATGCGTGATTTTATGGAGACTTTGCGCTCTAGCGGAATTAATACAGGAGGGCCTGGAGCATTAAGTGCTAGTGATCGACAAGATTTTGCGAATCACTTAGATAAATTTTTAAGTCCGTGTAAAAAATAAAAAAGGTCTTTGCTGTTCTGCTTACTTTTCAAGGCGTGAGAGCCTTATATTGTTACTTTCAGTGTTATGCGAATTCAGCTCAGTAATGCATCAAAGAGCTACATCATAGGCATTCAGGCATTCAGGGGTCAATTGACAAATGTAAAAGAGAGGTTCTGTCTTGTTTGTTAGGCGTTCCTGTTTGATGAGGTCTTTTATTTTTATGTTATCTTGCACTCATTAGCTCTTATTCAAACGGGATTCGATTTTTTGCTTGTAGTGCAAGAAGTGAATTGACTGCAATTGTTGATAACTATCGACACCTAATGCTTGTAGTGGGACATCTATTTCAGTGATATGTATTGGATAGGCTTCATTATTTTTCCGAAGATTGTAGATGTATTTTGCCACTGATTTGAATATGTCTTCTTCTGTATCGGCGGCGAAGAATTCTAGATCATTGCAGTACAAGGTATATAGCACTTCAGTCGCTGAGCCGTAAGTTTCTCCGGTAATGCGAATATTTAAATAATCCCATATAAGAGCAACGGGCGGTGTGATTTTTCTTGCGCTATATTGATGGCTAGTTGAACGTTGCACCTCAAAATATTCAACCGCAAGTGAGTTTCTTAAAAGGCCTTTATCATTAAGTGTTGCTAGAAAATTAGAGTAAGCAGTTAACAGTTGCTGGCTCGACGTGTTGGTATAGCGTTGATTAAAGAAACTGCCTTTTTCATCAATAATATAAAGATTGATATAATGAGTGCCAGCATAATAAAAAACCTGAAGCGTTTTTTCTTTGGCAAGGGAAAATAGTAGTGGAATAGGTGTGCTACTTAATGTTGAATTGTTGAAGTGTACGGCACTAAAGTTGGTTTGCGGTTTGGCTAAATCTGATAGTAAGGCCGCTATATTATTAGCTTTCCAGTAATGCAAGTAGTCATCCTTTTGCTGAAAAATATAAAAAGCAGACTCACCTGCAACAATTAGGCGTGGTGATTCAGTGCTTTTTTTGCCAATAAATAACTGGTTTAGTTTTTGAAGTAATTGAGTTGCACCCAATGCAATGCTTTTTCCACGAATAGGTGTGTAGCTTTCTATATTTGTCAGAATAGGTAGTGATTGTTGGTTTATCGATCCAATAAAGCAATCAAATAAGCCCTCCAATCCCAGAAAGCGGTGCGTAGTGACTTCCCCCCAGTTATTGATAGAGACTTGATCTATCGTATGAATGAAGTTTTCACGATCAGCACCGTAGCTAAATATATCCGATTGCTCACTCATCACTAGCATGCCATCTTTACGGCTAGTGTCAGTGTAGCCTAAGTTAAGTAGAACTAAGTTTGCTATAACCCGATTGGGTTGCTTAAACGCAGATAAGGCAGTGAGATTGCCTAGTTTATGTTTGGATAAGAAGACGCGTAGCGACTCTAATGTATTATGAATATCTGTTTTGTTGAAAACCAGTTGCTTGGCTTGTATATGTAAAATCAGTTTTTGTTGATAAAGACAATTAATGACTAGCCACGCCAGAAGCTCGATTAAACTTCTAGCATTTTGTTTAAATGGCTCTACTTCTTTGGGTGTGAGGCTCGACATATCACCAGGGAATAAGCTCCACATTGAGTAAGCTGAGTCGGATGATGATTCGACTAAACTTAATTCGCTTTCTTTATTGCGAATAGAATAACGGGTTGTGATAATGTCCACTTTTCCGGGGCTTTTTTGCAGAAAGGACTTTAGTTTCCGCCCCACCAATTGGATATCTTGGTGCTTGACTGAAGAGGCATTAACATTAGCAAAGTGACTAATCATACGATAGCAGAGCTTTAGTTGACGAATGATAATGTCATTTTCTAGGCTGGCTTTTTTTATGTTCCATGCTGGATCTTTAGTGCAGCTAGCAATGATGGTTTCAGGCCATTGATAATGGCGCACTATTTTGGCGATAAAGGTGTCTTGATCTGCATGTTTCTGGCGTGATGACTGTTTTTCTAGTGCCCCGCTAATTTTTAAATAAAAACATTGGCGTATAAAATTAATGCGATCGCTGTCTGAGTCAGTGCTGAGGTATTTTTCTACTTTATGGTAAATCAAAGCGTAGGGGTCAGTGGCATCTAAATTAAAATTACCTTGATAAACTGCTTTTTTTATATCAAGGCATAGCCATTGGGGATTTGGATATTCGCTGGCATAAATTTCCATTAATAAAAGTTTTAATAGCGACTTATAAGGGGAGCTAAGTGATTTATAGAGATGCCAAAGGGTTGCGCTAATAAATTCTTCGGTGGGAATTTTTTCTAAGCTGCCAAAATCAATCACTTCATGGTTAGAAATAAAACGATTTTCTTTTAAGTGCTTGATGTAATGATTGTAGTTTTGTTCCTCATGTGGAGGAACTAACCACCAGAGGGGAGTGCGCCCCGCAATAAAAAGAGACGTACGATAAAACTCATCTAATAATAAATAATGTTGCGTCTTACCACTACTTTCAGAAGAAAGTGGAGAGCTAGCACCTTGAATAAATTCTTCGCTATCAACCAGAAAGAAATGCACTTCTAAATCTAAAGATTCTGCCCACCTTTCAATGGCAGTCGCTTTAGTTTGCAGCTTGCTAGTGTCCTCTTTTAATAGGCCATGATCGTGACATAGCCATATATCAATGTCGCTGTTTTTAGTAAAAGCAATACTACTTACGCTGCCCATTAAATAAATTCCCTGAATAGGATATTCTTTTAAGGCGTGGCGCTTATAAGTGAAGTTTTTAGAAAATGATCTGGCAAGTAAAAGACAGCTATTGCTAGGCGTGTAATTCGGTATGCCTGCCAGGGTGTCCAAGGAAACAAAGCCGGGTAGTAAGGGATGGTTTTGATGAAATAATAAAGGCAATAAATTTAAAAAAATTCGTTGTCTAGGTAGGAGGAACTCTTGAATGCGTTGTAAGCGTGCTTGATTTAGATTGATGAAGCGCTGCATGACCTTGTGCAAGTCTTTTTTACTGATGTCTTCACCAGGAGAGCCAAGCCGAATAGAATCGAAAGTAGTCATTGCCTTTATTATCTTATAGAGCTAGCAAGCATTGCATGAGAAAAATATTATGCAATGATTTAAGCTATTTAAGGTGAAAATGCTAGTGATTAAGGTCACAATACTAACCATGTTTAGTTAATTGATAAAAACTCTCTATCTCTGGGCTGTGAAAATGTTCTAAACTTGATAAGCAGGCATGGTCAATTTTAAGTCTAAAACTGTGTTGAATATCAAGACCTAAACTATGAGCCAAGATAATGCGTATCACTCCGGCATGACTGATTAATAGGATTCGGTTGCCTTGCAGCTCTTCTAGCAGAGCCTGCCAAGCGACCAAAATACGCTGTTGAAAATCATTAAAGTGTTCGCCATTAGGTGGCGAGAAGTTAACCGGATCAGCATAAAACTGACTTAAAAGCTGAGGTTCAATTTGTTCTGCGGTTTTACCTTCCCAATCGCCAAAGTCAATTTCTTGAAAAGCGGGCTCACTGATGAGTGGTTGTTGTAATTTAGACGTTAAGGCAGTAGCAAATTGATAGCAGCGAGATAAAGGCGAGCTGATAATGACATCCCAATGCGTGTCGCCGTTTAATTTATCCTGCATTTGCTGCCAGCCTTTAGCCGTTAATGGGTCGTCTGTTATGCCTCGATAACATGAACCACCTAATACTTCACCGTGACGTAATAAATCGATATTAGTTTGCATATGAACAATTAACAAAACGCATAGGATGCTGCTGAGTAACGAAGCGCATCAATCAATATCAATGCGCTTCCAGAGTTGCTATAGCTTATGCGGGTATGTGATTTATAATCCTGCTCTTGCTGTTTGAATTGCTTGGCGCACTGTATCCGGAGCAGTACCGCCGATATGTTTGCGTGCAGCAACGGAGCCTTCTAAAGATAAAACGCTAAAGACATCGTCAGTAATCATCTCAGAAAATTTCTGTAGTTCGGCTAAGCTTAATTCCGATAAATCACGCTCTGACTCAACACCTAAACGTACCGCTAAACCAACGACTTCATGGGCATGACGGAAAGGCATGCCTTTCCGTACCAAGTAATCTGCTAAGTCTGTAGCCGTTGCAAAGCCTTTTTTCGCCGCATTAAACATGTTTTCGCGTTTCGCCTGTATATGAGGAACCATATCCGCAAAAGCGCGTAAGCAATTAATCAAGGTATCTACCGTATCAAATAAAGGCTCTTTATCTTCCTGATTGTCTTTGTTGTAAGCTAAAGGCTGGCTTTTCATGAGCATTAATAAAGACATTAAATGCCCCGTTACACGGCCGCATTTTCCGCGAACTAATTCAGGTACGTCAGGATTTTTCTTTTGCGGCATAATCGAAGAGCCGGTGCAAAATGCATCTGGTAATTCAATAAATGAGAATTGCGCGCTAGTCCATAAGACCAATTCTTCTGAAAAGCGTGATAAGTGCATCATAATGATGCTTGCAGCTGCGGTAAATTCAATTGCAAAATCCCGATCACTGACGGAATCTAATGAGTTCGCAGATGGGCGTGAGAAACCTAATAATTTAGCGGTTAATTCACGATCAATGGGATAGCTAGTGCCCGCTAATGCAGCAGCACCTAAAGGCATGATATTGACGCGTTTTAAGCAATCTTGCAAACGTTCTTTATCACGTACCAGCATTTCAAACCAAGCCATTAAGTGATGGCCGAAAGTCACTGGTTGCGCGACTTGTAAATGTGTGAAGCCGGGCATGATAGTCTCTGCTTCACGTTCTGCCAAGTCTAATAAAGCCTGTTGTAAACGCTCAATCATCGCGGTGATTGCATTAATTTCCATACGCATATATAAGCGAATGTCAGTCGCTACCTGATCATTGCGTGAGCGACCAGTATGTAGTTTTTTACCCGCCATGCCGATTAAAGCAGTCAGGCGTGCTTCAATGTTCATATGCACATCTTCTTGCTGAATCGACCACTGAAATTCGCCGCGTTCGATTTCGCCTTTTATTTGTTCTAAGCCTTGAAAAATACTGTCGCGTTCCGCTTCCGTTAAAATGCCGATGGTACAGAGCATAGTAGCGTGGGCAATAGAGCCTTCAATATCTTGTTGTGCCATGCGCTGATCAAAACCAACGGAAGCGGTAAATATTTCAACAAAAGCATCGGTCGCCTGAGAAAAGCGAGCGCTGGAAAGTTTGTCCTTATTAGCATTAGTCATAGAGTTGCGTCAATCTGGGCTGAGTGAAAAATGCTGATTATAGCATTGAATAACTGCTATTTAGTGTCTAATAGACACAAGTCTTGTGTACTCTGAATTAAGCACAAGTTTAGATTGGCATACGGGGGATTATTAAACTGTAGTGATTTAATCAACAATATATTTTTTCACCGTACGCCGATCTAACTGAGTGATTCTGGCTACAGCTTCATAGCTATTGTGGCGCGTATAAAGAAACTGACAATATTCTTGCAATAAGCGTTGTGCGCTGGCCTCGCCTGAATCTGCGGCTAAAGTAAAGCCATTGTTACTATTCCGTTGAGCGGGTTTGATGATAGGGTAGTTGCCCGTCAAGCAAATGCGCCGTATACATTGTTCCAGTTCCCTGACATTGCCCGGCCAGGGATAATTCTTAGGTACAGTTGCGTGAATATGATTGACTATACGAGCGACTAAATGAGGCGCGGGAGTATCGGTGACGCGATTGAGCAAGCTGGCGATTAAGTGTTCTAATTCCTTGGGATTTTCCTGTAAGCGTTGTTGTAAGCTAGGTACTTCGATCACATCAGAGCATAAGCGATAATATAAATCATCTCTAAAGTGCCCGTCCTTGCGTAATTGTTCAATATTGCGATTGGTCGCACTGATCACCCGCCCAGAAAAACGTGTTTTTTCATGGCTGCCCACCGGACAAAACGTTCTATCTTGAATAACATTGAGCAGTTTTACTTGAGTCGGAATATCAATATCGCCAATCTCGTCAATAAACACTGCGCCATGCTCACTGCAGCGGGCAAATAAACCTTGATGATGTTCGATTGCACCCGTAAACGCACCTTTCTTATGGCCGAATAGTTCTGATTCTAATAAAGAGTCAGGGTATTGTGCCAAATTGATCGCTTGAAAAGAGCGAGTAAAGCTTTCTTTAAAACAGCGCTTGGATAAATCAAAGGGAATAAAGCCCGAGCAACCTATGCTATGAGCAACCAAGCTTTTTCCTGTGCCGGTTGCACCGAGTAACAGCGTAGAAAAGTCCTCCATTTTTCCGCATAAGTAATCCATATACCACTGCGGGTTAAAGGTGAAAATATTAGTCCATAAACGCATACGCAAATTGATAATAGCGAGGCAATCGCCTGAAACCGCCTTGCTGATAAAATAAAAACCGCGGTGCAGTTGGTAGAACAGCGCAATAAATTTTTCTGTTTCAGGAATACTGAAATCGGCTTGCTGAAAGCGCTGACTTAAGGCTTTGGCGCAAGGTAATTCAATCGGTTTATCACCTGCTAAACGCTGATCTTCAATAAATTGATTAAATGGCGCCTGAAATTCATGGAACTGATAAAACAACCAGGCAAATTTTATGTGCTCTCTAGTGTTGCCTTGATAATCGGTAATGCAGAAATTATTTAGTGGTAATTGATCTAGCAGTAGCACCTGAATTTTCTCACTACGCTGATAAATATCCAGTGTTCCTAAGGGGATATTGAGTAGGGCACAGTCTTTTTGTTCACGCTCAATGCTGAACGGATTGGTAAATGCTAACTCAGCCATTTGTTTGAAAAATAGGCGTTGTTCGGGGGAGAAGCGAGTCATGACGGTCTGTTTTTTGTGTCCTGATAAAGGCAGGGGTGTGAGTTAGTAAACAGTATCATGGCTACCCACATTAATCAGAATAATTTGTTCATTATGAATTAAAAGCTCTAAAGTAATGCGATAGGGCATATTGATAGAAACGGAGTGCAGTTGCTTTAGTTTTCCTTGCAAGGAATGCACGCGTAATGAGGGGTGGTGGGGGTTGAGTTCCAATAGTTGCAAGGTTTTTAAATATTGCTTTTTCAGTTCTGGGTGACGTTTAATAAAACGTAAAGCGCGGCGATTGTATTGTTCGGTAAAGCAAAGCTCATAACTCATTCCATGTTTTCCAAGCGCTCTAAATGTGCTTCTGCAGATTCTTTGATATAGCGTCCTGCGACTATATCTGCTTTTGATTCATTGATTGCTGCGCTAAGTTCGCATTCACGTAGATATTGATAATGAGCGACATCCATAACCACAAAGCGCTGTTTGCCACGAACCGAAATAACCGCTTCAGGTTGTTGGTCAAGTACGGATTGTATGGCTGATATACCTTTGGTTTTTAAATCATTTGCATTGATAGTATTCATTGGGTAAGCCTCCTAAGTGAGTGTTAAGCATACCCTGAATAGTGCGCTTAATAAAGTGATTATAAATTGTTCAATTTATGCTTATTGTGTATCCATAAATTGTATTTTAATTTTTAATGTTAATTATAAAAAACATTTATATTATTGATTATTAAGTATAAATTGTCATGGCATAGCCATTGCAATAGTAGTGGTGACTTTACTCTAAAAAAGGATCACCACTATGAACAGTTTAAAACGTATATTTATCAGTCTTAAAGGTCAAATCGATCATGTGGCTGATGAGTTTGAAAACCATGAAGCATTAGCCGGAGCTGCGATTCAAGACTTACAAGCTATCGCCAGTAAAACGCGCTTACATTTACATCGTGTCAGTAAAATGTCTGCGCAATATCAAAAACAATTAGCAGAACAGCAAGAGCAAGCATGCTTATGGTCTGAGCGGGCGATTAAAGTGCGCGCAGAGGATGAACAAAAAGCTTTGCAATGTGTCAAACGTCTACGCTTAGCGCAACAACAAGTGAACTTGCTTGAACAACAATATCAACAAAGCACCGCCCAAGAAGCGAAAGTGCGTAATGATTTGAATACTATTTCTGAGCAGTTGTTAGTTTTGAAAAATAAAAAAGAAATTTTAGCGGCGAGACAAAATAGAGCGGGCATACAGCGCGAGCACCGCGGGGATTCTATGCAAGATGTGCAAAGTGTATTTGAACGGTGGGAAGGCGCGGTGGTCAGTACGGAATATGAAATGCCGGATGCGCTTGTCGATACCGATAATTTTGCTAATGAGTTTGAGCGGGAGGAAGACGAATTAGCCTTAAAAATCATGTTAGATGAGTTGACCGAAGTTGGCCATATTTCAAATACTAAAAACTAGGAGACGATCATGTACACAACTGAAACCCAAGTAATGCCTGACCAAGATTTTGCACAAACAGAGGCGTCTAAAAATAGCAAAAGCATGACCGCTAAAATCACCACGTATTTACGCTGGGTGGGTTCTATTTTGATCGTGCTTTCAGCGATTAGCTTTATGCTGCAAGGGCACGATGAAATATTGCCGGCTTATCGTTACTGGATTGGACTTGGCCTGACCTTATTATTGTGTGCAGGCGGTTTGGTCTGTGCCTATTTATTTCATGAAACCAAGGGGGCGCGGATATTTTTTGGCTTAGGTACGGTTTTTTTATTCGTTCAGGTGTCACAAGTTAGCGCGATGATATATGCCTACTGGCATGGTCAGGCTGCTTTGCAGCCGGAATATACGTGGTTGCAATTTATGGAAGTGAATCCTGCGGTTATTGCGATTGACTTCGTGATTACTGGCTTATTATTGTTCTTAGTTAGTTATGCCAGTTACTCTATTTTGGCGCGTAAGTACCTTAAAACCTTGTTGACTGCATCGATTGTTGGCAGTGCCTTATTAATCATTCCGGTACGTGATGCGACTTTAGTGTCATTGATTATTGCCGGCTTATTTGTCTTTTTAAGGCAGACAGAACAGCATTTGCATAATGATAGCAGTATGCGTTTGGCTGAAGGTATGGCGGCTAGAGTTTTGGTAAGTTTACCTTTGTGGATTATTGTTGGTCGTAGTTTGTTGCATCCCGCTTCTTATTTATTGGCGATTGTTGTTTCTGCTATCGTGCTTGTGTATTGTATTTACGATATTAAACGCTATACCCAATCGGCTTGGATTACTTATATTGCCCAGTGGATTGGTACTTTGGCTGCGATAGCTATTTGGGGGATTGTCTTAGCTGAATTTAGCGTTGTTGGCGATCAGTTAAGTGCTTTATTACCGGTTGCGATTATTTTATTCGCTTTGTCAGGGCAGGTCAGTTATCACGCACGTTTATACCGTTTAGTCAGCGCTTTGATGGCCGTGGCTTTAACCTATGCTGCTATGTTAGATGGACAAACGCTGGCTCCAGTGATTACTATTGCGGCTGGGATGTTGTTGACCATTGCCGGTATTAAACACCGTGAAAAAGCACCGTTTATCATGGGTAATATCTGTGTTTTAGGAGGCTTCTTATTTTACTGGGAATATGCGGTTAACTTTTACTCCAGTGCTCCGTGGATCAGTTCTATTGTATTAGGTTTAGTGGTGATTTTATTGGCTTCTTATATAGAAAACAAAGAGAAGCAAATTATGGCAAAATCACGCTACTATTTTAATGAATTGAAAAGCTGGAATTAATATGTCCAAGCACTGCTTAGCTTATACATTGATCAGCTTATGTTTATCGATCCAGTGTGTCGGTGCGGCAGAGTTAGCTGATTTTAGTAGTGATGGTTGTTCGCAATTTCCCGATGGTACTTTTGCTCAGCAAGATCTTTGGTGTGATTGTTGTATTACTCATGATATTGCCTATTGGCAAGGCGGAAGTCGTCAGCAGAAAAAACAAGCGGATGCAGCTTTACGTCAGTGTGTATTGCAAAAAACGGATAATAGTCTGCTCGCAGATACCATGTATTATGGTGTAACTCTTGGCGGTTCTCCGGTATTTCCAGTTTGGTATCGCTGGGGTTATGGTTGGCGTTATGGGCGTGGTTTTCAATCGCTGAATCAATATGAACAGCAGCAAGTGACAGATAAATTGCAGCAGTATGTAGTTTCAATGCCTTATTCATCTTGTGATTTTGATTATCCTGTTAAAGTGTTTATAGAGCAGGAAGTGCGGAGCTTGTTAAAGTGAACTATTTGAAACAATAGTGTTCTCCAGTTCTTGTGTGGGGGGGTATGGCAGTAGTTCTGCCGTGTGATTTATCAGTAAGCAGAGCTTACTTGGCATGCGCTCCCAAATAGAGTTTGGGAGCGAGATAAATAGAACTTGTGAATGAGATAACAAGATAAAATACCATTGAATTTAAGGTAAAACGCATCCATGCAAATACAATCCACATTTAAGCCCGCTTGGTGGTTAAATAATCCACATTTGCAAACGATCTATCCTTCTTTATTGCGTAAGCAGCCAGAGCCTGTTGTAACACGCGAGCGCTTAATCACCGAAGATAATGATTTTATTGATATAGACTTTTGTGGTGTCGGCAATCAGCCATTAGTTATTTTATTACATGGTTTAACGGGTAGTTCGCAGTCTGGTTATATAAAAGGCTTGCAACAGGCTTTATTAGCGCAAGGTTTACGCAGTGCCGCGTTAAATTTTAGAGGCTGTAGTGGTGAATATAATGATTCATCACGTTGTTATCATTCCGGTGAAACTGGTGATATTGATTTTCTCTACCGTACTTTACGCGCGCGTGAGCCACAAACGCCAATGGCTGCTGTAGGCTTTTCATTGGGCGGTAATGTATTATTAAAATGGCTCGGCGAACAGGGCAGTAATATTAAGCTTTTTGCCGCAACTGCCGTGTCTGTGCCTTTGGTGTTGAGTGCTTGTGCCAGCAAACTGGATAGTGGTTTTTCTAAAATTTACCGTGCCAGTTTATTACGTGAATTAAAAGATTATGTGCGCTTAAAGCAGGTTCATTTAGAGGCTTTAGGAAAAACTGAGGAAGCTCAACTATTAAGGCAGATAGGCGATTTGGAAAAGATTAAATCGTTCTGGCAATATGATGATCGGGTGATTGCTTCCTTGTATGATTTTGCTAATGTAGCAGATTATTATCAACGCTCCAGTTCACGACAATTTTTACACGCGATTACTGTACCGACCTTATTAATTCAAGCGCAAGATGATCCCTTTATGACGCCTGAAGTTATTCCTGAGCTTGCTGAGTTATCGGCGTCTGTGTGTTTAGAAATAACCCAAGGAGGAGGACATGTTGGCTTTATTTCCGGCTATAATCCTTGGCAGCCTGATTACTGGTTAGAGCGGCGTATTCCTGAGTTTTTACGGAGGCAGTTAAATTATGTATAAGCTAAGTTTTTTTGTACCTGCATCTCATGTGGAGTTGGTTAAAGATGCCTTATTTAAACAAGGCGCTGGACGAATAGGCGACTATGCTTGTTGTTCCTGGCAGGTTTTAGGTGAGGGGCAGTTTAAACCTTTGCAAGGAAGCCAGCCTTTTCTGGGTAATATGGGAGAAATTACTCGGATTGCTGAATATAAAGTGGAAATGGTGTGTGCTGAAAAGCTGATTAAGTCGGTGCTGAGTGCGTTACTACTCGCGCATCCCTATCAGGAACCTGCTTATGAAGTGTATAAAATATTAACCGCAGATGATTTTAGTCATCTTCATTGAAGGTTGCGATGATTAGCTACCAACTTAAGGTGGGACAGAAATTTTGAAAACAGAAGTCAGGAGTGCAATAGCTTTAGCTATTGCTGTTTCGGAAATAGCTAAAGCGTGTCACTCCAGTGATTTGTCCCGCTTTAAATGCGTAGCCCGATGATTAACAGTCAAATAAGCAATGATTATATAAGGAAAGGTATGAATACTTTAGAGGCAATACAAGCTCGCAGAGCAGTTAAATATTATGACGCAAGTCATCAGATGACAGAGGCTGAAATTAACGAGCTATTTTCTTTAGCGATGCTTTCACCGACGGCATTTAATATTCAACACTGGCGTTTTGTCAGTGTTACTGAGCCTGAGTTAAGAAAACAAATTAGAGCTGCAGCCTGGGATCAGGCGCAAGTGACAGATGCTTCTTTGTTTATAGTTATCTGTGCGGATTTAAAAGCCTGGGAAAAACAGCCGAAGCGTTATTGGGCAAATGCAGAGCAGGCGGTGCAGGATTTTATAGTGCCAGCGATTGATCAATACTATCGCGGTAAAGATCAGGTGCAAAGAGATGAGGCCATGCGTTCTTGTGGTATCGCTGCGCAAACCTTAATGCTCGCCGCAAAAGATATGGGTTACGATTCTTGCCCGATGGATGGCTTTGATTTTGGTCAAGTAGGGCAGTTGATTAATTTACCGGATGATCATGTTATCGCTTTGTGTCTAGCGGTAGGTAAGGGTGTGCAGGCGGCAAATCCGAGAGCAGGCCAATTGACTAAAGATGATGTGGTGATTCATAACCGATTTATTAAATTAAGTTAAGGTGCAGAATTTACAGGCTGACTTACGATGCTGTGTAAACGGCATATAGTTTATGAATAGGCATTAAATAAGGTAGACAAGGTATTTTGTGTGGGCGGAGCAGGCAGCTCATCTGATTTTCGCTGCCAAGCTGCCTGTGCTCGTAAAATGAAGAAATTATTCCATGCACATTCCTGAGGCACACCCATATTATAAAAATGCTCTTAATAATGAAACTATAGACGCCATTCCTTGCGCAATGTTAACCTTAAACGCCATTCGACTATTTAACCGAATTATCTGGTTAATTTAAACAGCATATTACTTTTGCCGTATTTATAACTATATTTAAGAGTGAATGCTTAGATAGATTGCACTCGAAAATTTAAAAAACCGTTCTAACTAAAAAATGGACTCTTTCTCCATGCATAAAATATATGAAATTTCTCCAGGATCGCCATATCCTATCGGTACGCGATTTAAGCTTGATGGCGTCAATTTTTCCATTTTTAGTCGTCATGCGACCGCTGTAGAGCTTTTATTATTTGTCAGTTCTACCCATCTTGAACCTTTTCAGGTCATTCCCTTAACGGCTAAAATCAATAAAACATTTTATTCCTGGCATGTTCTTGTTCATGAGCTACCTGCAGGCACTTGGTATACATGGCGTATGGATGGGCCAACAAATACTTCAGAAAGTGGCCTTTGTTTTGATAAGGAAAAACAATTACTTGATCCTTGGGCGCGTGCGATCAGTGATAAGTTGTGGCACCGGGATACAGCTTGTTTGCCGGGTGATAATGGTCATGCGGCTATGCGTAATTTGGTGCCAGATGAAAGCTATGATTGGGAAGGTGACACGACTTTTTCCTATAAAAGTGAAAATGCCATTATCTATGAACTGCATGTTGGCGGCTTTACCAAGCATAAAATGTCTGGAGTGAAACATCCGGGTTCTTTTTCTGGCTTGATCGAAAAAATACCTTATCTGAAAGCTTTAGGCATTACCCATGTTGAGCTTATGCCGGTGATGGCTTTTGATGAACAGGATGTTCCCAGTGGTACCGCTGAACTAGGTTTGAAGAATTATTGGGGCTATAGCACACACAGTTTTTTTAGTCCGCATCCCGGCTATTGTGTGACACCTGAACAAGGTACGCATTTACAGGAATTCCGTGATTTAGTGAAGGCGCTGCACAAAGCTGAGATCGGTGTCATCATGGATGTGGTTTTCAATCACACCTCAGAAGCGGGTGCAGATGGGCCGACTATTAATTTCAGAGGCCTAGGCACGGATATTGTTTATCATTTGGATGCCAATGATAAAAGTAAATTTCGTGACTATACCGGTTGCGGTAATACGGTAAATGCTAATCATCCTGTCATAACTAACTTTATTGTTGGTTGCCTGGAATATTGGGTGAGAGAAATGCATATTGATGGTTTTCGTTTTGATCTAGCCAGTGCGATGGCGCGTGGACAGAATGGCGAAGTATTGCAAGATCCCCCGGTTTTATGGGGGATTGAGCTATCTGAACAACTGGCGAAAACGAAGTTGATTGCAGAGGCATGGGACGCCGCCGGACTTTATCAAGTAGGCAGTTTTCCGGGCTATCGCTGGGGAGAATGGAATGGAAAGTACCGTGATAGTATGCGTAGTTTTCTGCGTGGTGATAAAGGCATAATTTCAGAAGTTGCAACGCGCCTGTGTGCGAGCAGTGACTTGTATCAGTACCAAGGTCGATTACCTATTAACAGCATTAATTTTATTACGTGTCATGATGGTTTTACGCTAAATGATTTGGTTAGCTATAATGATAAGCATAATCTGGCTAATGGCGAAGATAATCGTGATGGTGGAGATCATAATTTTAGTTATAACTGTGGCGTTGAAGGTGAAACCAATGATGTTACGATCTTGGCATTGCGTAGAAAACAGGTAAAGAATGGCATTGCACTGTTATTATTAAGTCAAGGTGTGCCCATGTTGCTTGCTGGCGATGAGGTGCTTAATACTCAGCATGGTAATAATAATGGCTATTGTCAGGACAATGAATTAACTTGGTTTGACTGGAGTTTAACTGAGAAAAATGCCGATATGCTGCGTTTTGTTCAGCAAATGATTGCCTTACGCAAAAGACATAAATCCTTGATGCGACGTCGTTTTTTAACCGGTGAAAAAGTTGCTGGACGGCACATACCTGATATTCAATGGCATGGTATTGAGGATCAAGCGCAATGGCTAGACCCCGAAGCACAAGTCCTTGCTTTTACCTTGGCAGCGGTTGGTAAGCATGAAGCTGATTTGCATGTCATTTTAAATATGTCAGAAGCCGAGCTTGTCATGCATTTGCCGACGGTTGAAGAGCGCGAATGGTATCTGGCTACTAATACAGCTTTAAGAGCGCCTTTGGATATTGTTCCACCAGAACAACAGATTGCTTTAGGACATCATAATTACTTGGTGTCACCTAGATCGGTTGTGGTATTTGAGGGGCGCTGATCTTCGGCGGATTTTTAATGGCGAGGCAGTATGTCTCGCTTTAGATTGGTGAGCCTAAAAGGATTCGTCATTAAATAACTTGTGATTATCTCTTCTTGTAGGAGCGAGGCAGCTTGCCTAGGAAGGCAAGGCAAGCTCTCTGTATGCCACCAAAATTTGATGTATAGTCCTTAGTTTTTTAGATCCATTTTTATGAAGAAAGCCTACTGATAAGTTGAACCGTTATGCTTTAGCCAGCCGCTCTCATGATTGTCACGAGGGTCGCGATGCGTCCAATGTACGACGCCACCTTTTTCGTTCCACTGGTATTCCCCGTAAAACTCAATCCTATCTCCTACGCGTAAAGTATTGATGCGGGGAGCTAAGTCTATGTTATGCGCGATTAATAGCGTATTTCCAGATGAAAGTTTAACCAGAAATCTTTGGTGTTGACTGCCTTTTTTGTCATCCGCGAGTGTGCGTATAACCGTTCCTGAGCCATGAACTTGAACGTCACTTTGTCGTTTTTGATAAGCCTCAATAAGCGCTTGAGTATTTGATTTTGTGCTGGCGGGTAATAAAGTGCTTGTTGTGGTACTTTGTTCCTCTGTCGATGGTATAAAATCAGGATTTTGTGCTAAGAACTCATTTAGCGCAAAGCCTGCGGCAATAAGAAGCAGGAGTGCTTTTTTCATAAGATTTCAGGGATTGGGATGTAAAAGTTAATGATGCGCAGTCTTTTCTTTGCGTATCGGGTGAGGGCTTATTATTCTTGTGCAAAAATGTCTCGTTTAATGAGTTCGCGTCAATCAGTGTAAATTTCAATCGATAAATCAACAGTTCAAGCCATGACGGTTCCTTTGATTGAATAAGTATTTACTTAGGCATATCATATAAAATTAATTAATGAAGATTTGCTTTATTTGTTGAATAATTAATAATTTTTGTACGGATATATTCGACTTAACTAAGAGGAATAAAAAATGAGTGATTCAGAAAAATCTAAAGTCTGGCCTGCTATATTGTTAATGAGCCTAGCCATTATTTTATTGGTTTTTGGATTGTTAGCACTATTAAATAATGATGAGGACGGCTCTGTATCCAATGAAAATAGCGCGGATCAGGCATTATTTATACCTGAAATAGAGCAGAAAATCGAGTCAGATATTGATGTGAGTCAAAATAGCATTGCTATAGATGAACAAGAGGTACTTGCAGCAAAAGAGGACTTGCAACCAGAAGTAGAAGGCGTTGCTTTACCTGAGTTATCAGCGAGTGATGCAGAATTTGGACAAGATTTTTTGGCCATTTCAGGTTCGCAACAATTAAAACAAGGTCTATTTAAAGAGCAAATTATTAGAAAAATGATTTCTTCAGTTAATGATGTAGCTCAGGGGATGCGACCTCCAGCGAAATTATTGCGTGAATTAACCCAGCCTCAAGCTTTTTTAGTGATCCAAAGAGGAGATAAGTTGTATATTTCTCCCAAGTCGTATCAACGGTATGACCAATTGGCGCAAGCGATCAATGAGATTGATAGTCAAGCGGCAATCGCTTTGTATAAAAAATATTTGCCACTTTTTTATGTGGTTTTTAATGAATTCTCTTATCCCAAAGAGTATAAGGTATTAGATATTTTTAAGGCAGCGGTCGGAAAAGTCATACAAGCCCCCATTATTAATGACCGTATAGAGCTTATTCGTCCGTCAGTGTATTATAAATTTGCTGATCCTAAGTTAGAAAAGTTAAGTAATTTGGATAAACAAATGTTGCGCATGGGACCTGATAATACGCGTTTAATTCAAAATAAATTGCGTGAATTAGTGCAAATGTTGATTGCCTCAGAGCAAGAGTAATTTTTGACTCCCCATTTTAAGGTGGAGTGTGCTCTAGGGAGTGCATTAGAACTGCTTATTAAAATACTAGGCGTTGTTTCCCTTCTGTAGGATGAGGCTTCTAGCTGCGAATCTCATGGCTGCCTCTCCTACAAAATAAGCTTATCCCTTATCAAGAAAGGAATGCGCATAAAATCATGCCTTCATTTTAGGGGTGCAGAGCTCGCCTGCGAAAGGCAGACGAGCTCTGCGCAATAAGTTGTCGACGTTATTTTGTGCTCATGCCTAAGCTAAATGGCCATGTAAGTTTTGTTTCTAGGTATTTGTGCGTATTGTGATCAGTAAAAATGAGAATACAATGAAATGGCTTGTTTTTTACCTTAAATAACTTTTTTCAAAAGAGATCAATATAAAAAACCAATATTGATGGGAGAGAGGCTCTGAGGTGATAAATAGGTATAAGGTATATCATCAATTGTATAGCTCGATGTCCAGATTTTTATAACGCTTATTTTATAAGTAAAAAAATTCATAGGAAAAATAAACAATCCTTTGAAATGAGTCTTTTATATTATTCATAATCAGATCCGTGGGCTTTGCAGTCCAGTTATAGCTGAAAACTTGAACATCGAGTATTAAATTAAGTTTACACAAAAACAGGAGCTCATATTATGAGTTACAAATTATTATTTATCGTAATGTCTTTTTTTGTTAGTGTCCATTTGTCAGTGGCTGATACACGTTCAAGTGCGAGTTCAAGTTCAAGCACTAACGGGACTGATCAAGCAGCGGTTAGCAAATATATTAAAGGTTCTTACCTACTGATATTTAAAGAACCGGCAAGCGGTGAACAAGCATTCGTAAAAGCACACAGCAAAGAGGAGATAGCCCAACTACTGCAGACAAACGGTCAGATAGTGGCTGTTTTCGAAGCCATCAACACTATTCATATGCTAATAGATGCGGAAGAGGCGGCAAGATTGAGGTTAGATCCTCGGGTATTGATGGTTGAGCAAGATGGCATTACAACCCTTGCGACTATGCCGACAGTTCAGGGCTCTAATGCGAGTCAGTTTCCTCGATACAAGGACGGTATTCTTACTATTCCTCGTGTTGATACGGATATTCACCCCGGCCATTATCAGGATGCGAGATTGTCTTTCACAGGACAAGGTACGCAAGGTACGTGGACGCTTTTAGACTATAAAACGCTTGGTGAAAACGTTCCACTTGTGTACCTCGAAAGTGTTGATATGGTGAAAACTGACATCGTACCCGTTCAGGTATTTTTGGTGGCGAAAGGCCAATTGCCCAATGAGTGCTTTGACATTGGGCAAATAAATCAGCGCTTAGATGGTAATCATTTTACTGTTATAGCGACTGTCGTTTTTGCCGCCCCACAGGGATCATTCTGTACACAGGCACTTGCATCGTTTGAGAAAGTAATGCCTTTAGACGTTTACGGGCTGAAAGCGGGCACTTATTCTTATGAGATTAAGGGTAGCATTGGCAACATCACAGGTGTTTTTGAATTGGAGGAGGATAACATACTGCCAACGACGACTAACACTGCTCAATAAAGTTGTCAGGTGATAGGTTTCAAATAATATTAATTAGAAAATATTTTTTCAGAATAAATTAAATAGAGAGGATAGAACGGGTTTTGCCCCGTTCTATGTATGCCGTTAGGTTTTTTCAACAAGCGACTGTTTATTCTCCCGCAATTGCCATTTCTTCAATTAAAATAGACCCTGTGCGAATATTGCCGCGATAGTCTATATCATTGCCCACCGCTAAAACATGTTGGAACATATCTTTCAGATTGCCGGCAATAGTGATTTCTTGTACGGGATATTGAATGACCCCTTGTTCTACCCAAAAGCCTGAAGCGCCGCGAGAGTAATCGCCGGTCACAGGGTTTACGCCTTGCCCCATTAGTTCAGTGACTAATAAGCCGGTATCCATTTGCTGGAGTAATTGCGCAAAATCTTTATCGCCTGGCGCAACACATAAATTATGAATGCCTCCCGCATGCCCGGTGCTTTGCATGCCTAATTTTCGTGCCGCATAGCTGTTTAATAAATAGCTCTTAACGATACCGTCAGCAACTATATCTTTAGCTTGTGTGGCAACACCCTCAGCATCATAAAGCGCACTGCCTAGAGCACCTAATAAATGCGGCTGTTCATAGAGGTGTATGAACTCAGGGAACACTTTAGTATCTAGGCTGTCGAGCAAGAACGACGATTTACGATATAAACTGCCGCCACTGATTGCGCCAAGAAAGGAGCCAATTAAACCGCTTGCCACTTCAGCGGAATATAAAACCGGACATTTTCGTGTGCTTAAACTTTGCGCACCTAAACGTTGAATGGTGCGTTCGGCTGCTTTTGTACCGACTAATTCAACTGCATCTAGCTGATCTTTGTTACGGGCAACGCTATACCAATAATCGCGCTCCATATCGCCATTGCGTTCGCCTAATACTGAGCAGCTAATAGAGTGTCGTGTTGAGGCGTAGCCGTGTAAAAAACCTAAGCTATTACCAAAGACACGAATGCCGCCATAAGTATCAACCGATGCGCCTTCTGAATTGCTGATGTCTGCATGATAATTGCGTGCACTATCTTCACAACGTGTTGCTAAACTAATGGCATCCTCGGCATTTAACTCCCAAGGATGATTCAGATCTAAATCTTTAAACTCTGTTGCCAGACGTTCAGGATCAGGTAAGCCAGCAAAGCTATCGGCGCTGGAATAACGCGCAATACTACATGCGGCTGAGACCGTTTCTTTAATCGATTGTGGGGATAAGTCGGTGCTGCTTGCTGAGCCTTTTTGTTGACCAAAATAAACCGTGACACCTAAGCCTTGAGAGCAATGGTGTTCAATGGTTTCTACTTCGCCGAGACGAACATTGACTGATAAACCGTTATCTACGCTTAAGCCAGCATCTGCCTGACTAGCACCTTGCGTTTTCGCTTCAAGCAATAAGTCGGCAATGATCGCTTCTAAGCGCTTAATTTCTTGTTGAGTTTGCATAATTTATAAGTATTAAAAAGCGCTATACGTTAGTTCCACCGACGGTTAAGGCGTCGATTTTTAAGGTGGGTTGGCCGACACCGACAGGCACACTTTGTCCTTCTTTGCCGCATGTGCCAACACCACTATCCAGCTCTAAATCATTGCCGACCATGCTCACGCGAGTCAGTACATCAGGGCCGTTACCAATTAATGTTGCACCTTTGACAGGTCTAGTGATTTTGCCATTTTCAATCAGGTAAGCTTCACTAGCAGAGAAAACAAATTTACCTGAGGTAATATCGACTTGTCCGCCGCCAAAATTCTTGGCATATAAACCCTTTTTGACCGAGCGCAATATTTCTTCGGGATCACTTTCCCCCGG
>JAIPFI010000183.1 GCA_021736705.1 Methylococcaceae bacterium | reverse complement strand
CGTATTTTTTATTATTAAAACAGAACAAGGGTTTGTCGAGCGTGCGACCCCTATGTTTGCAGACTATATAAAGGTAAAACAATGATTTATTTTTTAGTGACATTCGCATTTATGATTCTCGTTATCGTCATCATGGCAGTTGGTGTAATTTTTGGTCGTAATGCTATTAAAGGTTCTTGTGGGGGCGAAGGTAGTGCTGATTGTATTTGTATAGAGAAGTGTGATAAAAGAAAGAAGCTGGATGCAGAAACTGAAGTGAGTGCTGGCTGATTAAGCTCACTTAAATTAATAAGGATTTACGCCATAGAACGATTGACATAAAAAAATAATTAGGGGGAAAGTTATGTTGGCAAAAATCACAGTAGCAGATTATATGACCAAACATTTAGTCAAATTGACGAAAGATATGAGTGTTGTCGATGCGGTTAAGATGATATTAAGCCATAAAATTACAGGCGCACCTGTTATGGATGAACACAATAATTTGGTGGGGATGTTTTCTGAAAAAGATGCTTTAAAAATGGTTGTAGAAACTGCATACAATCAAAGTAGTGCAGGTCGTGTCTCTGAGTTTATGACAGAAGAAGTTGTTCAGGTTGCAGCGGACATGAGTGTGGTTGATTTAGCTGTTCAGTTTCAAAATTCTTCGGTACGTAGTTTTCCCGTTTATCACAATAAAGAGTTGGTCGGCATTATTAGTCGGACGGATGTATTGCGTGCAATGGTTAATAATGCATAGCTTTTTGGAAAGTATATTTAAGCGCAAAGTTATATAACATTTCACCGTAGAAGACATAAAACTAATAGATGTGCATGTTTTTAGTTTGCTCCTCACAGGTTGATAAAACTTAGTTTAAATAAGTAATGTTTTGGATGCTTTTCCTGTTTGCTCCTTGACTAATTTTGGCACTAAATATCCCGGTAAGTTGTTTTGTAATTGTTGGTGTATTTTAAGTGCTGCTTCTTGTTTGACTTCAAAGTGTGTCGTTCCGGTCGCTTTATCTAGTAAATGTAAATAATAGGGCAATATTCCGCAGTTAAATAAGCGCTCGCTTAAGTGTTGTAATATTATTGCATTATCATTAATATCTTTTAATAAAACCGATTGATTGAGTAAGGTAATATTTTCTTTTTTTAATGCTAAACATGCTTTTTCAACTTGTTCACTCAACTCATTAGTATGGTTACAGTGGGTGACTAGGACGATAGGCAGTGCAGCATTATTCAAGAGATCAATTAATTTATCGGTAATACGTGCAGGAAGTATGATCGGGATGCGCGTATGAATTCGGATGCGCTTAATATGTGCTATTGCAGAGAATTGATTAATCAAGTAATCCAATCGTTGATCACTTAATAATAAAGGATCGCCACCACTTAATATCACTTCATGTATATTCTCATGTTCTTGTAAATATTGTAGAGCTTTGGTTTCTTTTTGTTTGTTCAATAGAGCTTCACTATAAGGAAAGTTACGTCGAAAACAAAATCGGCAGTTGATTGCACAAGCTCCCGTGGTAATAAATAAAACACGCCCTTGATACTTATGAATGATGCAGTTTTTTGCTAATGCTGATAAATCGCCTACAGGATCATTTATATAGTTAGTGTGTTGAATGAGTTCATTGGCAATAGGTAGCACTTGTTTGAGTAATGGGTCATTTAAGTTGCCTTTTTCCATACAAGCAGCGTAACTTAAAGGTACGCGCATAGGGAAGTCTGGCTCAACAAGAGCAGATGCTGAGTGAATATTGATATTGAGGTAGTGCAATAAGTCGTTTGGTTTTGTGAAAGCGGATGCTAATTCAGATTGCCAGCTTGATGTGTGTGGAGTCATAGGGTTAAATAAAAAGATATTTTAATTAGGCGTTGCCGATTTATCAATAAAGCCTGACTATATTCTGCAGAAATGATTGGATGCAAGGTATAATAGCAAAATTTCTGATCATATAATCAACTGAGGGTAAAATGGCGAGTTACAGTACAAGTGAGTTTAAAGCTGGGATGAAGATAATGATGGACTCCGATCCTTGTGCCATTATTGAAAATGAATTTGTTAAGCCGGGAAAAGGGCAAGCTTTTAGCCGTGTGAAAATTAGAAACTTGAAAAATGGCCGTGTTATTGAGCGTACTTTTAAGTCTGGAGAGTCGGTCGAAGCCGCTGATGTTGTTGATGTAGATATGCAGTACTTATACCACGATGGTGAGTTTTTCCACTTTATGCAGCCCGAATCCTTTGAACAGTTTCAGGCAGATGAAAATGCTGTAGGGGATTCTAAATTATGGCTAAAAGATCAGGCCATGTGCATTGTTACTTTATGGAATAATGCACCGATTAGCATAACGCCACCTAATTTTGTTGAATTAGAAGTGACTGATACGGATCCTGGCTTAAAAGGTGACACTTCGGGGGGCGGAGGAAAACCAGCAACATTGGAGACTGGAGCTGTTGTTCGAGTGCCTTTATTTGTGCAAATTGGTGAATTACTTAAAATCGACACGCGTACTGGTGAGTATGTTTCGCGTGCGAAAGCATAGTGAGCCTAAATTGGCAGGCTAGCTGTTCATTGGCGCTTATCCAGTTGAGAGCTAAATTATTACATGAAATTAGAGCTTATTTTTATGTTAATAATGTGCTCGAAGTAGAAACGCCGCTGCTTTGTCAATCAACAGGGACTGATCCGTATTTAGATTATTTTACCAGTCATTATTCAATACTTGAGCGGGATTATTATTTGCAAAGCTCCCCAGAGTTTGCGATGAAACGTTTATTGGCGACGGGTATTGGGTCTATTTATCAAATCACCAAGGCATTTAGAAATGGTGAGTCGGGGCGCTATCATAACCCTGAATTTACTATGTTGGAGTGGTATCGAGTTGGATTTGATTTACAGCAGTTAATGAATGATGTGGAGCAGTTATTAAACCCTTTTTTAATGGTTGAAAATTTTTCAGAAAAAGCAGAACGTATTGCTTATGCTGATATTTTTAAAAAACATACAGGGCTAAATGCTTTGCAGTTTGATGTTTCCGAGTATCAAGCGTGCGCGGAAAGTTTAGGCTTTCCTGAGGCTTCTCTGCTTTGTGCTTTAGATCATGCGGCGTGGTTAGATTTTTTATTTAGTCATGTGGTGCAACAGCATTTAGGACAAGCGAGTTTGTGTATGGTATTTGATTATCCTGCTTGTTTGCCTTCTTTAGCGCGAATGAAATTAGATAATGCTCTTCTCGTAGAGCGTGTTGAGCTGTTTATTCAAGGGATAGAAATTGGGAATGGCTTTTTTGAATTGACTGATGTTGATGAGCAAATTCGGCGTTTTGATCAAGATATTATGGATAGAAAAAATAATGGTGCAGTAAAAATTGATAAAGATGAGCGATTTTTAGCTGCATTGCAAAGTGGTTTACCTGATTGTTCCGGTATTGCCATCGGTATTGATCGTTTATTGATGATAATAAGTCAAAAAAGCGCAATAGATGAAGTTTTGGCATTTACTATTAAGAATGCTTGATAGGCCTAGCTTTTGTATTGATTACTAATTTTCTTTTGCTATTAACTTATACATGAAATTTAAATTTTTACTCTCACTGTTGTTTGTTTTGCTATCAATTTCCTCCGCGGTACGCAGTGATGAAGCTGGTTTTGTGGTCAAAGATATACAAGTAAAAGGCTTGCAGCGTATCTCTGTTGGAACTGTATTTAATTATTTGCCGGTCAATGTAGGTGAAACACTTTTAAATAAAAATATTGCGCCTGCGATTAGAGCTTTATTTAAAACGGGTTTCTTTAAAGATATTGCCATGCAGCGCGAAGGTGATGTTTTAGTCGTCGTCGTTAAAGAGCGCCCATCCATTGCGAAAATAGTTCTTGAGGGCAACAAAGATTTAAGTACGGATGATTTATTGACGGCATTAAAAACAATTGGTCTGTCAGAAGGAAAGGTATTTAATCGACAAATTTTGGATAAAGTGGAGCAAGAGTTAATGCGCCAATACTTTAGTCATGGGAAATACAGTGTAAAAGTCGATAGTGAGGTTCTTGATTTAGAAAGAAATAGAGTCAATATCAATATTAATATTTCTGAAGGGGCTGTTTCAAAAATAAAATTTGTTAATATTATTGGTAATAAAGTATTTCCAGAGGATGACTTACTCAAGCAGTTTGAATTGAGGACATCAGGCTGGCTATCTTTTTATACTAAAGATGATCAATATTCGAAGCAAAAGCTGGCTGCTGATTTAGAGCGCTTACGTTCTTATTATCTTGATCGTGGGTATATTAATTTTGCGATTAAATCAACCCAAGTATCCATGACGCCAGATAAAAAAGATATTTATCTTACTGTGAATATAGAGGAAGGTGATTTATTTACTTTAGATAAGGTTAAGTTAAGTGGTAATTTGGTAGTAGATCCTGAAGAGTTGATTGCCTTATTGCAAGTTGGGCCGGATGAGATTTTTTCGCGCAAAGCGGCAACACTAACATCTAAAGCAATATCCGATAGATTAGGAGAGGAAGGTTATGCCTTTGCCAATGTTAATATGGTGCCTGATATTCATAACGACACTAAGTTGGTCGATATGACATTCTTTGTTGATCCAGTAAATCGGGTTTATGTACGCCGCATTGGTCTGCAAGGTAATACCAAAACACGTGATCAAGTTTTACGCAGAGAAATGCGTCAAATGGAAGGAGCATGGGCTTCATCAGCTAAAATAGAACGCTCAAAAGAGCGTTTAAATCGCTTGGGTTATTTCGAAAATGTAGGTATAGAAACACCTGTGGTTTCAGGAACACGAGATCAAATGGATTTAAATTATTCTGTAACTGAAAAGTCCTCGGGTAATTTAATGGCGGGTATTGGTTATTCGCAAACACAAGGTATTATTTATAATGCTAGTGTTACTCAAGATAATATGTTTGGTTCGGGCAAACGCGTTGGTGTGAGTTTCAATAAAAGTGATGTTTCGACCTTATATAGCTTAGATTTTACCAATCCTTATTTTACTCGAGATGGCGTAAGTATTGGTTATAATTTGCTGTTTAAAAGTACGGATGCTAATCAAGCTAATATTTCAAATTATTTAACCGATGTGATTAGTGGCGGGGTTAATTTAGGTTTCCCTATTAATGAAAATCAGCGCTTTAATTTAGGCTTTGATGTCAAGCATACCAAACTTAAAGAAGGTAGTTTCCCACCGCCTGAATTGCCAGTCTGGATCGAAGAGTATGGGGATAGTTTTTTGACTTTACCTATTTCAATGGGGTGGGTGCGCGATACCTTGGATAGACCCACATTTCCAACTGAAGGTAGTCAGCAACGGCTTTCTGGTTTAGTGGCACTCCCCGGTGTTGATTTAACTTATTTTAAAGTGAGTGCAAAAGACCAGCATTATTTTAGTGTTGCCAAAGATTTAGTCTTTAAAATTATGGCTTCTGCTGCTTATGGTGATGGTTATGGGGGAACCGATCAATTGCCTTTTTTTGAAAATTATTTTGCTGGTGGGGTGAATTCTGTGCGTGGTTTCAGAGATAATACGCTAGGTCCCCGTGATCATTGTAATGGAACTTGTCTAGATGAAAATCAACCGCGCCCATATGGGGGGAATTTTAAAATATTAGCTAATACCGAACTTGTTTTTCCGGTTCCTTTTCTATCTGATATAGACTCTATTCGCTTAAGCGTGTTTTTTGATATGGGAACTGTGCAAGGTAGTTATTTACAGTATCAT
>JAIPFI010000182.1 GCA_021736705.1 Methylococcaceae bacterium | reverse complement strand
AATGGCGGGTGTGCTAGGGGCATAATGTACCGCCATCATTCCGGGTGCTATGTGCTGATTCGTTTCATGACTTAGTACCGTCAACAACTTCGTTTGTAATACCTCTTCTAGGGCGGTTACGCTAATCTGTCCGGGTCTTAATAAACGCGGTGGCTTGCCTGTTAAATCGATAATTGTCGATTCAACACCCACTTGTCACGCGCCCCCATCAAGAATCAGTTCAACTGCACGACCCAGCTCTTCGGCAACATGCTGCGCTTGAGTTGGACTAATGCGACAAAAACGATTAGCGGACGGAGCGGCAATGCCGCCGCCGAAGGTGTGTAACAGCTTAAGGGCAATGGGATGATTGGGGACACGCAAGCCGACGGTATCCTGACCGCCTGTGACTTCATTAGGAATATGGGAACGCTTATTGACGATCATGGCTAACGGCCCCGGCCAAAATTGTGCCGCGAGTTGATACGCCTCATCCGGCACATTGATTGCCCAATCGCTTAATAAATGAGCGCTGGCTATATGCACAATCAATGGGTGATTGGTAGGACGCCCTTTGGCGGCAAAAATTCGTTTTACTGCCGAGGGATTCAGCGCATCTGCACCTAGGCCATAAACAGTTTCGGTTGGAAAAGCGACCAAGTTACCTTGACGTAGTAAATCGGCGGCGTATTGAATAGCGGCTTCATCAGCCACGGTGACAGTGTTCATTGGGTTATCAAACTGCTGAGAAGGACGTTTGGCTACCTACTTAGGTGGGACAGGTTAAGCCGTTCGTGGTGAGTTTATTAAACCATGAACGACTTAACCGTTTGTCCTTAATGTAAGTAGTCAAGCTTTAGGGAGATGCGGCTTATTTTTTAAACAGACCTCGGAAGTATGGCCAAATTTTATTGATACATAACTCTTTTAATGCTGCAAAAGTCGGGCGAGCCTGAGTTGTCAGTGTTTTAATGCCTAAGCCAATTCGGTGCAACAAAGAGGCTTCCGGTTTATCGCGCCATGCTAAATATTTAGAACCCATGCCATTGAGGAACACTTTTTTATACACCCACATTTGCAAAATAGAGGTCACCCACATAAATAAAAATGACACGGCCATGCCCATACCGGCAAAAATAACTAAACATGCAAACATCGGGTGAATTTTGGTTAGCCACCATGACAAAATATCGGTGGCTAAGAAGGCGTAAGGCATTCCGATAGCAAGGCATTTATATTCTGTTGTGGTGGTTTCTGCAAAACTGAAAATCAAACCCACAAACATAAAAATAAAGCTAATACCAAACAAATGGATATGCGACACACGGGTTAAAGAAGAGAACGTCGCCCCTTGATCTTGCGTGGTGACGGCTTTTAATTGTTCAAAATCTTTAAAGTTTGGGATGCCCGAAGCATTTTCGTTGTGACACATCACGCAGCGAGTTTCCACGATTTTTTCGATACCGTCATCTTTATAATCAAACTTATCTGCACCATCTCTGACCCATTTGATCATATCGAAAGGCTCTTGAGCCGAGGCGTTTTCTTTCATTGCACCGTTTAGTTGGGTTTCCATGACTGTTCCAGAGCGGTTACCATAATAACTGTAAACAATATCATCAATGGATAAGCCAAACTTTCCATCGGCCATACCATGTGTGAACAATATTTGTAATAAGGCAAATAAATAGCCTATTCCCACTGTACAAAGATAGCCGGTGAATAACACTTTAATCGGCGTATCGTGATCTTTTAAAGGCGTGTATTTGCTTGTCATAAGGTACCTGTTGATAAAAAATAAAAAACGTAATCGGTTAGCAAGAAAAGATTAGCAAAAATCGCGCCTAATGAACATCGAGTCTATCTATTCTGAGTCTATGTGGGGTTGCTGTTGTATCAACGTTAAAAACTCGTCTGCCGGAATCGGCTTGCTAAAATAAAACCCTTGAAATTCTTCGCAACTCTTATCCTTGAACACGGCTAATTGCTGCTCCGTTTCAATTCCTCGCGCGATGATTTTGAGATTGAGGCTTCTCGCCATGTGAATGATAGCATCCACTAAGTTTTCTTTATCAATATTCTCAGCAATGCCTTTAATGAAAAAACGATCAATTTTAAGTTTATACAAAGACAAATCTTGCAAGTAATTAAAGGTGGAATAGCCCATACCAAAATCGATAATCGACAATTTAAGACCCAGCCCCGCCAATTGCCGTGTCACATCTAGGGTTTTTTGGATATCTTTCATGGCTACGCCTTCGGTTATCTCCAGCTCGAGATAGTTGGCGGGCAAACTATACGTCGTTAATAAATCCTGCACTTTTTCAACTATATGGGCATCGCTGATTTGAGTATGGGACAGAATAACAGAAACCGTTAATAGAAAACCCGATTTATGCCAAGCACAGGTTTGAGCGATGGCTTGCTCCAGAATCCAATTACTGATGTTCCCCATTAAGCCACAATCTTCAGCAATGGTAATAAATTCTGATGGGGGGATATTTCCCAGCGTTGGATGACTCCAGCGTAACAAAGCCTCAGCGCCAATAATATGCCCAGAGCGGGTATCGACTTGCGGTTGAAAATAGACCAGTAACTCTTGATTAACCAACGCCGTGCGTAAGTCATTTTCCAAAATGAGACGTTTTTGGGTTTGTTCCTGCATTAATGGGGTATAAAACTGGAATTGATTACGTCCCCCATGTTTGGCCTGATACATAGCGGTGTCTGCACTTCTGGCTAATATGTCATAAGTTTGCCCATTGTCAGGAAATAAGCTTATACCGATAGACGGTGAAACATGCAGTTTATAGCTTTCAATTAAGAGTGGCTCAGCCAAGAAGGAAATGATTTTATTAGCAACAATGGCCGCACCATTAGCATTGCAATGCGGTAATAAAATATTAAATTCATCGCCGCCCAGTCGTGCGACCGTGTCTTCTTCGCGTACCGTGCTCAGTAAACGCTTGGCGACTTCAATTAAGACTAAATCACCCATGGCATGACCGAGTGCATCATTGATACTTTTAAAGTGGTCTAAATCAATAAATAACAGAGCAAACGATTGTTTGTTACGACTCGATGTTAGAAGCTCATATTCCAAGCGCGATTGTAACAGTGCACGGTTTGGCAGCTTCGTCAGTGCATCATAGTGCGCTAAAAATTCGATATGTTTTTGAGTGTTCACATGGGTGGTGATGTCACTAAACATGGCAATATAATTCGATATGTTGCCCTGGCAGTCCCGAATTAAACTAATCGACATCCATTCAGCAAAAAGATCGCCATTTTTGCGGCGATTCCAGATTTCACCTTGCCAAAAATCATTTTCTAATAACTCACTCCACAGCTTTTTATAAAAACTGTCATTGTTTTGCCCAGAACTTAAAATACTTGGATTTTTACCCAAGACCTCATGCTCTTCATAGCCGGTCAGCTGAGTAAATGCGGGATTGACTGATAAAATGTTATTGTTGGCATCAGTGATGATGATGCCTTCTAGCGTTTGGTTAAAAACTTGTGCAGATACACGTAATTTTTCATCTGCGATTTTTTTGGCGGCAATATTCACATATGAGTCTAAGGCAAACGATAAATCTAGCCCCAGTTCTGCCATTAAAATCATAGCCGCATCATCAAAATAATTGGGATCAGCACTTAAAACCGTCAACACCGCATATTTTTTACCGTTTTCCCAAATGGGTACTGAGCAAAAAGCCCCTTTCTCCATACCAAATGCACGGAAATAATCGCTATTATCGATAATCATGCGGTTATGATGGTAGCAACGAGCCAGGGGATTTTGATTTTCGGGTGTTAGTGCATCGATAGCGATGCGCTGATATTTTAATACTTCTTGCATGTGTCCAGCTGAAACGACAGGTGTCATAAACAGTGTTTTGTCAGGTCGGGCAACCCAAACCAATTCAACGTTGGGTAGTTTAGCGGTGACATTACAAACGATGGTATATAAATCGTGGATATTATTCACCTGCATATAGGCGTGGCTAGCTTTGGATAAACAACTGTACAAATGACTTAAGCGCGTTATTTTTTCTTCTTGCGCCTTGCGCTCGGTAATATCACGCACCACACTCAGCAAACCCAATGTTTTGCCTTCAGCATTTTTGAAAGGGGCTTTAACAATTTCAGTTTCAATCGTCTGAGCATTTGGCAAAATGATTTGATCTTCAAAGACTAATGGTTGATCTTGATCCAAAACCGCCTGATCTCGTTTGGCTATACGTTGTAAACGGTCAAAATCCATCACATTCGCGTCTGTTTGCCCCATAATCTGACTCACTGGACGATTTAAGGAGTTTGCAAAACGTTCGTTACAAAAAACATATTTACCCTCTAAGTTTTTATAGGAAATAAAATCAGGTATGTGATTAATAAGGTTCAACAGTAAATTGCACTCATCAGTTAAAGCCTGTTCAGCGGCTTGGCGTTGACTGATATCTAAACAAATGGCGACCAGATAATCGGGTGTGTTGCGGTAAATCTGTAAACAGACTTCTACAGGATATTGACTACCATTTTTGCGCCGATGCGTGCTTTCAAAGCGAAATTGATTTTGTACATTATTTTTTAATCGTTCAAGGTTGGCACTGAAATCGACCTCGTCAAATCCAACGGCTATATCCCAAAGTGATAACTTTTGCAGCTCCTCATAATTAAAACCAATGTTGTTGATCGCACCTTGGTTGGCATGATCAAAGCGCAGGCTGTCAACGTTCAGGATATAAATTTCATTGAGGGATTGTTCTAAGATATTGGCTTGTTTTTGCGCTTGTTGTTCTGCTAGATAAGTATCGGTGACATCTTCGATAAGCTGCAAATAATACGGCGAGGTTTTTTCAGAGAGAATTGGCACGGTGGTCATTTTAACCCAAACCTGCGTATGATCTGGTCGGACATAGCGTTTGGTGATTTTGACTGCCGCACTGTTGCCCACATTAAGCATAGACAGCGCAATCGTTTTGCGGATGTCATTCACATCGTCAGGATGGGTGATTTCCATCCAATTTAAACCCAAAATTTCCTCTTTGCGGCGACCTATGATTTGCTCGCAGGTTGGGTTGACATCCATGAAATTACTGGTCAGCGAATTGATTACAGCGATACCCAGCGGGGCTTTTTCAAAAATACTGTAAAAACGCTGCTCACTTATCTGTAATTCTCTGGTTTTTAACGCCACTAATTCATCTAAGGATGCGTTTAAGTGCAGTAATTCGACTTTAGTCGCCTCGTGTTGTTTAATCTCTTCGGCTAACTCTTGATTGGCACTGAGTAAGCTTTGGGTACTGGGAAGTTTTAACGCTTCGGGCATCATGACCCATAAGGCGATTGCCACAGTTGAGGAAACCAAAGCTGTTATGGCCTCAACAACGGCTTGTAAACCATAGATTGGTGTCCAGATGGTGAACACGGAAATTAAATGTGAGAGACCGCAAGCGCATATAAATAAACTGAAAAATAGCGCGAGATTGCGAAAGTGAAAATCTTTACGCCGATAGCTAAAATACAGCAAAGCGACCGGAATGGAAAAGTAAGCCACCGCAATTAAAAGGTTGGCGATGACTGATAACCAAAGCAAGGTGGGTTGCCAAAGAAAACAATAGCCATGCGGTTGCATGGCCTCACTACCTAAGAAAAACTCAATCAAATCACGCACGGATTACCCCAAAATTGGCTAAATTTTAAAACGTTTTGTACGTTAGGTCGCTCTGCTTCTAACTGACACTACTGCTTTATCTTGCTATCAGCATTGG
>JAIPFI010000181.1 GCA_021736705.1 Methylococcaceae bacterium | reverse complement strand
CATGTGGGAACCGGCATTTCTAATGATGGCATTAGTCCAGGTGGAACTTTCGCATTTATGGTTTATGAGAGTATGTTAAATCCTAATGGCATGCCCATGATACATGAGCATGAATTAGATGACGTACTGACCAATAGCTACCAAAACAAAGAAAAACCGCTGTGGGGAGAAAAAGATGCAGGTATGTTAGCACCTGATTATGTCCATCTTATTTTATGGGGCTTATTGGTTGGCCTTATTATAGGCTTACTACTCTTTATTGTTCGTGGTCTAAATAAGGCAGATTAATATGAAAACGCTTCTACTTTTACTTTCATTACTCAGTTCCACGGCTACGTACTCGGCCATGAACCATGGCGGTATGATCATGGATGAAACGGGCATGATTATGAATCATAACCCCGACAAACTCCCTAAGGATTGCAAAGAAATATCCAAAGATGTGGATATTACTATTCGCGGCAGCCATAAATATGCCTTGGACTTTAATGGCAAAATGTTCACTTATGATAAACGTGATTGGCAAGCCCCGGGGTGCGCACGCATCAATGTAACCTTTATCAATGAAGATGATATTCGCCATCAATTTATGCTGCATGGCTTACCCGGTTATATGTACCCCGAAGGCATGTTCAGCATTGAGCTCTATGGCAAAGGACAAAAGACAGCCTCCTTTATTGTCCCCGCTCGAGATCATACCTATTACATCCACTGTGAAGTCTCGACCCACACCGAAAAAGGCATGAAAGCGCAGTTAAAAGTCGGCAAAGGCACGGGAGATTTAAGCAGTATATTAGGTTTAACTGCACCGCTAACGCCTGACATTTACCCAATTAACAATGACCGTTATACATGGTTTGCGTTAGCCGTTAGCATCCTTATGGGAGCCTTATTGATCGGCTGGCTAAGCAAGGTGTTAGCAAAAAAAATGAAAAAATCATCGTAATCAACGTAGGGCGATATTTCCCAGCAGATCGCTGAGTTGTAGTAAAATCTCCAGCATATTATTAAAGAGGCTTAAAGCATGATTGGAAAAATTAAAAGTTACGATGCAAACACACAAACCGGCGTCATTAAATGCGATGAGCTTTATTATGGCTTTCATATTGATGACTGGAGCGAAACCGAAGAGCCCCGCATTGATTCCGACGTACTCTTTGAAGGCGAAGGCGATACAGCCAGCCTAGTGACTCTCATCGGCAGCTATTTACAGCATAAAGAGGCCGTCAAATCACGCAAGCTCGCTATTTTCTTAGCGATGTTCCCTTTAACGGGACTCTTTGGTGGTCATCGCTGGTATTTAGGTTTTTATAAAATTGCTATGATCCAGATGACGGTAACCGCCTTCACTTTAGGTAGTGGCTATTTATGGCCTTTTGTCGAAGGGATTTTATTAATCACCGGCAGAATAGATAAAGACCAACAAGGTCGCCCTTTAAAGTAAGTTCATCTGCGTGTCACGGGCTTTTGTCCGTGCGCCAATCACCTAAATTCCCGCTGTTCATGCTTGCCTCATTTGCACTTGCCATACAATTTTTAACGCGTTTCCCACTCAATATTAGGGTTGAATTCTCCGATCAGCGTTTAGGTCAATCCGTACTTTTTTATCCGCTGATCGGTTTATTAATCGGTAGCCTACTCGCCTTGCTGGCTTATTGTTTACCGCCTCATGCGATAGCACTGAATGCCGTACTGATTTTAAGTCTGTGGGTATTGATAACGGGCGGCTTACATTTGGATGGCTTAGCGGATTGCAGTGATGCTTGGGTGGGTGGCTTAGGTGATAAAGCGCGTAGCTTAGCGATTATGAAAGATCCCGCTGCAGGGCCTATTGCCGTTATCGTGTTAGTTTTGCTGTTACTTTTAAAGTGGAGTGCTTTACAACAACTGCTTAATTCAGAGCAAGCGCTACTGCCGCTTTTAGTCGCGCCCTTTTTAGCACGCTTAAGCCTTTTGCTATTCATGCTCAGCACGCCTTATATCAGAGAAAAGGGTTTAGGTAGTGCCATGCAACAGCATCTACCTAAACAAGTTGCGGCTATCATCGTCGTCACTGCGCTGGCGGCTTGCGCTTGGTTTTTCTCGATTTATATTGTGCTGAGCACGCTCTTTATTATCGGTTGGATACGTCATTTAGCCTTACAACGCTTACAAGGAATGACCGGCGATGTCTATGGTGCGAGCGTGGAAATCATCGAAGCCGCTGTTTTAGTTAATTGGGTATTAATCTATGGATAAACATAAATTTTCTGAGGCAGAAATTGCCGGTGTGTATCGTGCAATAGCCGAACGCCGAGATATACGTCATTTTATTGAACAGCCAATTGCCGCTGAAACCTTAGCTAAATTACTTCAAGCAGCACACCAAGCGGGCAGTGTCGGCTTGATGCAACCGTGGCGTTTTATCCGCATCACCTCTAACGCGCTACGTCAGTCTATTCACCAATTAGTCGAAATAGAGCGTCAGCTCACCGCCCAAGCCTTAGGCGAGCGCAAAGATGAATTTATGAAGCTTAAAGTTGCAGGCGTTTTAGAATGCGCCGAACTCTTAGTCGTCGCCTTGCCTGACAATCGTGAACAACATATCTTTGGTCGCCGTACTTTACCGGAAATGGATCTCGCTTCTGCCTCTTGCGCCATACAAAACATTTGGCTCGCTGCACGCGCTGAAGGATTAGGCATGGGCTGGGTATCTTTATTTGATCCTGACAAATTATCTACCTTATTAAACATGCCGCAAGGCAGCCAGCCGATAGCTATATTGTGCCTAGGTCATGTAGAAGAATTTTATACTAAACCCATGTTAGAGCTAGAAAACTGGGCAGAAAGACGCGCTTTAGAAGAATTTGTTAGCGAAAATAGCTGGGGAAGTTAATACCTAAAATCGTAGGGCGTGGCTTTAGCCCGCCTTTTTTTATTCTCAAGTGCTGCTTTGGGAATACATAAAGCAACGGCGCTGCTTTAACTTTTTTGGTCAGTAGAGCTTACTTTCCTCACGTTCCCAAACGGAGTTTGGGAACAAGAAGAGCTAAAGGCGGGCTAATAAAGCCTCGCCCTTTACAAAAATACTGAGACTTAACGACGGAAAAATAAATAAACGCCGGTACATTTTAAAGTCATCTCTTTAGCATCCAACTCAATGACGTTACACGTTTCCATCTTAGAACGACCTATCGTTTTTTGCTTCTTAATCACGCCATCTTCAATCAGATAATTTAACTCAATCACTAAAGTTTTTGTACGTCCAACCCGGTCTTCAGATTCCGTGTGTATGATGCCATCTTTCCTAAAATCCCATGTAGACATAAGATCGACTTTCTCTGCATTTAGTTTAATCGCCTCAGCATACAAATTCCATTTACCTAAAACTTTAGCATCATCGTCTAATTTAACTTCAGCCTGCGCTGCAACTGAAAATAAAAGTGCCGCGCCTGCTAATAAGCCATGTTTCAATTTCATTGTGAACTCCTCTTTATAATTATTATTTGATACACCTGTTTCGGATTGTAACACGCAAAATCAATTATTAGCCGCCTAATATCCCCACTACAACCTTACATTTCATCAGGTTAGGATGCCATTCTATGCCGTATCAATAATCGCTTAAACGGATACGGATCTTTATCCTGCGTTATTTCTCCTGCCCTTGGGTTAAATCGATGTTCCAAACGAGACAACCAAAAACGTAAACTGGCACGCCTTAAGAAAACAGGTAACATGCGTTCTTCTGCAACAGAAAAAGCACGTACCGATTGATACGCTTGTAAAAAAAGGTGTTGTTTTTCTTGCTCAAAAAGACCTTGCTCATTCATACACCAATCATTCAAAGCAACGGCCACATCCAAGAGATAACAATCACAACAAGCGGCATAAAAATCCAATAAGCCAGTGACGGTATCACCGACAAATAAGACATTATCTTTAAATAAATCGGCATGAATAAGACCTTGAGCCAAATGATCTGTTTCTTGATTAAATTGATAGGCAAGTTCATCTTCCAATAAAGCCAAATCTTGTGCCGACAAATACCGTGCGAGTTGCTGCGCACTGATCTGCAAAGCAATAAGAGATCGAGGATTTTTCTTGGTAAACCCCATAAAGGAGCTGCTTAAGTGTAAACGCGCCAAAGCAGAGGCGATCGATTGACATTGTTTAAGCGTAGCAATAGCAACAGACTCACCCGGCAAACACTTAAATAAAGCGGCGGGTTTATTGGCCAAAGTCCTCAAAGTTTGCTGTTTAGCATCAGCAAGCGGACAAGGATAGTAATCTGCATGCTCGCTTAACTGTTGCATTAAAAGCAAATAATCACTCACTTCATGCGCCGTAAAATGTTCATACAAGGTTAAGACAAAGTTGCCTTGTGCTGTCTTTAATAAATAATTGGTATTTTCTATCCCTGCACTAATACCGGAAAACTGCTGAAGTGAAGTAAAACCATACGAACCAATAAACGGCTCAATTTGAGCCTGACTAAGCGAGGTATAAACTGACAATGCTTACCAACTAAAAATAGTCCACTGATTGATTCTCAATTTATCATCTAAATCACTGGCTTTCACTTCTTCCATTTCCCCATCGCCATTAGAATCAATAAAATAATAAGCCGGCCCGACATCAGGAATGATTTTTATTTTATAAATTTTGCCATTAACACTGTATTCATGAATCGTTTTCTTACCTTTTCGAGTAATGGTAATATCCGCATTCATCGGCTCGCCATTTTCCACAGGCAATGGCATTTCAGGTACCTCTAGCAATTCTTCTGCTTCAGATGTTTCCGACGCAGCAACAGGCTCTTGCTCAGCAAAAACTGAGTTAGAAAATAAGACTAAACACAACAAAAGGGAACGATACATAAATCACAGCTCTAAGTATAAAGATTTAGGAAAACTAAGGCCATTATACGCTCACCCGCCCCCTTTGCCGATAAAATTACACTCTAATACCTCGCTAAAATGCGGTATAGTTGAAACACAATAAGAGATGAGTATTTATTAACTTCGACACTTGATAAGGCGTGCAATAGCTTTAGCTATTGCGGTGTTTGACGAAAAAAGCTAAAGCTTTTTTACTCCTGTTCAGGTTATTAAAGCCTTATTCCTAACAATAATACTTATACAGGTACTTTGATATGAATAGCAGCAACCCCATACACAGAATCCTTATAGTCGGCGGAGGCGCAGCAGGCTTAGAATTAGCCACGAGCCTAGGCAAAAAACTAGGTAAACCGGGCATAGCCGAAATTATCTTGCTCGATGCCTCGCACACGCATATTTGGAAACCTTTACTACATGAAGTCGCAGCGGGTACTTTAGATGCGTCCGAAGAACTAGAATACTTAGCCCAAGCACACCGCAATTACTTTCGTTTCCGCTTGGGAAAAATGGAAGGACTTAATCGAGCCGCCAAAGAAATCTACGTCAGCCCAACGTATAATGACGCTGGCGAAGAACTGATTCCACAACGTACTTTCTCTTATGACACATTAGTCATGTCCGTCGGTAGCGTGAGCAACACCTTTAATATAGAAGGCGTCGCTCAACACTGCATGTTTATCGACACGATTGCTGAAGCGTTTAAATTCCAAAAAAGCCTGGTTGAAGCCTATATAAAAACCCATGCCATTCAAAAATGTAATGGTCAAGTAAAACAGGACACTTTCTTAGACCTATTTCTGATGGAACTCACGCTCAAACTCTAAGGGCGATTTATAGCCTAATTTAGAGTGTGTTCGCTTGCCGTTATAAAAAGCCAAGTAATCAATAATACTT
>JAIPFI010000180.1 GCA_021736705.1 Methylococcaceae bacterium | reverse complement strand
CGCTCCCACAAAAAAATTAGTTGTCGAAGTTATTTTGTGCTCATTCCTAAGGTAGCTTAATCAATACTTCCATAACAAGCCATAAAATATATGCGAAAGTCCGGTATATAAGAAAAAAATATCAAAAGAATAGTCCAGATCCAGTTGATTGACCTGTGCATAAAATTTTAGCCCGCTAGGTATGAAGAGCAGAAATATACCTACAACGACCAATTCAGTATAACTACGTTTTATAAGACAAAAACCAAACACAGAAAATTCAGCCAAAAGCATATAAGCCAGCATTATTTTTAGATTATTAATCAATGGATTGTAAAAATCCTCACCGGTATTTAAAAAACCCTCATTACCTGACATAGCCATAATAGCAGCAGCAAAACTGATTAAAATAGCCAGATAATAATTAGCTTCAGCACTGTATTTTAGGGCTTTTTTCACTGTCTTAAGTCGAACAGAAGCGATAGTACTCATAATAAAATCCAGTAAAAAGAACCCTTCTGACAATATTGCCTCAGAAGGGCTGTTGGAGGAGAACCTTTGAAAAGAGCAAAAAGGTCAGCAGTATGCGGCATCTTTGAAGCGACTCAATTAACCATAGCGACCTTACTTTTTGGTGTTTTGATAGCATCATCCTTAGGGGCATTATTCATTTCTGGCTCAAGGGTGGGAGGCGCTAATTTTTTACCCGCAAGCAATTCACTGATCTGAAACTTATCAATCGTTTCCCAATCCATTAAGGCTTGTGCCATATTGTGCAAAATTTCAATATTGTCCTTTAAAATATCTTCAGCCCGCCGATAGTTTTTATCAATGACTTTACGCACTTCTTCATCAATCGTTTGTGCCATTTGTTCAGACATTGGTTTAGCTTGCGCGCCCATATAGCCACCTTCACTATCACCATAGTCCATAGGCCCTAAGGTGTCAGACAAGCCCCATTTAGTCACCATATTCCGTGCCAGTTGGGTAGCGCGCTGTATATCATTAGAAGCACCTGTGGTGACTTTGTTTTTACCGTAAATCAAGGCCTCAGCAATGCGCCCGCCAAAAAGTCCAGAAATTTGGCTTTCCAACTTATCTTTACTGGCACTATAAGTATCCATTTCCGGTAAAAACATAGTGATACCCAAGGCCCCGCCGCGCGGCATAATACTGACTTTATAAACCGGATCATGTTCTGGCACATGACGCCCGACAATGGCATGACCCGCTTCATGATAAGCGGTCATTAATAAGTCTTCTTTGCGCATGACCATCGAGCGTTTTTCAGCGCCCATTAATAATTTATCACGCGCCTTATCTAAGTCATTCATGGTCACTACGCGCTTATTATTGCGCGCGGCTAATAAAGCGCCTTCATTGATTAAATTGGCTAGTTCAGCGCCCGAAAAACCGGGGGTGCCACGCGCTAAATCGCGAATATTAACATCTTCAGCTTGAGGGATTTTTTGCGCATGAACCTTGAGTATTTGCTCGCGGCCTTTGATATCAGGTAAACCCACATGTATTTCACGATCAAAACGTCCGGGTCTTAATAGGGCTTTATCCAAAACATCTGAGCGGTTAGTCGCGGCAATAACAATAATGCCCTCATTACCACTAAAGCCATCCATTTCGACCAATAACTGGTTTAAGGTTTGTTCCCTTTCATCATTTCCGCCACCCCCTGTACCGGCGCCGCCGCGTTGACGACCAACGGCATCAATCTCATCAATAAAAATAATACAAGGCGCACGTTGTTTCGCTTGTGCAAACATATCACGCACACGAGACGCACCAACCCCAACAAACATTTCTACAAAGTCGGAACCAGAAATAGAGAAAAAGGGCACGCCTGCTTCACCCGCAATAGCACGTGCCAATAGCGTTTTACCTGTTCCCGGCGGACCAACCAATAACACACCATGCGGTATTTTGCCACCGACAAATTCATATTTAGTAGGATCTTTCAGGAAATCAACAATTTCCATAACATCCTCTTTCGCCTCTTCGACGCCTGCGACATCAGCAAAGCCCACTTTTATCTGGTCTTCTTCTAATAGCTTGGCTCGGCTTTTACCCATATCCATTTGTCCGCCGCCCATACCGCCTTGTTGCTTGCGGGAAAAATAGACCCAAACACCAATCAATAGCAACATCGGCGCCCAAGAGATAAAAATCTGCATAAACATGGAGGTTTTTTGCGGTGTTGCCACTTTAATTTTTACATCATATTGCAATAGCTCATCAATCAGCTTGGGGTCATTGGGATTGTAAGTAACAAACGGTTCGCCGTTACGCCGATAACCACTTATTTCATCACCATCAATATTTACTTCAGACAAAGTGCCGTTACGTATGTCCTGAATAAAATCGGAATAGGAGACTGCGTAATTCACAGCATTACTTTGCATGGTTATTCTGGAAAACACCGAAAACAAAACGACGCCCATGATTAACCAAGCTGAAAATTTAATAATACGAGAGATCATCATCTCCTCCTTATTGTTCTTTAGAAAAATACTTAAAGAAATCTGAATTAGGCTCTAAAAGCATGGTATCTTCCGTGTTTTCAAAAGCCACCTGATAGGCGCTTAGGCTACGATAAAACGCATAAAACTCTTCATTTTTACCATAGCTATTGGCATAAATTTCAGCCGCTTGCGCATCACCTCGCCCACGTATTTTTTCAGCATCGCGGTAGGCATTGGCGAGGATTATTTCTTTCTCTTTATCTGCCTGAGCGCTAATTTGCTCCGCTTGTTCGCCCCCTTGAGAACGAAATTCACGGGCAACGCGTTGTCGTTCAGCCTCCATACGTCGATACACTGAGCTACTGACTTCATCGGGTAAATCAATGCGTTTAATACGAATATCAATTAGTTCAATGCCATATTCTGCGGCAATCGGTGATAATTTAGTCATTAAGACCTGACGTAATTCACCACGATCCTCTGATACCAGTTGCTTAATGGTGCGTAAACCAAATTCACCGCGCATGGCATCTTTCATAATTTGATCCAGCCTCAAATTCGCCTGATACTCATCACCGCCCATCGTGGTGTAATAAGTATCTACATCACCAATGCGCCATTTAACAAACGAATCGACAATCACATTTTTCTTTTCTGAGGTTAAAAAACGCTCTGATTTAGCATCTAAGGTTAATATGCGTGCATCAAAGGCACTGACATTATTAATCAAAGGCAGCTTAAAATGCAGCCCCGGCTGATAATCTGATTTAACGATTTCGCCTAACTGAAATTTAATCACTTTTTCACTTTCACCCACATAGAATATGGACATGGCGCTTAATATCAAGGCACTTAGGCCAAGAGGTATGATCATCGTTTGTGTTGTATTCATAATCTGCTACTCCTGCTGCTATTACGGATATTGGCATGCTTGGGGTTGTTTGCACTTTTAACGTTTGCACCTGATGCGTTGTTAATGCCTTGTGATGAATTGCTTGGCTGCTGCGTATTAGCTTGCTGGTTCATCTGATTTAAGGGCAGATAAAAATTGCTGTTACCCTTTTCCATGTTGACCAATACTTTATTCGTGTGACTATACAGTTGCTCTTTCGCTTCCAAATACAAGCGCTTACGAGTAATGCTCGGTTTTTTCTCGTATTGCACTAATAATTGCTCAAAACGTTGACTTTCACCTTCCGCCTTAGCAATAATTTGCGCCTCATACGCTTCCGCCTCCTTAATTATTCGGCCTGCGGCTCCGCGTGACTTGGGAATTACTTCATTGGCATAGCCTTCTGCTTCATTAATTAAGCGTTGTTTGTCTTCGCGCGCTCTAATGGCATCTTCAAAAGAATCTTGTACTTGCTCGGGCGGCTGTGCATCCTGCAAGTTGACACTGGCGACCCGTAAACCCGTTTTATATTGATCCATAGCGAGCTGCACTTCATCTTTAATTTCATTAACGATTTGGCTACGCCCTTCGGTTAAAATAAAATCCATAGTGTTACGCCCGATAACACCGCGCTCAATACTTTCGGTGACCTGTTTCAGCGTCGCTTCATTATTTCTAACCTTGAACAGATAATCGCGCGCATCTTTGATCTGATATTGAATGGCTAATCTGACGCTAATGATATTTTCATCTTTAGTGAGCATTAAAGATTCAGGTAGTGCCGGTTGCCCTCTTGCTGGTCCACCATTAGATCGATAGCCCACTTCAATAAAACGTTGTTTTTCAACATTAACATTTTCCACCTGCTCAATAGGAAAAGGCATATGCCAATGGGGGCCGGGCAAAGTGGTTGCGCTATAGCGACCAAAACGCGTCACGACACCTCGATTACCTTGATCAATAATATAAATGCCACTGTCTAACCAAGCAAAAATCACCAAAGCCAGAGCATAGCTGAGCAGTTTTTTAGCATGATGCTTAAAATAATCCTGCCCTTTTTCTAAGCTATTACGCCACATAAATTCAAGCTTTTTCTCCCATTCAGCTTGGGGTTTATCTTCATTATTTTTGGGTTGTTCTTGTCCATTTTTCCAGGTCATTGCAAACTCCTGCGTTTATTATTATTTTATAAAATTACTTGCTTCACTTAATAAGGAATGTGCATTAATTAAAGCGCACAATCAGTCGGTTAAAAAATACCAGCGCGTAGGGCTAAAGCCGCGCCCTACGTGGTTATTTGAGACCCAACGCTGGGAATAAATCTTATTATAGGTGTGATTCAAACCTACAAATGACGAACTTATTTTATGCACGCCTAAGATGACGAGCCTTCCATCTAAACAATTTCCCATGACGCTATCTCACCCTCTACAACATCAAATAAAGGATGTATATCGATTAGCTTTACTGACTTAAATAGTGAATACCTTTCCGCATCACGTAAACTGAGCTTATTTAAAAGATGTTGATATTCATAAGCAACTTGGCCACGGGTGACTTGGATTTGACTCTGCAGTGACCCATTGGCTATCTTAGCTTTATTAAATTTGTAGCCTCTTGCATCTGCTTCACTGGCTATGATTCGCAAATAGCTCGCGATTGCCGCTAAGGGATCTGACGAGGCTTTGAATCGTTCTAGCTGAGGATGGCTTCTGTAACCCTTAGTCTGGTCAGACAAGACACTTTGCGCCAGCAATGCTTCACGCCAAAGCGCAACCAATCCTTTTGCATCCAAGTACTTAGGATGTAATGTCCAAAGTCTCATTGCCACTCCTTGAAACATAAATCATGACTAAACTGTTTTTTTAATTTAATCAGTGCATCATTTTGTATCTGGCGCACACGCTCACGGGTTAAACCTAATTGGTTGGCAATATCTTGTAAGGTCATTTCTGGTGTGTTTTCTAAACCAAAGCGACGACAAATAATATCCGCTTCTCGCGCACTTAATATCGCAATTGCACCTCGCAAAAAGTGTTGCAAATCAGCGCTCAATAAACTATTCAGTGGCTGTGGATAATGATGCTGTTCTAGCGTACTCATTAATTCAGGCATGTCCTCACTATCATCAATACTCTGATTTAAAGACGTGCTTGGCTGATAATTATTAATAATGGCTAATACCTCTTCTTCAGGCATAGCGCATAACTCAGCAAGCTTATGTGCACTGGGCCATCGACTGGTTTCACTCAAGACGCTGCGCATGGTTTTTAATACCAATGGCGCTTTAGCCGCCAAGTTAAAAGGCAGACGGACTATTTTTTCTTGCCTAACAATGGATCGAGAAATGGTTTGCTTAATCCAATAACTGGCATAAGTCGAAAAGCGAATATCACGCTGCGCATCAAATCGATCCACCGCTTTAATTAAGCCGATGTTGCCATCTT
>JAIPFI010000179.1 GCA_021736705.1 Methylococcaceae bacterium | reverse complement strand
CCTATTGTTTGCAACAGGAACTGACGAATAAATTTACAAAAAGGCTTGCTAACATAACATTAAAAGAACCCAGAGAATGCAAACCTATACCGACTTCATGCAACTTCTGATTATCTGTGAATATAAACGACGTTTGCCCCTGAAAACGCAGGAAAGAATCACTATTTCCCTTTCCATCAACATACAGATAATTTCTAAAAATTACCCGATTTAGTTTTTATCGTTTATTTTATTCTCGTCTCTAATTCTTAAAAAGTTCTGCTATACTTCAATTTAATAAGAATTTTACCTACAATATATTTAAAGGTTATTATCTAATGAACCCCAAAAAAACAATATTATTAGTCCTAGTTAGTAGCATTTTCTTTTGTTTTTCTTCCCCTAGTTCAGCGAATGAAACACCCATCGCTGCCGAAAATCACGCATCAAAAACTCAGACCTTGTCTGCAACACCCAAAGGAGCATCTTATGGTCAAAAAATAGGTCAAAAAGCACTTTGGGGGCTATCTAATTCAACCTTAGGCTTTTTTGAAATCCCTAAAAACATCATTAAAGTATCTAATGACACTAATTTGATCTATGGACTAACCGGCGGTTTAGGACTTGGAATACTACAAGCAGGCGGACGCACGCTTGTTGGTGTTCTTGACCTTACATTGTTTCTTTTACCAACCAAACCTATCGTACAACCGATTCACCCCTGGCAAAACTATCTAACAGTTGAAACCGCCTATGGTGATATGTTCGCTACTGATTTTTAACCGTACAAAAATTATGATGTCTAACTCTGCTCTTTTCTCAATGAAAGAGCAGAATTAAAAGCCTCTAATATATCTAAGCAATATCTCTGGATAACTCTACTTTTTCGACCGCCGCGCCATGCACAACAACCTTATACACACCATTCTCTTGCCTAATTAATTCCGCCTGAGTCGGTATTTGCTGCTTTATTCCCTCAATATGCGAAATAATTCCCACTGTTTTACCATGCGCTTTTAAACTTTTTAATGTTGTAACAACTGTATAAAGCGTTTTTGCATCTAAATTACCAAAACCTTCATCAATAAATAAGGAATCAATCGCCCGACCATTATTCGCTATTTCTGATAAGCCTAAGGCCATAGCCAAGCTGACCACAAAAGCCTCTCCCCCAGACAAAGAACTCACTGCTCGTCTAATATTTTTCTTTTGAGTATCAACAATTTCTAATGCCAACCCTGCTTCACAGGTCATACTGGAGACATGATATCGTCCGCTGATCTTATCCAGAAAACTATTTGCCGAGGCCAACAATTTACCTGTTACACCCGCCTGTACACGTTGTCTGAAAATATTTTCTGGCTCAGCATTGATCGCCTCTAATTCTTCTTGCCCTTGTTTTACTGCTATTTCCTGCTGTTCAATAGTTTTCAATAATTGTGCATTATTTTGCTTTAATTGCTGCTGCTCAGCTAATTTCCTTTCCAACGTCGCAATTTCTTGAGCAACGATCTCCATTTTTACCGTCTTATCCCTTAACTGTATAACAGCGCCTTCCAAAGTCTCTGTCGCTGGAATATGTGCTCGCTCGGCACTTCGCTGTTTATTAAGCACTTCAAGCTCAACAGGATATTTAACTAAATTTTGCTGCAAACGATCAAATAAAGCTTTAATTTCATCCTGACGCTCAGATAATTTAAGTAACGCTTGCACTTGTTCCAAAGACTCATAAGGAGAACCTTGTAACTGCAATGCCAACGCATTACTTTGCACATTTAACTCGGCTAATAACAAACTATTAGCTCTCTTTAACTTCGCTAACTCAGCTTGCTGGTCTAGCAAAGAAAAATATAACTGCGACAACTGACGCTCGTTAATTTGCATATCTAGCTCTTGTAATTTCTTATCTTGCTCCTGAATATTTTTCTGGCATTGGCTGACTTTCGCAATAAGCTGACTTATTTCTGCAGCCAAAGAATTCTGGCGCATGCTGTAACTCTGATAATCTTGCCTGCGCTTACTTAATAGATCATACAAAGCATTTTCTTTACCCAAGCTAGGCAACTTGTCACCAACTTCCTGCAATTGCGTGCTAATTAACTTCGTCAGCGTACTTTCCTCTTGCATATTTTCTGCTAACTCGGTTTCTAACAGAACCATTTCATGCGGACGCCCCTGACCACTCTCATCCAATGATTGTTGCTTAGTTTTGAGCTTATCAAGCGCACTCTGTTTTTTAATCCCAAAAACCTCCATCTTAGCAATATCTTTCTTTTTCGACTGAAACCGCTTTATTAGTACCTCAATTTCTTTTAATTCATTCTTTTCCGCTTTGATGCGTAAACGCATAACACGAAAACTGTCGATGTTTAATTCATCGCTCACAGCATTAAGGCGCGTACATGAGGTCAACCATTCAGCTTGAACCCTATTAATCCGCTCTACATGCTCAGTGTTGCCATCAACCACTTTATTATAAGCAATCAATTGCTGGTTAATGCGCTTCTCTTCCGCCTGCAATGATCGCAGCAATCTAGCCTGCTCGGCTAAAGCGCCTTTAGAGTCATTAACAACGGGCGGTTTCCTTGCATAGGGATGTACTTCAGAACCGCATAAAGGGCAAGGTGTATTGTCCTCCAACTTCGCTCTATCAGCCGTCAAACGCAAAGTCAGCTCTTCTCGGTAAGCTGCTTTCTCTAAAATTCGATGAATAATTTGTGCTGATTCAATTTGATCTTTTTTAGCCTGCAACTGATCATCCAATTGCGCCTTATCAATATTCGCATGGCGCTTGGAAAGCCCCCTACGGACAAAACGCTTATAGACTTTAGCTAGATTTAATAGCTCAATAAAATCAGCGACACGTTGTTTTTGTTCAGCTCGCAACACCAACATTTCATCAAGACTATGACCACTAGCAATGAATTCCAATTCTTCATTCAAAATCTCCAATGCCTTTTTAGCGCTATCTATTTCTTTTTCCAGAGTGCGCATACTCGCCTGATTTTTAGTCGATGCTGACGAGGCGTTTTGATTCGTTTTATTAAAAATCTTCAACGCTTTTTGCATATCCTGACTGCGCTGACGCAACGTTCTTAAACGCCCCAATTCAGGCATATTTTCCACAAGAAAATGATCTTTCTCATGCGCAGCAAGCCACGACTCGACAGTGACTAAAGTTTGCTGTTTTTCTGGCAACTGCGCTTCCAAAGCATCCTTGAGCGCTACTTCAGAATGTTTCTCTGTTGCCGTTTGCGTTAATTGACTTTGTAAAGTATCCAGCGCTTGCTGTTGGACTTGTGCATCGTGACGAACCAAATTAGCCAAGTAACGTTCATCAACATCAGCCTGCGACAATTGCTCTTGAGTTTGCTCTATCGCCGCTTGCTCTGCCGAAATTTGCTTGTCTAATTGTGCAATAGCCGCTTTTTTTTCAGCCAGCTTATGTAATTCAGGTTCGAATGCTATAACATCCCGAGAACTAGCAATAGTCGCCAAATCTGCCTCTGCCAAAGCCAACTGCTGCTGCTCATTGGCATGAACTTTTTCCAGCTGAGAGATACGTTGTTCAAGTTCCTGTAAATTTTGCAAACTCGCCTGCAATTGCAATAAACTGGTTTTTTCCTGTTTTAATTCGGCAAATGACAGCTTTTGATCAGCCAAATCCAACTCAGCCACACTCAACTGTTCATCATTCATTAATGCAATATCAGCTAAACGCGCTTGTAATTCAACTAATTTACGTTGTGCTTGTTCTGTTGCTGCCTGCACATCCTGTTTGTAATCCGTATAAATATCTTTATTTATAATACGCTCTAAAATATCCAGCCGCTCAACATCTAAAGCCTTTAAAAAAGCCGCAAAATCACCTTGAGCCAACATAATAGAACGCGTGAAACGGCGAAAATCCATCCCTGTCAATTCAGTATTCTGAGCCAACACTTTATGTGGCTCATTAGCTAATATCCGTTCTTCATCATTCACTTGAGTCAAGCGCATATCTACCGCCATCAACTCACCATCAATCTGAGCATTAGCTCGCTTTACCTGCCAACTAGAACGATATTTTTCACCACCAATTAAAAATTCAACCTGAGCAAAACAACTGGCTGTATTATTATTCATCACATTTGCAGCCGGCTTAGGAAAGCGAAACGTCTGCCCATACAAGGCCAAAGTAATCGCATCTAAAATACTGGATTTTCCTGAGCCATTCGGGCCAGTAATAGCAAATACGCCCGCATCAACAATCGGCGCTTTATCAAAATCAATTCGATTCTCACCTTCAAGCGAATTAATATTTTTAAAATAAACGTTCAGTATTTTCATATCTTATTGATTTATATACAAATAACGCAATTAAGCACGACATTTAGGTGCGCCTATTGACACACCATAAGATGACGCTTTCTTGCGTCTCTATGACACATCTAAATATTATAAATGAAAAAGCCATAATTCTAGTTATTATCGGCGTGTAATCCGCAATTATCATAATCGCGCTAACACCCTAAAATGACCTATTGATTTCGACATAAAAACAACTAGCCTTCTTCTGTATAAAATGCGTCCAAACTAACAGAATCAAAAAATCTGTTCATAATGAAAGAATGAAATTCACCATGAATCTTAACGCAGTAAAAAAAACATCAAAGAATCAAACATATCAATTCTTTAATATTTTAAGTTAGAGTCCATGAACATTTACAACTTTAAGTCCCAGTTATTCGAAATTTTTATACACTTTACACTTCTTAATCTTAAGCAATACAGTTCATCTCAACACTTGCTAGAATGAGTTCGTCACCACTGATTAATGTGGTTTCAAAACTTCCACAAATACCACACACCAAGTGATTGGCTGCGGCTTCCGATTGCTTGCCACACAATCCGCAGCTTACTTTTACCGATGAAATTTGCACAAGAAACTGAGCATTTTCAGCAATAGTCCCCTCTCTCATCATAACAAAAGCACTCTCTAGCAAAGAGGGCTCAACGCCCGATAAAGGCCCAATTTGCAGCGTAATACTATTAACAGATGATGCTTTATTTTCTCTAGCAATAATACCGACTTGACTAAGTAGGTCATCACACAATGACAGCTCATGCACTTAATTTATCCTTCTCAACATTTTGTTGAGTAATTCCAGACTAAAAACAGGGCGGGGGGCAATACCTTGTATCTTTTAATATTTCATGACCACCCGACAGATTGATATTGCTACAACTAAACTAGGAAAACCTAAAGCCATCAAAAAATTATCGCACAAGAATCTAAACCCTATCTGAAAAATTATACTCACCAAACTTTCTCCATAAATATTTTTTAGAATACTAGCAGGCATAAAAAAAGCCCAATACCTTAATTAGATATGGGCTTTAAGTTTTCTGTGACCTTTCGTGGTTATTTATTAGCACACTGCTCTGACTAGAATCAATACATAAAAAATGCCAAAGCAGGCAAATTAAAAATTTCTACTGCAATAAAGCCACTAAAAATGGTGCGAATGGGGGGATTTGAACCCCCACACCAATACTGGCACCAGCCCCTCAAGCTGACGTGTCTACCGTTCCACCACATTCGCGTTTTTTTTACATTAGCAAGAGCTATCAATAGCCCTACTTACAACATATTGTTTTATTACTAAGGTTTAACTGGCTTATCAGCAATGACTGGCAAGTCATTTTCTAAAATAACAGCCTCATTAACCACTTGCTCACTTTCAATCATGGGCACTTCTACTGACATTTGATCAATAATAACTGGGGCATCCATAATATCTGCATCGCTGCCTACATTACCACTTAAAATGGCTAAA
>JAIPFI010000178.1 GCA_021736705.1 Methylococcaceae bacterium | reverse complement strand
GTCCGTATTCTGCAACGACCCTGATAATTGATTTTCTGGTCGCTCGTACTTTGGCTGTTGTGTTGTTTTTTTCATGCGCTTATCATACAAAATTATTGGCTTAACGTTAAATTTTGTCCCGCTTTAGACGGGAAGCCCTCATTCCTTGGGTCGCATAGGCATAAATGTCTAGAGTTTGCCCAAGCGACCGATGAATTATCCTTAACTTTTTCCCGGTAGCATACCCACTGAGCCAGGTTTAATGCGCTTGCAGGTTACCGTAATATCTTTTATATAGCATTTTTGCAGACCTTTTTGATCAGTACATTCATTGCAGGTTAGTTCGCCCTTGTCTTTGATGGCATCAACATGCCAGCCATAGCCTTGTGTTTGGCAGAATTTCTTGGAATAACTTGTGAATTTATACGGTTTTTCTGCGTTTTCTTTGGCGTCAGCTAAAGATTCACATTTGATTGCTGGAATAGTGTTCGCCATTAAATCGCGATAAATATATTCGGTGGCAAAAGTTGTGCTGGAAAAAAAAGAGAAGGCCAGTAATCCGGCAAGAGCATTAATTTTCATGAGATTCTCCACTGTTATTATTGTTATTATTTGTGAATGAGTTGTTAGTTCTCACCGTAATTATTTAAAACACGAATATTCATTAAGCGATTTTCCTCGTCTAATTGCTCTTTTATTGGTGCAAACTTATCTGATTCACTACTTTTGACAACCAACAAAACAGAGACAAAAATAATAGCGGCGAGTGCAATGTATAACATGGAGTAATCTTTTTCTTTTGTTGCTTCAATCATTATCTTGTCCTCTAATTTTTTAAGTCAGCGATTGCTGCACCAAAGTTAATATGGAATACTTCACCGTTAAGCACTAGCGCAGGAACTGATTTAACTCCAGCAGCTTCAGCTTCAGGTATACGTTCAGGTTGCTGACCGAGGTGGACATTTTTAACTGTATATTTTGTGCTATCAATGGCATTAGCTAGCATTTGTTCCGCGCCTAAACAAACAGGACAGCCAGCATGATAAAAAGTTGCAGTACTCATGATTATTTCCTCTTTATTAAAAAAGAATCGAGTCGCTACTATAAGACAGTGAATATGGGAAAGTCAAATAAATATCGAATCGATACTTATCTTTAGGATGCGGAAGAGGACTAGCTTAGCTTGATGTTCTTATAGGAACGTTATTGAAGAGGCTAATTTAATTGATAGTTGTAGGAATAGCTTGAATATTCGACCTGATCAAAAGCGCCCGTTTGTTGTAAATAAACTAGGCCACCTATAAGGCCTAAGGCAATAAGCACAGCGAAACCAATTTTCCAGACACTATAAGGTCGTTCACCTTGCACTTCACCAGTACGGCCATTGATAACAAAGCGGTAAGCTTTGTTTCTATACATAAAAGCGGCTGACCAAATAGGCAAAAGACAATGTTTATAAGTGACCTGGCTATGTTGCGTATTGACTTGATAAATACGCTGATGATCACCGCCAATATCGTAGGCAATATCCTGACGGATGATGCCATCCATGACCTGTTTTGCGCGGTCAAAACCTTCGTCTAAATTGACTTGATAAAGTTCACTTTGAAAACCACTGATATAATTTTCATCATAAGGCACTAGATTTTGTAGATCCCAAGGTTGCAAACGATCCAGAATTTGTCGGGGCAAAGATAAGCTGGCACCAATCAAAACATCATCAAAAAAACGCGATACGCGCCCACGCACATCGGTCCAGCGTATTTTAGGCACCTGTTTTACTGCGCTAACTTGGCGGCCGTTTTGTATATAACTGACGGTTTCATTAACATAATAAGTGTCGCCTCTAGCGCCTGTATAAGTGCTTTCAGTATGGCTGTCATACGTCCAATAGGGCAGGTAGATGCCGGTTAATTTAGTATCTGCACGCGCATATTTTTTGACTTCGTTAGGTGCAAACCATAATTTATTCAGCCATAAGCTGAATTGTTTTTTGGCTTGCACCTCTTCAATTAAAAAAGGAAGAAGTGATTTGGGCGGAAGAGGTTTGTTTTTTTGTGGGCTAATGACAATATCGGTGCCACAAAAGGGGCATTCACCGGCATGTACGCTGGCAGAAAATTTAAAGCTAGCACCACAGGCTTCGCAGTGTGCCTGATTACTGACTTCGCTAGTTTGTGTTTGTGCTAGTTCACGTAAGGCCTGAGCTAAATCATATTCTTCGATGCGTTCTTGCTTGGCGCTAATATCATTGGTTTGGCCGCAGTAGGCACAAACTTGTTGCTGCGTACCCGGCTGATATTTGAGCATGGAGCCGCATTGCGAGCAGGGGAATTGCTTGAGTGTTGATGGTGATTTTATGTTATTAATTTTCACGTATCTATTAGGGGGTAGGGACTTTAGTCCGCTTGTTAACTTTGATATTAAAACAAACTGGAATTTCTGAGCTTAGTTGGAACGCATTGCTAACCAGTTTTCTAACTATTTTGCCGTTTAACTTCATCAAGTGTTCTTCCGTCTTTATATTTCCATTCAATCCAGCCATTAGCTCTACGAGCCAATACAACAGCCGCAGAAGCACTAGGCGAGGAGAAAATATGGTCTTTAGCGAATAATAAAATACCGTCCTTTTCTGTCAGCACTCCACTTTCTTTTAAAGCACTTCTCATTCCTATGATCCAGCTTCCTGCTGAGTTTGACTCGGTTAAGTTGCATTTAGAATTTGCAAAAATAATTATACCGTCTTCAGTGTATTCTCCTTCTGCATAAGCCTCTTTACCTTTACAGACAATGACTTCTTTGGTTTTAGGTTTTTTAATTTCGTCAAAGACCGGATATCCTAATGTAGAAGCTAGAATCTGCATAGTATCAAAGTTATCGTATAAATCAGCTTCTACCGATTCTGAAACATGGGGCTTACTTGGCGAATTACCATTTTCTAGTGCATAACGATTTGCTTTTATCGCAACTTCACAACATAACCACTCAAGAAACTTTATATGAGTTTTAGTGAAATGCTGTGTTTTAGAAATAAAAGCGACAGCATGCGTCCAAAAATCTTTAGACTTATTGTGTTGCTTTAATCGGGATAAACAATTTTCAGCCTCTCCTATATAAACCTGTGGTTTTGACCCTTCGCTTCCAAAAAGAAGATAGACGCCGACATTATTTAACTCATCCCTTTTAGCTGATTCATCCAATTTAGACCGAGGAATTAGAATAGCTGATACGGTTCTGCTTGTAATTTCAGCAATCTTCAAACTTCTTGGGTTTCCGTCAGGAAGATATATTTGAATTGTTTTTCCTGCTTGTCTCATTATTTGTTCCGATTAACTAAGTGATTAGGCTTATTAGTGGACTAAAGTCCGCCCTATGCGAGAGTTTATTCGGTGGGCAATGGCGGCGGCATAACTGAAAAATAGCTGGCCAATTCTGCTACTTCACCTGCTTTCGTCCATTCCACAAGTGTTTGATTCCAGATTAAAGTTTGCCGCGTTATTGCGCCAGATCTAATCTGATTGGCTAAATCAGCCAAGCTAAACGGGCCAGATTGCTGGCCATTGAGGGCAACAAAATATTGTGTTTGTTGTGGAATAGGGGGTGGCGTAGATTGTGTTGCATTGTTAGAGGTGGGCGCAAAAGTTTGGCTCATTTTATTCGCCAGAGCAAAGCCCATACCCATGCCGATACCTTCAGAAGCGCCACCGGATGGGTTTTCTGCTGCGGCTTTCATTGCTTCAGCGGCTTGAAATTCAGTGTAATCTTTTAAATTGCCAATCACGCCCATGCTGGTGCGTTTATCTAGCGCTTCTTCAACGGCAGGAGGTAAGGAAATATTCTCGACTAATAGATTGGTAATTTCCAAGCCATAAGCTATAAATTCAGGGGCAATTTTGGCGGTGATATAGTCACTTAAATCATCATAATTACCTGCTAAATCCAGTACCGGAATTTTGGATTCTCCCAAAATACTAGCAAAGCGCGAGAGGATCAGATTGCGTAATTGATCGCTAATATCATCGGTAGAAAAATGGCCATGAGTACCAACAATTTCTTTGATAAACGTGAGCGGGTCATTAATTCTGACACAATAGCTACCAAAAGCGCGTAACCTGACAGCGCCAAATTCAGCGTCGCGTAACATGATGGGATTTTTTGTGCCCCATTTTAAATCCACGAAGCGGCGCATATTAAAGAAGTAAACTTCTGCTTTAAACGGGCTTTGAAAACCGTGCGGCCAGTTTTCTAGTGTGGTCATAATCGGCATGTTATTGGTTTGTAACTCATACATGCCAGGCTCAAAAAAGTCTGCTGCTTTGCCTTCGTTTACTAAAATGGCAACTTGTGACTCGCGTACGGTTAATTTTGCGCCGTATTTGATTTCATTGCCGTAGCGTTCAAAGCGGTAAACCATGGTATTGCTAGACTGATCCAGCCATTCAATAACATCAACAAATTCACCAAACAGCTTGTCGAATAAGCCCATTTTTCTCTCCGGTTTATGTTTTTAATTAAGCTGTTACAGCACATGTCGATACATTAGTCCGCCCTACCGACTCATCAGTCGTTTAACTGGCTTCGTTGACTGTTGCACGACTGGCAGCTGAACTGAGCGTTTTACGTAGTTCAGTTTCGCACTCTTGTAATTGCACAACGGCATCGGCACGCATTTTTTTACCTTGATCGGCGATTTGTAAGCTCTCATTAATGGTATCAATTAATAAAGTATTGGCTTTTTTCACTGATTCCAGATCAAACACGCCGCGTTCTAGTTGCTTACGGGTCAGTGAATTTGCCTGTTTAAGGTTTTCCGCATTGGCTTCTAATAAATCATTCGTCAAATCCGTTGCTGATTGCAATGTGCTGGCGGCATCAGATGAACGATAGATGGCAACAGCGGTTGCTAATTGTTGACGCCAAAGCGGGATGGTATTAACAATCGTAGAGTTGATTTTATTCACCAGACCTTTGTCATTATCCTGAATCAAACGAATGCCGGGCAAGCTTTGCATAGCTACTTGGCGCGTCAAACGTAAATCATGCACGCGGCGCTCTAAGTCGTCCCTGCTTGCACGTAAATCTCTTAATTCCTGCGCTTCAATAATCGCTTCTGATGCGGCTGCGGTGGCGGCTTTTTCAGGAATAACGTGATCATCTAATTGCTTGAGTTTTTCAATGCCGGCAGAAATATAATGATCCAGATTATGGAAGTACTCTAAGTTAGCTTCATAGAGTTTATCCAGCATGGTAATGTCGGTTAGTAGTGTCGTTTTATGCCCATCTAGCTTGTCGGTAATGGTGTCGATTTGTTTGCGCACTTCTTCATATTTTTGTAAAAATTGTGCAATAGGTTTGGCTTTGCCCAGTAATTTAGCGAAAAATCCGGGTTTTTTGTTCGGGTCTAAAGCATCGACATCAAAGCCGCGTAAAGCAGCAACCATATTATTTAAATCCCCTCCCGCAGAGCCTAAATCTTTGTTTTTGACGCCATCAAGCATTTTGTCGGAAATGCTGGTGAGCTGTTCTTGCGCTTTGCTGCCAAAGTAAATAATGGATTTACTATCATTAATATCTATTTCGGCTATTTTAGTTGCGATATGCGCTTGGCTTTCGACATCAGATTGATCGAAGGCCAATATATCTTTGCTAACACCCGGCACAATTTCCTCAAACACTGAGCTGCCCGGAATTGTGAGGTTTTCAGTTATAGTATTTTGTTCGCTCATATTAAGTTCCTTTAGTGGGATCGTTTGATTAGGGGTAAGACTTTAATAACTTGAACAGGAGTAAAAAAGCTTTAGCTTTTTTTGTTAGACACAGCAATA
>JAIPFI010000177.1 GCA_021736705.1 Methylococcaceae bacterium | reverse complement strand
CGAATAAGGTGAGCAAACCCCACTAAAGAGATAGCGACTGAAAATATGCCAATTTCTTCAGGGTTAAGTAATCGGGCAATAATGACTGAAGTAATTAGACCTATAGCTATTTCTCCATAATTATTTATGCTGGAGAATAGAAAGGATTTCTTTAAGCTCATAAGATTTTATAAATTATCTTGTGTTAGTAAGCTAGAAATATATTGGGGTAGTTCAGTCATTTCATTATTATTTTTTTTCATAAAAACAACATAATATATTTCAGGATTATTATTAAATGTTAGGCGTTTATATAATTGATATAACTTTGCCATAGAGTCATTGTTGGTTATTGCGTTGCCGAGTTGATACCATCTGATAATCTCAATATCTTCATTGCTTTGTTTGTTTCGGAGTATTGCAAAATTAATAGGGCTCTTGAGTGCCTTATTATATATTTTTGATTGTTCAATAAAATACCAATTTTGTCGCTCATTTAATTGCTGTTCATCATTATGACGGCGTAATACATTTTTTGATGAAACCAATTCTGCTCCCTGTTGTTCATTGCCAAAATTGGCCTGATACAGCCCAATAATCGTATCTTTATTTTTAAAATAGCGTAGCGATTCATTGACAGTCCCTTCAAATTTAGGGCGCCATCCCCAGTCGGGTGAGCTTACTTCTTGCCATTGTGTGTTTTGTGTTAATGGCGACCATTCGGGAATGCTGGTTTGTGCGTGGTAGTTTTCTTGAAGTTGTTGTTTAAGCAAGGGCCAGATAGCGAGTGCTAACACTAAGCTGATAGCAATGGCGGTGTTTTGCTTTAGCGTGTAAGTTTTTTGGGCGTCGGCAGATTCGTTAAGGGTGAGAGTAGGCTCAGGATCTTTCCAGAATGAACCGATATAGAACATGAGAAAAATCACGAGGGCAAAAAAGACAGCGCCATAAATGAGGTGATCGACACCGGTGGCAAGCTGCATGTCACTTAAATGACCGATCATGACGATCATATACGCGCGCAAGCCATTGGCAATAATAGGGAAAATAAGTGAGAACAGGATAAAGATAGTGCGTTTGTAGGTTTTTGTGTAGGTGATATATGCGTAGAGGGTGCCAAGTGTGAATGAGGCGAGTAAATAACGTAGTCCACTACAGGCTTCAACCACTGACCATTGACCTGATACTAGCGTGAAGTGCATGCCTTCTCGATAGACGCTGATACCTGTTAAACGCAGTAACCAAATAGTAAAGGTGGCCGTGTATTCCATTAGGTAGGGGATTAACGCTTCGCCTACGGGCACCATCATGTACAGGAAAAAGAGCGGAAAGCTGAGTTTTTTGCTGGTGTCGTTACCCAGATAAAACCAAAGACTGCCGATGAGCATACCTATTAAAGCGTATTGCTCAATCACCAGTGCGTTTATAAGGTTTCCTACAAGCCAAAGCATGCCATTGAGTAATAAAAATATAAGGCCTGAATAGCTTGGTTTTATGGGGTGTAGGTGTCCGTGTAGGGATTTGTTCTGCCAGATTAGCCATAAGCTCATGGGGATAACAAAGAAGCCATGGGTAAACGTTTCCGAGCGCATCCATATAGCAACCATTGCGTTCCAGGTAGCAAAATAAAGACTAATGGATAGTAAGAGTATGGCGCTTAGATAAAGGGCTGTTTTGTTGTATAAAAAATTCATGGTTTAGTGGTTTGCATTTAGATGTCGGTTTGGTAGCTTCTCATTGTTAAAGGATGAAGATGGTTTTTAATGCGTTGTTTGTTGTTAGCAGGTATTTATACCCTTCGACATTTTATAAGGAGTGCAATAGCTTTAGCTATTGCTGTGTCTGACGAAAAAAGCTAAAGCTTTTTTACTCCTGTTCAAGTTATTAAGGCTTTATTCCTTAGGAACACGCGTATACAGATCACCACCCTACAAGCATAACTAATATCCCGCCTTAAATGCGTAGTCCCATATTACTATAAGTTTCGTTAAATTTTTCAATAAACCGGGTGACTTCCGTTAGAGGTAAATGATTGATGCCGGCTGCTGCTTTTCGCCCGCCGCCCGTAGGAAATGAGGCGCACAGCGCGTCGGCTTTTGTCTTGTTGTTTAACGGTGCGCGGACACTGACTTGATAATCGCCTGCTGATGTGTCGGTCAGTATTGCGTGCGCTCTGTCTGGGTATTGATTGGCTAAATCATTGCCAAAGACACCACTGACGCGCTTTGCCCATGTTTCATCGGGGAGTTTATAGACAGCTACGGATTCCGTTTGGTAGTGGGGGCTTGTCTGTGCGGCTCTTTGCATGTCGGCTAGATAGCCATTTTCTAGTTGTTTAAAGGTGCCCTGATTCTCAGTTATAAAGTCAAGCGGGGATGTGTAGCTCATTAGCTCTTGGTAGAGTTTATCGGGTGCAAAATGTAGATCTTCGATACAGCTACCATAGCCATTGTAATTAATATAAATCCCTAAATTTTTTAATTTAGCTCGAGTGCTTGAGTCTAGCCCTAGAGTATCGGCTAATTGATCGGCGCTATGCTGTAAATTATCACCATAGGCGGCTGTAATAGCCCATAAAGGGTATTTTCCTTGGAGGTGTTGATTGATAATCAGGCTGGTGCAGGTGTTTGGGTCGGTATTGATTAAGGCATTGAAATTAGGATGTTTAGGTATTTCCCCGGCTTGATGGTGATCTGCGTAGAAAATATGTGCGCCATTATTTAAACATTGGATGACTTGCTCATTATTTTTTTGTAGTGAAATATCTAACACCGTTAGATGGTCGCCTGCTTGCGCATCAATTTTTTTCAGTAATTGGATGTCTCGCTTTATCCCTGTGACTAAGACAGTCTTTTTGGGCTGCGCTAAACGTAGTTGTATTAACGCGCAGATTCCATCTGCATCGCCGTTAAAAATATCGTAATTCATTAGTTTATTGCTGTGTTGGACAGGATGTGGCGCTCGCGTAATAAGGCGATGACTTGTTGTACGCTTTCTTCTAGCGATAAGGCGTTTGTGTCAATTCTTAATTCAGGATTTGTTGGCGCTTCATAAGGTGATGAAATGCCGGTAAAGTCTTTGATTTCACCTTTGCGTGCTTTTTTGTAAAGACCTTTAACATCTCTATTTTCACAGATTTCTAAGGGGCAATAGCAGTGAATTTCAAGAAAATCACCATGCGGCATAAGGCTTCTTGCCATCGCACGTTCTTCTCTAAAGGGCGATATAAAGGCGGTCAGGGTAATAATGCCTGCCTCTAGCATGAGCTTGGCTGCTTCACTAATGCGGCGAATATTTTCTTTCCTGTCTTGATCGCTGAAACTTAAGTCTTTATTCAGGCCGTGTCGAACATTATCGCCATCGAGTACGAAAGTATTGAGGTTGAGTTGATAGAGTTCTTCTTCAACGGCATGAGCCAGTGTTGATTTCCCTGATCCTGATAAACCGGTAAACCAAAGGACAGCTGATTTATGTTGGTTTTTTTCTTCGCGGCGTTTTCTGTTGACGGTTGCTTGGTGCCAGACGACATTGGTGGATTTTTTTGGTGAATTGCTCATGCTTGTCCTTGGGTGTTTGAGTAGGGCGTGGCTTTAGCCCGCCTTTAGTCTCGTGGTTGAATAATTGGCGGGCTAAAGCCCTACTGTTTTATATGTGAGTAGCCAAAAGTATCTATTTTATATTAATGCTTCAACGCAGTCAGGCTGACTTAAAAACTGGTGTGGACTGGCGCTGTATCCATAAGCGCCTGATTGATACACAGCAACAAAATCACCTATTTCTGCTTTGGGTAAGTGCATTTTATCGCCTAGTATATCAAGCGGGGTGCATAAGGGGCCGACAATATTAACGGTTTCCATTTCAGCGCACTGCATTTTATTGGCAATAGCAACCGGGTAATTTTTACGGATTACTTGACCGAAATTGCCTGAGGCGGCGAGATGGTGATGTAAGCCGCCGTTAACAACAAGATAGGTTTGACCGCGAGATATTTTTTTATCAATCACTTGGCAAATATATAAACCTGCTTCACCGACTAAGTAACGCCCGAGCTCGATAATAATTTCTGTGTCGGGGTGGTTTTTTTTAAAGTGCGCCATTTCTGTATCAAGTGCTGCACCAATTTGTTGAATATTTAAAGGGGCTTCACCCGGAAAATAAGGAATACCGTAGCCACCGCCGATATTGAGTTTTTTTATCGGAGAAGGGCAGTATTTTGAGAGTTGATCCGCTAAAGCTAGGCTTTTTTGTTGGGCGTCGATAATAGAATCGGCTTTGAGATTTTGTGAGCCACTGTAGATATGAAAACCTACAAAGTTTAATTCCAGCTCTTTTATGCGCTTTAATATATCTGGGGTTTGTTCTTCATCAATACCAAATTGTTTAGGGCCGCCGCCCATTTTCATGCCTGAGGCTTTAAGCTCAAACGCGGGATTGATGCGGATGGCGATAGATGTTTGTAGCCCAGTTGTTTGAGATATTTGCGCAATCGTTTCTAATTCATGTGCTGATTCGACATGCAGGGTAATACCGGCGGCAATGGCTTGGCTTAATTCTTCGGGGCGCTTGCCAGGGCCTGCAAGGCTGATATGCTGGGCAGACATGGGGGTATTTAATGCTGTTTGCATTTCTTTTGCCGAGGCCAGATCAAAACCATCCACTAGGCTCGCCATGTGCTGTACTAAAGCAGGCATGGGATTGGCTTTTATCGCGTAATGGATTTTTAGATCAGGCGGCATGGCATGGCGCAAGTCTGTCATGCGCTGGTTTAGTAATTCGCGATCATAGGCATAAAAAGGGGTTTGTCCTATACGTTGCGCGAGTTGGCTGATTTTTATTCCGCCAATGATGAGTTCGTTTCCTTGGATTGGAAATAATGAGGCGTGTTGATGTTGGGGGGCTGCTTTAGTTGTCATTTTAGGCGAATGTAATAGGCTGTCGTAAGGATGTTTTGTATCTGATTATTCGTCATCGTTATTTCGTAGGGCTTGGCTTTAGCCCGCCAAACTATGCCTTGACTTTAAAAGGCGGGCTGAAGCCACGCCCTACCGCTGCCAATAGTCCGTTGTTAAAATGATGGCTCATATTAAAGTAGAGGGGCTTTAGTGCCAATAAATTTGCAACGACCGAGCGCTTTTTATAAAACATCGTTAAATTGCAAGCATAAAGCTTTGCGGTCAATTTTACCATTCGGATTTTTAGGTAATTCCGCTAATGCAATAATTTTAGCAGGCACCATGAAATTGGCTAATTGTGCTTTGCATAGCATCATTAAGTCAGCTTCTTTAAATTGCTCAGCGGCTTCGGTGCTGACAATAACAAGGATCGCTTGCCCTAATGTTTCATGGGGAATGCCAATGGCGGCTGCTTCTTTAACTAAGCCTGAGCTGTAAATGATTTCTTCTATTTCCGTTGGACTGACGCGATAGCCCGATGTTTTTAACATATCATCTTTGCGTCCGACAAAATATAAGTAACCTTCTTCATCTCGAGTGACTTGATCGCCAGACCATACGGCTATTTCTGTTAAAGGTAATTCATTGAGTTGCGTTGGTGCTGGCTTAAAGCGTTCGGTGGTTTTTTCTGGATCATTCCAGTAGCCCATAGCGACTAATGCGCCACGATGTACCAGTTCGCCCGGTTCATGAGGGGCGCATAAACTACCATCTTCTCGAACAACCAGTATTTCTGCATTGGGAATGGCTTTGCCCATGGAATCGGGGCGTTGCCCAAGTTGTTCGGGGGGTAAATAAGTGGAGCGAAAGGCTTCGGTTAGGCCATACATTAGGTAAAATTGACTGTCAGGTACTTTTGCTCGAATAGTGTCCAATATACTTTT
>JAIPFI010000176.1 GCA_021736705.1 Methylococcaceae bacterium | reverse complement strand
ATGTTTTTCAATAGGTTAATGATTGAACGCATTTCTTCAAACTTTGCATTGGACTTGAGTTTGATTAAATCATCTCCGCTTTACGAGGAGCTTTGTAACTTCGGGGCTATAGCTGCTTAAAACTGTCCGAAGTATTGTCTAATGAATGAGATAGAAAACTCCAATTTCCAATCTTGGATCCCAAAAGACCGCATGCCTGAAGGGAAAGAATCAAGAAGGAACGACCATTTAGGAATGACCCATATTCATCACTATTTCACAAAACGTAATCTTGTAACATTATCGACATTTTGGTCAAAAGCTAATTCGCCTGAACTTCGTTTTATGTTGACATCACTGATGTTTAAATCATCACAATTATGTGGGCCTCTTATGTCGAATTACTTTGCCGAAATTAAGGGCAATAGCAGAGGTGGCTGGGTTGGCAAAGATCGCAGTGGTACACTCTACTGCCCATCTATACATAGTGAGGTATCGATTTTTCCTCAGATAAATAGTCGCACAGGTTCAACTGCTATAAATATCGGTCGAATTTCTGGGTTCGCCCTTAATACTTCTTCTGCTTCAAGTATTCCTATTCCAGAGGACTCGCTGGACTATGTATTTATTGATCCACCATTTGGTTCAAATATCAATTATTCTGAAATGAGTTTCCTTTGGGAAGCATGGTTAGGTGTCAAAACGAATACCAAACCAGAGGCAATTGAAAATAGCACGCAAGGCAAAGGATTGAACGAATATCGTCAACTAATGACAGAGTGCTTCAAAAAGGTACATTTCGTCCTCAAACCAGGGAGATGGGTTACTGTCGAGTTTTCAAATACAAAAGCATCTGTCTGGAATAACATTCAAACGGCACTGACCGAAGCTGGTTTTATCGTCGCAAATGTTTCCATTCTGAATAAGAAGCAAGGAAGTATCAATGCTTACACCACACCCACTGCCGTAAAACAAGATCTCGTTATCTCTGCTTACAAACCCAATGGCGGTTTTGAAGAACGCTTTCAGCAAGAAGCCCAGACCGAAGAAGGTGTATGGGATTTCGTTCGCACGCACCTGAAATACCTGCCAGTTACTAAACGACAAGGTGTTTCGCTGCAAATGGTGCCCGAACGTGACCCACGAATTCTGTTCGACCAGATGGTTAGTTATTATGTTCGATGTGGTTATCCAGTGCCTATTTCCAGCCAAGAATTCCAGGCTGGCCTGGCGCAACGTTTTATCCCACGCGATGGCATGTATTTCTTACCGGACCAGGTTGCCGAATACGATCGTAAAAAAATGACATCGGGCGAACCGCAACAAACTTCACTATTCGTCTCCGACGAGGCATCGGTGATACAGTGGCTGCGGCAGCTAATCAAAGAGAAGCCGCAAACCTTCTCTGACATCAACCCGCAGTTCATGCAGCAACTTGGCGGCTGGAGTAAAAATGAAGAGCAACTCGACCTTCGCGAACTCCTTAACCAGAACTTCCTTTGCTATGACGGTAAAGGGTTAGTACCGGAACAGATTCACGCTCACCTCTCATCCAACTGGAAAGAACTGCGCAATCTATCAAAAGACGATCCCACGCTGATCGCTAAAGCCTGTGACCGCTGGTATGTACCAGACCCTAGCAAAGCGGGTGATCTTGAAAAGCTACGCGAAAGAGCTCTACTCAAAGAATTTGAGGAATATAAACAAGCCAAGAAGAAGCTCAAGGTATTCCGCCTGGAAGCCGTCCGCGCTGGCTTCAAGAAAGCCTGGCAGGAACGCGACTATGCCACCATCGTGGCTGTGGCAGACAAGATTCCCAACAACATCCTAGAAGAAGATCCAAAACTGCTGATGTGGTATGACCAGGCGGTGACACGGATGGGAGATTAAAATGAGTGTAGAAGAAACCGACGTTTTTCAGCAGGGTGCAACTTGGTTACGCGCTGATTTCCACTTGCATACTCAGGCAGATCGTGAGTTTTTATATACGGGTGAAGCTGATTATTACAACAGCCGTTATATTGATGCGTTAGAAAAAGCAGGTATTCGCGTAGGTGTCATTACCAATCATAATAAATTCGACAAGGCTGAATTTGTTGCACTACGCAAAACGGCTGAAAAAAAAGCTATTTTTTTACTGCCTGGTGTTGAATTATCAGTTGGTGATGGGGCGAATGGTATTCATACGCTGGTCGTGTTTAGTGATGAATGGTTAGTCGATGGTCAGGATCATATCAACTCGTTTTTGACTATTGCTTTTGAAGGTAAAACCCATGAGCAATATGAGAATGAAAACGGCAGAAGTTCTTTAGGATTAATTGACACCATAAAAAAACTTGAAGGCTATCACAAAGACTTTTTTCTGGTGTTTGCTCATGTTGAGCAAAAAAGCGGATTATGGGACGCATTGGAAGGCGGACGTTTACAAGAGTTTGGTAACAATGAAGTTTTTCGACGTAGAACCTTGGGATTTCAAAAAGTCAGAACCCATGATAAATCTGACAGCAAATGCCGCGTTAAAGTACAGGCTTGGTTAGGTGTAACGTATCCAGCGGAACTAGAAGGCTCTGATGCCAAGTGTTTGGAAGATATTGGCAAAGGTCAGCCGTGTTATTTAAAAATCGGCGCATTTTCTTTTGATGCCGTTAAATACGCGCTTACCGATTATAAGAGCCGCGTAACGAATAATCCCCCAAAATATCAACACTCCCATATTAAAAAAATCCAGTTTGAAGGCGGTACTTTAAAGGGTAAAACAATTCATTTTTCGCCTGAATTAAATACGTTTATCGGTATTCGCGGTAGCGGAAAATCTTCTATTTTGGAAGTATTGCGCTATGTGCTTGATATTCCTTTTGGTGAAAAATCAGGCGATCAAAAATATAAACAGGAGTTAGTCGGCTTTACCTTGGGCAGTGGTGGCAAGGTGGTGATTCATGCTGTTGACCGCTATGGTCAAGCGTATGAGATTCGCCGTGTTTGGAAAGAAAACTACTCGACTGTGTTTATCAATAACAAATTACAGGCTGGTATTTCTATTCGAGAAAGCGTGTTACATAAACCAATTTATTTTGGTCAAAAAGACCTTGCCAGTACGGGGGAGGGCTTTGAAAGAGATTTGGTTGAGAAATTATTAGGTTCAAAACTGAATGAAATTCGCCGTAAGATTGCAGAGCAAAAGGTAGTTGTTGGCGAACAGGTTGATCGTTTGTTGAAAGTCACTAATGTCCAGGAACAGATCGCAGAACAAACACAAATCAAGCAAGATACTGAGCATCGCCTCAGATTGTATAAAGATCATGGTATTGAGGAAAAACTGCAAAAGCGGCTTGATTTTGATACTGATATGCGCACGATGAAAAAAGGCGTGGAGCTAGTCGAGGAATTTATTCTTGGATTAACAGACTTATTGGCACAACATGAAGACGATATAGCCCATTTTATCGGCTATACCTCTAAACATAACACCGAGTTATTCAACAGTTTTGATTCCAGTTATGCTAAAGCCCTTCATAGCCTTGATACGATTAAAACAGCGTTAGCAACAATGGAGTCGGCTAAGCTTGAGCTATCTGAAAAACAAACTGAACTTATCGGCATAAGACAAAGTTTGGTAGATGAGTTTGCTGAAAGTGAAAGAAAGTTAGCCGATGAATTAAAAACGGCTGCCATTCAAAATATCAGTTCAGATGAGTTTTTACGCTTAAAACAGAAATTGGCTCAAGCAAGCCAGTTCTTAACGGTGTTGTCAAAGCAAAGCGAACAAAAACAGTCGCTTGAAGAATTATTAGTTCAAGAGCTGCAAAAATTAAACGATTTGTGGCATCAGGAGTTCGTTTTAATCAGAACGGAAATCAACAAAATAGGTACTAGCAATTCTTCTTTAAAAATTACGTTAGGCTATAAAGAAGATAAAACGGCTTTTCTGGATTTTATGAAAAGTATTTTTAAAGGCAGTGGTATTCGAGAATCAACCTTTCAGGGGCTTGTTGATAAATATTTGGATTTTATTGCTATTTATACCGACTTCAATCATGCCAAAAACTCTTTTGGAAGTAATCCGCAATTATTAACTGATTTGTTTATTAATAATTTAAAAGGGCTTTTAAGCTATCAAACGCCTAATAAATTTACCGTGACCTATCGCGGCAAGGAACTACAACATCATTCTTTAGGGCAACGCGCATCAGCATTGATTCTTTTTGTGTTAAGCCAGCGTGACAATGATGTCATTATTATTGATCAGCCTGAAGACGATTTGGATAATCAAACCATTTATGAAGATGTCATCAAGCTGGTTCGGCAATTGAAACCCAATATTCAGTTCATCTTTGCAACCCATAATCCGAATATTCCCGTGCTGGGTGATGCTGAACAAATACACGCTTGTTCATTTATGGACGATTCAGTTTTCGTTCAAAGCGGTGGTATTGATGATTTGTCTCAACAGAAAACGATTGTCGATATTATGGAAGGTGGGCGTGAAGCATTCAATCACCGTAAGGAGATATATCAAATATGGAAACTGTAGAGCTTATGACTATCCTTGCTCAAGGCGAGGATAGTCTGCATCAATTTAAACAAACTATCACTCGTGCGGAGTCATTGGCGCAAGAAATGGTGGCTTTTAGCAATGGCATGGGCGGTAAAATTATCGTCGGTGTTGACGATGATGGTGTCATTGTTGGTTTAACTAATGAGGAGTTGAGGGAATTAAACAAGCTAATTGCTAATGTAGCGAGCGGAAATGTACGACCTGCGATTAATCCAACAACACAAAATATTCTGACGGAATTTGGTCTGGTCGTCATTATCAATATTCCCGCAGGCATCAACAAACCTTATCAGGATAACAAAGGTGATTTTTGGGTAAAAAATGGTTCTGATAAGCGTAAGTCAACTTCGCGCGAAGAAATACAACGTCTGTTTCAAACGTCTGGATTGCTACACGGGGATGAATCACTTGCAAACGGACTAACAATTGCTGACCTGGACATGGATTATTTCAGTGCTTTTTTCCAGCGACGTTATGGCGAGTCTCTTGAAAATCAATTAGTGCCTTTGGAACAGACTATCCAAAACTTAAATTTAGGACGTGAAGGGATGCTGAACTTAACGGGCGCACTATTATTTGCAAAAAATCCATCCATTCGATTACCCGCATTCATTGTTAAAGCGGGCTGTTTGCCTAGAACTGACCTCACAGGTGAAACTTATATTGATAGTCGTAATATCGAAGGAAAAATAGCCGATATATTTCAACAAACGATTAGTTTTATTCTTGCCAATATTAAGCAAATACAAGGTGATCAAACCATCAATAGCGTAGGTATGCCAGAAATACCGCGTATCGCTTTAGAGGAAATCATTGTCAATGCCTTAGTTCATCGTGACTATTTTATATCAGCTTCTATTCGGGTTTTTGTTTTCGATGATCGCGTAGAAATTATCAGCCCAGGACATCTTCCTAATAATTTAACCATAGAAAATATCAAAGCAGGAAACTCCAACACGCGAAACCCAATATTAGCCTCTTTTGCTAATCAAATATTGCCTTATCGTGGTTATGGGTCTGGCATTTTGCGGGCATTATCGGCATATCCAGCAATTGATTTTATTGATGATAGAGATGGTAACAAGTTTAAAGTCGTTTTTAAGCGCGTGACATGAAAAGGCAGTAACTAAGGAATGGATAGTAACAAAACCAAGCTAACAGATTCTGAGGATTTTGTGTCAATTCGCTTAGGTTCGTGCAGCAATTCTCATTATGACCCCAAGCTATCCTATTTCCGGCTTTCGGGGTCGGACAATTGAGTTTTTCGGATTATGAGACCAACCCTCCAACATAAAATCGAGCAGATGCTCCCAGCTATCAAAGCACAAGTAAGTTGT
>JAIPFI010000175.1 GCA_021736705.1 Methylococcaceae bacterium | reverse complement strand
ATGGATTCTAGACCAAATGGGGGAATTGCCTCTACCCAGAAAGGGACGACCTAAGGTTACTCTTGACCCATTGAAATTACTGGGTGTCTCGGCTTAGACGGGAAGCCCATTTATCTATTGTAAGACGATTTTTAGATATAAAGCCTTTCTCTGCTGATGGAAAGGAATTACTCCGTACCACATTGCGCGAAGCCGCTTTGACTAAGGAAGATGTCGCAGATATTATTAATGTGGGTATCGAAACGTTGGTTTGTCACCGCTATGAATTACCTGCATTTGATACGCTATTACGCGAGGCACGCGCTGGACGTACTTATACCAATCAAGCTTTGTATGAAAAAGTGTGTAAGGCCTTAGGGAAATCTGGGGCAGATTTCCTTGATGTATTATTTGTCGTCGGCGATGAATCGCGTCGGGTGAGCTCTTGGAACGATATAAAACAAGATACGGCTAAGCCCACTGTTCACGGTATGCGGAATCTATTGTTACGCTTTGATCAATTAACTGAACTTTCTAAGTACAATGCGGCCTTAAAAACGATTCCAATTATCAAAGTCAGTCAGTGGGCTTTAGAAGGAAAAGCACTTGATGCGGCGAGTATGACCGATATGTCACCCTCAAAACGGTACGCTGTCACTTTAGCTGTTATTCGCCAACGGCTTGCTATTGTAACGGATGATCTCTGTTATATTTTCTGTAAACAAATGAGTCGTGTAGGACGATTAGCAGAAGAAAAATTGCAGAAATATTTAATGGATAGCCAAAGTAAAATGGATGAAGTGTTACGGCGCTACGCATTGCTCGATACACTACTGCATTCAGAAGAGTCCGATGAAATACAATTGCAGGCTATTCGACAGACGATTGTCGAGCGGCCAGATTTAGGCGAGTTCTCACGAATACATACGGAATATGGCGGCAAAAATGAATGTCGTTTCATGAAGCCTATTTTCAATAATCGAAGAGCAGAGCTATTACGGATTTTATCAACACTGAAATTTGTTTCCACCAGTCAAGATCTAAGCTTTAAACGCGCATTAACTTTAATGCTTGCTCAACGTAGCAAACATGGCGAATGGATCACACTAAAAAAGGATACAGAGACTTATTTGAGTTTGTCGGATTTAGCTTGGATACCTGAGAAGTGGTGGAAACTCGTTACAGGTAATCAGCAAAGAAAAACCGACCCAACACAACTTAACCGCCGACAATTTGAAGTGTGTGTTTGCATGCAAATGGTACGCGAACTAAAATCAGCCGATACGTGCGTCATCGGTGCAAACAACTATTCAGATACCCGTGATGAACTGTTATCGTTAGAGGAATGTGCACAGACAAAAGCGACCTATGGCCAAGAAGTGGGGCTTCCTGTTGAAGCTGAAGCTTTCGTTCAACATGTGAAGGATCTGTTAACGGTAGCCGCGCGAAAAGTAGATGATGTGTACCCAGATAACGAATTCTTTGAAATCAGTGATGGTCGGCCCAAATTAGCCCGATTTAAGAAAAAACCACTCCCTGAAGGGTTTAAAGAGCTTGATGCGGCATTAACTAAGAAGCTTGATAAACTTGAATTATCCCTATTAGATGTTCTTACTGATACATCACAATGGATCGGTTGGGATAAGAAATTCAGTCCGCTTAGTGGTCATCAAGGTAAGCTCAATGACGATGTGCGGCGCAAGATTCTCACCACTTTCGCCTATGGTACGGGGTTAGGAGCCACTCAAACAGCACGTAATATTGCCGATATTAGCGCCCGACAAATTTCTTTCATCAACCAACGTCAAACCTCCACTGAAAAACTAGAGTCTGCGATCTGTGACACCATCAATGCTTACAATCAATTTCAATTACCTCGCTATTGGGGAGATACTAAGCGAGCGGCTGCGGATGGTACTCAGTGGAACTTATATGAAAATAATTTGTTGTCAGAAAGTCATATTCGTTACGGTGGATATGGTGGGATAGCCTATTACCATGTGAGTGATACCTACATCGCACTGTTTTCACATTTCATTCCCTGTGGAGCATGGGAAGCTATCTACATTCTGGATGGCCTGACGAAGAATAAATCGAATATAAAAGCGGATATTTTGCATGGTGATACACAAGCGCAGAGTGCGCCAGTGTATGGGTTAGCTTTTTTATTGGGCATTAAGTTAATGCCTAGAATACGTAACTGGAAAGATTTAAAGTGGTTCCGTCCATCACCTGATGAATCGTACAAAAATATCGATGAATTGTTTAGCAACGAAGCGATTGATTGGGAGTTAATCGCTTGTCATTTGCCCGATATGTTGCAGATTGCTCAATCCATACGTGCGGGGCGAATATCGCCGTCAACTATCTTGCGCAAATTAGGCACGGCAAGCAGAAAGAATAAATTGTACTTTGCCTTTAGAGAACTGGGTCGGGTGATTCGTACGACATTTTTGCTTGAATATATTGATGATGAAGCCTTACGGCGCATTATTCAAGCCGCACAAAATAAATGTGAAGGGTTTAATCAATTCGCTCAATGGGTCTATTTTGGAGAAGATACCATTACCGAAAATGTGCGGGATGATCAATTAAAGATCATAAAATACAATCATCTCATTGCTAATCTTGTCATCTTCCACAACTGTCATACCATCACGCAGGCATTAAAAGAGCTTGAGGAAGAGGGAACCAAATTAACACCCGAGTTAATTGCTAGTTTCAGCCCATACCGAACATCTCACCTTAATCGATTTGGTCTGTTTGAATTGAAAGATCGAACACCATCACCTGCAGGCTATGAAGTCGTGTTTAATATGTAGATACTAGGTTTTATAAGGGCTACAGAGCACTAATATCAATTTACGGACGAATCCTTACGCTCGGCCAAGTACACCCAAAACGTATAAGACTAAATTTCAGGCAAAAAAAAGGGCTGTAGAATTACCTACAGCCCTTATTTTACTTGGCTCCCCCGGACGGGCTCGAACCGCCGACCTAGTGATTAACAGTTACAAGGCTTTAACGTTTTAACTATTTGATATACATACCAATAATTACATAACACATTGTTTTAGTTAAATTATATTGTTTCTGTACATTTCTTGAGAATTCGTTAAAATACTTAAAACAATGTTAAAAACATGACCCTGCCATGACCAGAGATTAATACTATGGCCAATAAGCTTAATTTTACTCAACAGAGAATTGCAGCCTTACCCATACCTGAAAATGGTCGTATTGACTATCATGATAGTGGCTGCCCTAAGCTAACATGCCGCATAAGTAGTACGGGCGTTAGATCCTTTGTACTTTTAAAATGGAACGGTAAAACCACACAATGAATCACACTAGGCAGGTTCCCCGATATATCCGTTGCCCATGCGCGTAAACTAGCCGCAGAAGCATTATTAGCCATTGCCGACGGAATCAATCCAATTGAAGAAAAGCGAAAACAACGCTATCGAGCTATTACTTTAAATGAACTGCTTACAATCTACCTTAAAGACAAATCAGACTTAAGACCCGCCTCAGTTACCGATTATACAAAAAAACTAAACCAGGGCTTTTCAGATTGGCTTAACAAGCCGATTAATGAAATTACCCGCGATATGGTCAAAGCAAAGCGCAATAGCTTTACAGGCGGTAGAGATAACAAAATGCGCGTACTTAGATTATTAATGACTTACGCCCACAAAACCCTAAAAGCAATAGATGAAAACCCCGTTGATATTTTAACCGAGGGCAAGCTTTGGGCTAAATCTACGCGTAAAGCCCGTATGATTCCAAGCGACCACTTAAAAGCCTGGTATCAAGCCGTATTAAACTTGGACAACGAAAAAGCAAAAGTGTATTTATTGCTCTTACTACACACAGGTCTAAGAGATCAGGACGTAAGGTATTTAGAATGGAAAGACATTGATTTTAACAACGACTCTTTTATTGCCCGAGACACGAAAAATCATACCGACTTTACTGCTTATATTGCGCCACAAGTAAAACCCTATTTAAGAAACCTTAAAGCCATAACAGGAAACAATCCTTTTGTTTTTCCAGGTGATACAAAAGATGGCGTAATGGGCATACCCAGAAAACCCATTACCCAAGTTGCCAAGCAATCAGGTATCGAATTTTCCAGTCATGACTTAAAGCGCACTTTCTTAACCATTGGTGAAGCCACCATGATCCCCTTCTCTTTGCTTAAGGCTCTGGCAAACCACAAAACAAACAATGATGTAACCGGCGGGTATATCAACCCAGAAACTAAAACGCTTAAAGCAGCCACTTTTCAAATTGCTGACTATATCCAACAGCACACAGCACCAAATGAAAAAAATATCATCCCATTAAAAACAACAACCTAACCGAGATAAAATAATGAGCACCCACTATCAAGAAATCATAACCATTGAACCAGGCAAAAGAGGCGGAAAACCCTGCATAAGAGGCTTAAGAATTACTGTATATGACGTACTATCATGGCTAGCTGAAGGCATGACACAAGACGAAATAATAGAAGATTTCCCAGAGCTCAATACAAGCGATATAAATGCTTGCTTAGGCTTTGCAGCAGACAGAGAGCACAACTTAAGCAGCTTAAAAACACTATGAAGTTACTACTCGATGAAAACTTATCCCGTAGAATTGTGCCCTTTATTCAAGATACTTATCCAGGATCATCACAAATATCACTGCTTGGACTAGAACAAGAAAATGATAAAACCATTCGCCAATATGCGATTGATAAAGGTTTTGTTATCACCACTAAAGATGCTGATTTTTACGAAATGGACCTACTCTATGGCCAACCACCTAAAATTATCTGGTTAAAGATAGGCAACCAATCCAAAGCATCAACAATAAAAGCCCTACAAGATAATGCTGAAGCGATTAAACAAGTTTTATTAGCAGATAATAAAGCCTGTATCGAATTATTATAACCCGCTTTAGCCTGACATCTGCCGCTGCAATGCCTCTTTCTCCTCTTTGCTCAAGCGATTAATCAAACTCATGGCTATTTGCTCAGTTGTACGCAAAGGCGGGTTAATCGTATGCTTGAAGGCTAGCGTAGACACAAAACTAGCGCCACAATCAGCAGTATTTTTACACTGGCAATATAAATCCTGAACCATATCACTCAGCCGATTACTTGATGTAATTAAGGCTTTTGACTGGCAGTGAGGGCAAATAACACGCAAAATAATAACTCCTCAGTAACTTTTGCTTAAGCAAAGCAACAGGTTTAAATTATAGAGCCCAAAGCTGATAAAACTACATAATAACTGCGGAAGTTAAGAGTCTGTGCAGGCTAGTGAAATCTTATTAATAAAGGCATATATAAATGGATTTTATAAAATATATCATTAGCAGCTGCGCCGGCTTAACCCTATCCGCATTAAAACACATTATCATTGGTTCAATAGCACTCATATTATTGGTTTTTTACAATAATCTATTCTGGTGGTTGCTTGGTCTATGGTTTATTGGCGGTATTTTCTTTACAGACACAGACACAGACAAGCAAGAATAATTACAGAGCTCCATACGATCATTTTTAAAAATAAACAGTTCACTGCAAACACCTTGCTATAATCTCATCAACTGGGCTAGGTTTAGCGGCTAAAAGCAGGACTCGTCATCTTGTTGCCCAGTTATCCTTTCGGTTCTGTCGCAACTTTTGGTGAATTTTGAGATAATCGGATTTTATTTTAAATTTTTACCCTATAAAATCATGGTTAGTTTTAAAGGTGCTCAATTCCCAAAAGATGTCATTCTATACGCCGTCTTCTTTTATGTTCGTTATGGTGTTTCATATCGTGATCTTGAAGAAATAATGGAAGAGCGAGGTGTTGATGTAGACCACGCAACTCTTAATCGTTGGGTTATACGCTATTCAC
>JAIPFI010000174.1 GCA_021736705.1 Methylococcaceae bacterium | reverse complement strand
AAACATTTATTACAAGCGCAAGTCGCGCGCTTCATTCCTTTATTAGAATCGCTAAGTGAACCGTTTGAGCAACTAGACGAGCAAGTAGAGCAGGCTATTGCACAACTCGCTATCATTATTGCTAAGCAAGTGGTACGTCGAGAATTAAAATTAGATCCTAAGCAAATTGTCGCGGTGGTAAAAGAAACGGTTAAAGCTTTGCCCGTAGCGAGGCAGAAAATAACACTCGTTTTACATCCGGAAGATGCAGAGTTAGTGCGCGAATCTCTTTCTTTAGATGCTGATGCGCCCGTTTGGTTAATTGAAGAGAATCCTTTATTCACGCGCGGTGGTTGTATTGTATCGACAGATACTTCGCATATTGATGCGACAGTAGAAAATAAATTGGCCACTATTATTGCCGCTGTTTTGGGTGATGAACGACAGGATAATTCCGAATGAATGCGCCGGTTATTCCTGAGCCGATACGCACTAAAAAATGGTTAGACCGATTAGCGCCTTATATAGCGCGTGCAGAAATCCCCCCGGAATTAGTGGTTGAAGGTCAGCTATCGCGTATGGTGGGATTGACTTTAGAAGCGGTTGGGTGTCGCGCTGCTATTGGTTCACGATGTAAAGTGCAAAGTAAAAATGGACAGTTTATCGAAGCGGAAGTCGTTGGTTTTGCTGGTGATCGTATTTTTTTAATGCCTTCGGGTAATCCGCATGGATTAGAGCCTGGTTGCCGTGTTATTCCTTTGGGCAGTAATAGTTTGGCTAAAGTCGGTTTTGGTTTGTTAGGTCGTGTGTTAGATGGCTCGGGTAAGCCTTTGGATAATAAAGGGCCGTTAAAAACAGAAGCTAAACAATCCATGTCGGGCGAAACCATTAATCCCTTGGCGCGTAAGCCGATTCGCGAAACGTTAGATGTTGGTGTGCGTGCGATTAATGCAATTCTCAGTGTCGGTCGCGGCCAGAGGATGGGCTTATTTGCCGGAACTGGGGTAGGTAAGAGTGTCCTTTTAGGTATGATGACTAAATTTACCAGTGCTGACGTTGTGGTCGTCGGTCTTATTGGTGAGCGAGGCCGAGAAGTTAATGAGTTTGTGCTTAAAATCTTAGGTGAAGAAGGCATGGCGCGTGCTGTTGTCGTGGCTACGCCGGCAGACGATCCACCTTTAATGCGTGTTCATGGCGCGATGTTAGCAACCAGTATTGCTGAATTTTTTAGAGCGCAAGGCTTGGATGTTCTATTGTTAATGGATTCTTTGACGCGTTTTGCACAAGCCCACCGAGAAATTGCTTTAGCAATAGATGAGCCGCCAGCAACCAAAGGTTATCCGCCCTCTGTTTTTGCCAAACTACCTAGCTTAGTCGAGCGTGCGGGAAATGCCGATGAAGGCGGTGGTTCTATTACCGCTTTTTACACAGTTTTAACCGAAGGGGATGATAACAATGATCCTGTTGCTGATTCTGCGCGCGGTGTTTTGGATGGGCATATTGTATTATCACGTAGTTTGGCTGAGTCCGGACATTTTCCTGCTATTGATATAGAGGCTTCTATCAGTCGGGTAATGCCTGATGTGGTCGATGAGCAGCATATGAAGCAGGCGCGTGAGTTACGCCGTTTGTATTCTTTGTACCAGCAAAACAAAGATTTAATCAGTGTCGGCGCTTATCAGCGAGGCTCTGATCCGCGCATTGATGCGGCAATCGCTAAAAATCCAGCTATACTCGATTTTTTACAGCAGAGCATGCATGAGGCCGTTGATTTTAGTCGTAGTTTAAGTGAACTTGATGCGCTTTTGGCACAGTAAGGAATGAGCTGTAGATTTAATAGCTTAGACAGCTTATCTTTGTCGGAGCGCAGACGGCTTGGCTGTTTTTTTTAAGCAAGTTATCTGTACTTCTAAGATGAAGACATTACACCTTCCTAAGGAGATAAAGTGAAACGGTCGCAGCGTTTACAAGTTGTTGTTGATTTAAAAGTTAATCAGGAAAAAAAACATCTAGAAGCCTTAGGTAAACAGCAAAATATAAAGCTTCAAAAAGAAACCCAGTTAAATAGCCTGAAAAGTTATCGCCAAGATTACAGGCAAAAAAACGAGCATCTGATAAAAAGCGGTATCTCTGTTATGCAGTTGATGGAGTTTAGAGCCTTTATGGAAAAAATGGATAAAGCCATAGAGGGCGAAGAGATGGCATTAAAAGTGTTGGATAATGAGCTGGAGCGCTTGAGGAAAAACTGGGAAGAAGCACATAAGTACACGCAAGGAATGCAGAAAATTCAAGGAAATTCTCGGTTAAGCGAACAAAAACAAGAAGAGAAAAAAGAGCAATTGGAAATGGATGATAGAGCAGCACGTAAAAAGCATTAAGAGTGGCATAAATAGTGCTTTATTTATAGGTGTGCGAATTGTCAGAAGACAGAGGAGAAGGACATGACTGCAAGTGTATTGAATGCGTTATCACCGTTAGCAATGGTTAATGACTCAGGTGCTTTAAATAATGGCTCACGTATAGCTACGGGAGCGGAGTTTTCTGCTTCTTTTTTACAGCAAATAAAAAGTCTACAAAGTCAAACTTCTGAAATTACACAGCCTGGCAGTGTATTAGAAAAAATAGCAGGTTTAATTAAAGGGCCGGAAGGGCAAGATTTTTCCGCTTTATTAGGTGATGCATTGCCGCAAATTAAACAACAAATGCAAGCGCAAGATATTAATTTAGATGAAACGATGACGGCGTTAAAAGCTATAGTAGCGCAGTTGGATGCTTTAAATATCGACAACAAATTACCTGTAATGACGCAAGGCTTGGCGGCTAAGTTAGAGCAGGGAGGAGTCATGGTCGATACCCAGCCTGAAGTATTAGCAAGTACGGAGCAAGGCATTAATAATTCAGAGCATTTGGAGAGTGAGACATCTAGTTTGTTAACGCCAGTAAGTGACGATGAACCTGTCAATAAGTTAACACTGGAAATGGATGAGAATAATCTGCCATCCGCAAATTTGGAGAGTGAGACACCTAGCTTGTTAACGCCAGTAAGTGACGAAGAACCTGTCAATAAGTTAACACTGGAAATGGATGAGAATAATCTGCCCAAGGCATCATCTGGTAATGATCAAGCAGTCAATACACTTGATTTAGTCGCTAATTTCTCTAACGCATTAACTCAGGTTAATCCGCCATCCGCATTGAAAGCTGATGAGCCACGTCATTATTCCGACACTGACAACATTGAAGAACAAATTGAGCAGGACGTTATGACAGATGCGCAGCTTGTAGCAATCAATGTTGTGATGCCGCAAGCGCATATGATGACTGAAACGGATAATCAAACGATAGCGCAAGCAGCACTACCGCAATTTTTAAAACAAGAAAAAACAGCGGTAGAAGATAAAGTTTATACGCAAGCAAGTTTATCCGCTGAGCAAAGTAGTGAGGACGATGTTACACCGGCAATTAATCTCAGCCAGTTATTGACGCGTGAAAAATTAATTAATAGCAGTCATGATTTTAGCTCACTTGTTAGTGCCAAAGGGACAGAGAAAACGCTTGATTTGCCGTTGTCTGGTGGTGAACAAAGCAGTAATAAATTTTCTACAGCCGATTTAATGGCTTTAAATCGTCAAGTAGAAAGCAGTGTCACTAAGCAAGAATTACCGCCAATGACTAAACCATTTAATCATCCCGAGTGGAAGCAAGAATTTAATGAGCGCATTATTTGGATGCATACCAAATCAATTCCTTCGGCCGAATTACGTTTAAATCCGCAAAATTTAGGGCCTATTTCTATTCAGATTACTATTGATAAAGACAAGCAGGCGAGTATTGTATTTAATGCACAGAACGCAGGGGTGCGTGAAGCGATTGAAACGTCAATTCCGAAATTACGCGAAATGCTGAATGCGCAGCAAGTTAACTTGGCGGAAGTCAATGTTTCTCAGCAGCAACAGCAAGGTCAAGGAGGCGCAAGACAAGCGATGCAAGATGCAATGGCAGAGAATAATAGAAATAACACGAGGAATTTTATGGGGGCGGCAGAAATAGAACCTGAAATGAATGAGATAGCAGAAGAAATTAACCAAGGACGCGCTGTTGCCAGTAAGGGCTTATTAAGTATTTATGCTTAATTTGATTGTATGGGGTGCTGTGCTGTGCAGCTAAAGAAGTCAGGCAGGATAAGAGTATTGTCTTTCTGGAGTCGCAATATATAGCCCCATTTATCGACTATAAATTTAAGACGGGACAGGGTGCTTCAAAATATGAGGCCGGCGTGCAATAGCTAAAGAAACTGTGAAAGTATTTTTTGTAGGTGGGGCTGAGGAACGAAGCCCAACAATGATAGCCATATAAGTTGATTGTTGGGGTTCGCAAACTCACCCCAAGCTACAAAGTCATATTTTCAGAAAAATTATTGAATACTTTCATCGCGTCTAAAGCTATTGCACGCCTAATTATTTGTCCCGCCTTAAAATGGAAGTCCGAATTCTTACCATGAAAGATAGCCTGTGCGGGAGGCAAACAAAAGCCTGACTTCGGAAGGCCATTAAAAAATCATACCCACAGACTATACGGTTATATAACCATACTGTTTTAATTTTTTGATCCAGCGCGGTGCATTGCGCTGAACAGAAAGCGTTTCATAATCAACATTAGCATCTCGGTAGTATTCGCCTCTGAGCAATGGCAAAAATTGCTCGCTTTCGGCCTCGTCGTAATAAGCCCGCCTGCTTTATACCAATGAAGCAGGCAAACAGTGAGTTTAGCTTGATGTACATTTAATGCAGCAACACAGGAATAAAGTGCGGTGAGTTCCATCATAACCTCCAACGGTGTAAACTTAATCTTAGGGAAGTGGTGTATACAAAACTGAAGCAACCAATATGATCGTTAAGATGAAGACATTATTTTATGTACACTCCTTAGTTACTAGAAGCGCAAAGTAGAGCGGACTTTAGTCTGATTTTATTGCGTTTCAGCTCTTGGAAATAAGAAAACCCAGTAAATTAATTGTAGTTAATAAGCATAAGGACGTTATGAAAGTTTTAGTATTAAACTCAGGAAGCTCATCCATTAAATATGCCTTATTTGATATGTGTACTCAGCGTGCACAAGTAACAGGCCTAATAGAACGCATTGCCGAATCAGGCAGTGTGCATAAATATCAGTACAGCGCAGATGGTATTGAACAAAAACAAGCCATCAGCTTAGCAATTAAGGATCATCAACAAGGCTTGCAGGCGATTTTTAGCCTATTATCTCAGTTAGCTTTCATTCAGGACGTTTCTGATTTGCTTTGTATTGGTCATCGCGTCGTGCATGGCGGAGAAAAGTTTTGTCAGCCGACTTTGATTGATAGCACGGTTTTAGCTGAAATAAAGAAAATGATTCCGCTTGCCCCCTTACATAATCCCGCCAATATTACCGGCATAGAAGCAGCTATAGTCTATGCTCAAGGTATACCGCAAGTGGCGGTTTTTGATACGGCATTTCATCAAACCATGCCTGACACTGCTTTTCGTTATGCTGTACCTGCGCAATGGTATACTGATCAAGGTGTGCGCCGGTATGGCTTTCATGGCACATCACACTTTTATGTTGCCAAGCAAGCCGCACAGTATTTGAATAAACCTTTAAACACGCTCAACCTGATTACCTTACATTTAGGTAATGGAGCGAGTATGGCAGCCATTGCTTCGGGAAAAAGTATTGACACCACAATGGGCATGACGCCATTAGAAGGCTTGATGATGGGTACGCGTAGTGGTGATTTAGATCCCGCGATAATATTTTATTTAAGTCGCTCCCTAGGGCTGACACAGAATGAAATTGATCATGCCTTAAATAAACAAAGCGGCTTAAAAGGCGTGTGTGGCGAAAATGATATGCGTGCTGTACACAAAATGGCGGATGAAGGCGATCAGCAAGCGCAATTAGCTTTAGCCAT
>JAIPFI010000173.1 GCA_021736705.1 Methylococcaceae bacterium | reverse complement strand
GCCAATGCAGCCAATCATTAATTGTTTGTGCTTTATCCGGGCTATTTTGCATAGCCTGCCTGATGCGTAATAAACAATAACCGACACTGAGCATTTGCGGTGCTTCGACAATTTGCGGTAAGGCCTCCAGATTAATTAAATCCATCCCATACTCCAACTGTCTGGGTGCATTGCGTAAGGGTTTAATTCGTATAGGGACTTCTTTTTTCAGCCGGTCATTGATATAAACCGGGGAAAAATTATCTGCCGTCAGGCGTCTATGTGCTGCAAAATGTAAAGGCTCTGCACTTTTTTCTTTGGCTATTTCGCCTAGCACTGCCCTGACCTTAGAGCTTATATCTTGACACTGGTAATTATTCATCAGCAAACAGGTCTCTGCTTTCTGTAAAAAACGACCTAAGCCACCCACAACAAATATCATGGAAACATCCTGTTGCTGCCACATTGAACGAACTACCGAATAAAGCGGCTTAATCGGTTCATTAACGCAATCCAACACCTTCTCTATTAACGCATCTCTAAATAAAAAATTGCTGGCGCAGGTATCTTCATCAAATAACAGTAAACGCGAGCCAATCTCTAACGACTCAACTATGCTGGCTGCTTGTGACGTGCTGCCACTGGCATTTTCAGAAGAAAACTGCTGCGTATTGACGCCATTGGGCAATAAACCGATAAAAGGACTAATATCAACCTGTCGAATACTTCGCCCTTCTTCCGCGCGAATAAAAACCGCATCCTCTCTGGTAACAATATATTCGCGGCCATCACCGGGAATATGCGCATAAACGCCCGCCAATATCGCCTGCAACAAGGTCGATTTACCATGATAACCACCGCCGGTAATACACGTTATGCCTGCCTTTAGCGCCATGCCCCGAATACTGCAATGATCCCCTAAAGGAATATCAACTTGCAGCGATTCTGGTGCTTGAAAGCATGTTATGGCAGCGCCTTCGGCCGGTCTATCATCAATACCACTGCGTCTGGGTAACTGTGCGCCATTAGCAATAAAAACAATATAGCCCTTACGCTGCATATAAGCTTTTATCGCTTGACGTTTAATTTGAACGTCTACATATTGAGCAAATTGCTTTTTTGTTGCCGGACTATAATCTTTATAATACAAAGCATAATCAACGATAAGCGCTAATTCCTGAGCCAACATTAACCACGCCTGTTGCCCATCAAACTTACTGCCTCCTGCGCCCTTTCCGGGTAAGCTCAAGATAAAACGCAGTTCGATATTCTGTGCAGAAAATAATACGCTATCGCGTTCCAGCATTTTCTGGCTCAGCTCAATCGTATTAAACGAGCCGCTACCCTCTTTGCCTCGGTTTTGTTGGGCAAATTTTTCAATACCTCGTTTAAACCGGCGGATCAGAAAATCGGCAACAGCCAAACGACAGTGCGCTGAACTTAAAAACTGCGCGGGTAACTCACAGGCTTCAAGCGCCACTTTAAGATTCACAATTGAAGCGGGATTGGCTCCAGGACTTCCTTGTATTTTAAGAAAGCGAAACTGATACCGTGGAAACTGGAAATCACCGGTCAATTGCTGTATTTCGGGGTAAGGTTTGGCAGTAATCGCATCAAGCAACTTTTTTAATTTTTGCATTTTCCCCCTCCTAAAATAACCTAAGGAATGAGCACAAAATAACTTCGACAACTAATTTTTTTGTGGGAGCGCAGACGGCTCGTCTGCCTTTCGCAGGCAAGCTGCCTGCGCTCCTAAGATGAAGACATTATTTCATGCACATTCCTAAGCTACGTAGCTTGGATTAGCTTGCTCAACATTGATCTGTAGGAGTGGCTTTTAGCCACGAATATCGAGCCTAAAGGCGGGCTAAAACCACGCCCTACAGCGTTCAATATGTCTCGCGTAAAAATGTTAGCTCACAAAATTCGGCTACGCATTTAAAGCGGGACAAATCACTGGAGTGACACGCTTTAGCTATTTCCGAAACAGCAATAGCTAAAGCTATTGCACTCCTGACTTCTGTTTTCAAAATTTCTGTCCCACCTTAAGTTGGTAGCTTAAAATTCTGACTAGACCTTAAATAAACGTCTAAAATTCTGATTAGACTGCTGTGCTACCGTATCAACGCTCGTCTCACGTAAATCTGCAACATATTGTGCAACATGCTGCACGTAAATCGGATAATTAGCTTTGCCGCGAAAAGGCGAAGGCGCCAAATAAGGCGAGTCCGTTTCAATTAAATAACGATCTGCCGGTACTTTTTTAGCCACATCCTGAATAGCTTTAGCATTTTTAAAAGTCACAATACCCGAAAAAGAAATATAAAAATTCAGATCCATCGCTTGCTGCGCGAAATCCCAATCTTCGGTAAAGCAATGAATGACGCCCCCCACCTGATCTGCGCCATTTTCCTTTAACATACGCAAAGTATCGTCTCGCGCCTCACGCGTATGAATAATCAAAGGTTTTTTAGTCGCTTTAGACGCCTCTATATGATGAATAAAACGCTCATGCTGCCACGTCAAATCACCTTCACTACGAAAATAATCTAAACCTGTTTCACCTATCGCTACAACACGCGGATTATCGGCCAAAGCAATTAATTCATCAGCCGTTGGATCTTGCCCTTCATCAACATTAGGATGCACACCGACGGACAAAGAAATATTCGGATAAGGCGCAACCAAATCACACATAGCCGGATACGCTTCTAAATCAATACTAATGCACAGCATCTGTTCAATTTTCTGCTTGTCCGCTTCTGCCATAAAGCAGGAAAAATCATTTTGGTAAGGACTTAAATCAAGTTTATCGAGGTGACAATGTGAATCTATTAACATAGGTAGGTAGTAAATTAACTAAGCTGTTTTAACTTACTCAGTATTGTAAATTAAATAGCACTTAAAGAAACAACTTTACTAGAAGCAAGCTTGGGTTTTAGACGCCAAAATCAACGATTGAAGATCTAAAAAGGGAACGAGTAAATGATAACTTACCCAAATAGAATGACCTGAATTCAGGTGACATAAAGAGAGAAATATAACAAAATCCATTCGCCCTTGATTGCCAAGGGCGAATAAACTGACCTTAATTATCTATTAAGCATGTGCTTAATATCATTTTGAAATAACCTAGAACCAGAGGCTATAAAGGTTGCATCCTTACACCTAAATGACATAACACTTAAGGCTTTATTTTAAACTGTCAGTAACAGTCCACTCATCAGCCCATTTGTCATTAGCATCTTTGAAAGCACCAATGTAGTTAGTGTCATCAGCAAAGCTATCAGTAATAGCAACACCCGTGTGTGTTAAATGAGAACCTGCAGCAGGGTACATACCATCTAACATTGGATCACCAGCAACATTAGCAGCCTGTGCAGTAAACCATTCTTCAGTGGTAAAGCCTACCGAACTTTTATCTGCAAAGTTTGTAGGGCAGTTAACATAAGTGCCTGCCATGGTTAATTCACCGCCTAACGCATTTGCAGAAGAACCCCCATTAATATAAGTAGCTTCACCATCCAACTTGACACAGTAATTAGCAAATCCTGAGAAAATTGAGTTATAAACATTAACCCCTGTACCACGACGGAAAAGTGCGCCTTGAGTTGGGTTTCCTTGTGAGCCAAATAAGCTCATGTTTGCTAATAAAGGTTGTGCACGAGGTAATGCATCGTTATTGTCAGGGTTGTTATCCGCTTCAATACCTAAATCGCCATCATCATCGGCTTGTTTAATAAGCACGTATTGTGCTTTACCACGCCAGCCAGAACCCCAATCAAGGCTGTCATCACCAATATCGGTTAATACAACGTGTTTTAATTGCACCGTACCACCGAACATCTCAATACCGTCATCTAAACCTTGATGTACTTGAACGAAATCAACCATAGTGCCACTACCTACACCTAACATAGTTAAACCATTTAACTCTTCGTTAGGACGTACCGCATAACCCGCATATTTGATTTGTACATATTTTAATAAACCACTGCTATCAGCAATATCGGTACCGCCATATTTTTCCGTTGTGATCGCTTCAAAAGCCACTTCACAAGGTGTAACACCTTCAGCACAACCATTCACAGGCGCATTACCTGCGATAACTAAACCACCCCACTCACCACGAGACAGCTCAGAAGGGCCAGTCATCACGATCGGTTGGTCAGGCGTTCCTTCTGCCATGATTTTAGAGCCACGACGAACGTAAAGGAAATCAAGACCAGACTCACCGATTAACTCAGCACCCGGGTTAATCGTTAATGTAGCTTGGTTAGCTCTATCACCCCCCACATAAACACCACCGGATAAAATCCATGTTGTGTTTGCCGTTAAAGTAACATCCCGATTTAATTCACCACTTAACACACAAGTTCCAGCAATAGGACCTTGTGCAGCAAAATCAGGACAACCAGGAAAAGTTGTCGGTTGTAATTGATCCAAGGTAAAAGCGATAGGATTTGATCCCGGAACAATTTTTAGCTTTGCATAAAGCTCATCATTAGAACCTAAAATTTTAACTGATGGAAAATGCAGGGCGTTAGTTGCACCATCAAAAGTAACTCTTGCGCCTTTAACAGAGGCAGCATCACCAATACTTGTTAAAGTCAGCTTATCACCTTGTAATTGCAATTTAGCTGAATAAGTTGCCGCTTGTGCGCCATTAAGAACATCAACAACAGGAATATCGACAACGCCGGTTGCAGGATCATAAGTAGCCGTTGCTGCATTAGCCTGATAAGCAGTAACAGAAAGCGCTATAGCAATAGCCGCTTTTAAAACATTAGCTGATTTAAGTTTCATTTTTACCTCTATAAAATTAGACAATAATTACAAAATATTTGGTGTTTAAATATTCTCGGTAAATATTAATCATTTTATATTACAGGGTCATGACATACATATGACAGGTATATGACAATTACATCTAATGTAATTAAGTGTAAATATTCAGACACGCCAGTTTTTATCACTCATCCTGACCTTTCATAAATTGGCTAGTATTTTAAAGCGAGATTCTCTATTTCGTAGGGCGTCGCTTTAGCCCGCCAATACTCGCTTCAACTTTAAAAGGCGGGCTAAAGCCACGCCCTACAGTTGTCAATATGCACCGTCTTAAAGTGATGGCGCATACATTAACAGTCGGATTTTTTTAAATGTGTATCTTTAAGGAAAGTGTCTCTGGATATTTACAATTAAGTTACATCATAATTATTAATTATTTTAAATAATTAATAAAAATAGGGCTATTTATAATATAGCCCTACAATCCTATTAATAGCATTAGAAATTAACTGTGAAACCTAAATTATATTCCCGACCTGGTTTATAAGAACGCGTTATTTCATTTCCTTGTTTAATAACAGCCGAATCATCCAATAAGTTTTTCATTCTTATATCAAAAGCGAACCAGTCACTCAACTTTTGCCGATATACGAAGTCCAATTGGTTAAAGGGCTGTTGATATTTATCAGGCGCACCTAACAAGCCGGCTTCAACAATACGTTCAGCAGCCATATTATAGAGTAAGGTAGCTTGAGTTCCCCATTCCGGATTGTCATAACCAAATTGAACATTAACTACGTGTGGCGAATGACCTTCCAAGGGTCTGGATGACGAAGTTTGTGCCAGTAAATTTTCTGCTGTAAGCACTACAGATGATTCCGACCAAGTGTAGTTACTGCCAGCAAAAAAGTATTCCAACTCAGGGAGAATGAAATCCAGATTTTTTAATAGCTCAAGCTCTATTCCGTATATTGTGGCTGCTTCCGCATTTTGATAAGTTAATAAGCCCCCTGTACCGGGTACAAACACTTTTTCAATTGGATTGGTCATATCTTTCCAAAAGAAACCTGTAGAAAAATTCTCCTTAGGTGAGAAATAATATTCCCAGCGTACATCATAATTTGCTATATAAGTTTGTACTAAATTAGGATTACCGACCGTTTCCGCATTAGAGATAGGATCAGTAAATGGCGCTGGTGATAACTCTCTGAAATCAGGTCGAGACAAGGTGTTACTCCAACTTGCACGCAACTGCTGTTTTTCAGAAATAATCCAAGTTCCGGTAATGGCC
>JAIPFI010000172.1 GCA_021736705.1 Methylococcaceae bacterium | reverse complement strand
GCCAAGTAATCAACGGGCTTCCACTTAATCTGGGGCATTAGTTATACTTGTAGGGCGCGGGTTTAGCCCGCCTAATGCTACCGTTGAATATTTGCGGGCTAAAGCCGCGCCCTACGAAACTTGACATTTTTTATACTTGTTATACCTCCGTGACTTTCTGGTAATAAAATTTAGGCACATATCTTGCCTTGCCTATTAAAATGCTATTTTGCAAAAAACCGCGCCTTAAAGGATTAGCATCTCACTCTATTGAACTGGGTATAAAGTCATGAAAACATTTATTAAAGTCACCGAAATCTGGGTTCCTAACAAAGAACATACTCACTTAGTGCTAAAAGAGGGGACGTATGGCGATTATCAGAATTTTAAAAAAATCAGTCAGCAGAAACAGTTTGCTTATCAAAGTGGATTACCGGGTAAAGTCTGGTCATCTGGTTTGCCCATTATCTTAAAGGACTTTGAAAACTCCTACTTTGAGCGCACCGAAGCAGCGCATAAAGTAGGTTTAACCTGCGCTATTGGCTTTCCTGTTTTTTCTGGCGAGTTTTTAATGGCCGTTATTGTCTTCTTATGTGGTGACGATGAAGACCATGCTGGAGCAATTGAAATATGGCGCAATCAACCGGATAACTTAGATGAATTACAGCTCGTTAATGGTTATTACGGAACGCTAAACCACTTTGCCGAAATATCTGTGACGACAAAAATAGGCAAAGGAGCCGGTTTGCCAGGCTTGGTGTGGGCAAGCAACAGGCCGATATTAATTGATGATCTCGGGCATTCAACTGAATTTATTCGTGCTAACGACGCTCAACAAGCAGGTATTTCGACGGGTATTGGCATTCCACTGAATAGAGAGATAGGACAATTTCATGCCGTGGTGTTTTTATCGGCAAAGGCAACGCCTATCGCTAAACGGATGCAGATTTGGATTCCTGATGAACAACATGAAAAATTATATTGCCATAATGCCTATGGCTCACAAAATGACAGTTTAGCGAAAATATTTGAAGCAAAAACAATCAGCAAGGGAGAGGATATTATCGGCAAGGTTTGGCTGACTGGCGTGCCGACTATTGTGGAGAGTAATTTTAATGGTCAACTGCAAGACCCAGCAGGAATTAGTGCTTTACTTGCTATACCCGTTATTGATAAAGGCGTATTAACGGCTGTTGTTACCTTTATGTTCTAGCTAAATAGTTCATTATCATATAGGAATTTCGCATGAAATAACTGCTTCATTCTTAGGCGGGCAGGACAAACAATATGCACTATATCTCATTAAACAGCTGCAATGAATTTATAGAGCTTTAATTATCTTGCCAGCCTAAATCACAACACAACACAAAAATTTTATTATTCACCTCAATAGCTTGAGAAACCGTAATACACATCTGAGCATCAGTCGTCGATAGATAGGGTCGGCTAATTTGTATTTTATTTAAATGCTGAATAGCCCGGTAATGATAGTGCTTATGCGCCCAATTGGCTTTATCGCCCGATAGCAAGGGTGCAAAACGACCATCGCTTTTCTGATGATAAGCAGGCGAGTTAATATTTGCTCCTATTTGATAGCCCGCTTCATCTAATAAGAAATATCTAACTGCTTTCTGTTCTGTAAAAATTCTTTGAGCACACCCTTCAAGGCTTTGGGATTGAGTGAATTCGTCTGCTACCGTTTTGAATAGTTTTTCAAATTGTGTGAAATCATAATGCTCATCTCTGATAGGTGATTTCTTTTGACATTTTTGTAACTGAAGTAAATGACTAAAAGTCTTATCAAGGTTGCCATCCTCACTTATATGCGCGTTAGGTTTGGCAAAATAAAAGCCCTGCACCATATCGGTATTGGCTTTCATCGCGGTAAGCGCTTCTTTTTCAGTTTCAACACCCTCAATAATAACCAGACTCCCTGCTTCATGAATAAGAGAAACCATGCTGATTAACATTCTTTCTATACGAGAGCTAAGCGCTGCTCGCTGAATTAAGCTGCGATCAATCTTGACAATATCGGGCTCCAACTCCCATATTCGATCAAAATTAGAATGCCCTGCACCAAAATCATCAATTGCAATCAAGCAGCCTATTGATCGAAAGCGAGCAATTAATTCTTTTAAATAAACGCGATCGCTAATTTCGCCCTCTAAAATTTCTATAACAATACGTTGTGGTTCAATACCTGAAATAGACAATAAATTACTCATATAACCAGGACTGGGTTTTTCTGTTGCCAAACACTGAGAATTTAAATTAATAAATAACCATTCATTATTCGTTCGCTGTTGAGAAAAATTTTGCACATGCAAACGACGGCAAATTCTATCTAAGGCAAGATATTCACCATTCGTTTCTGGCTCTGAAAAAAGTTCCAGTGGAGAGCGAGACTGCTGTTCAGCTGTTTGGACGCGAATAAGTCCTTCATAACCCACGGGACGTCGATGAGCAATACTGAAAATAGGTTGAAAAGCGGAATGTAGACAATAGTTTTTGTAACCGGCAGTTATAGGATTGCTTATATGAGCGCTGCGAATAGTATCTTTAACGTTAGCCACTTCAACTGTATTGGTATTTACAAGCAAGACTGAATCCTGTTGGCTCAAGCCTGATCTTGATTCATTAGCCAAACATGCTAATGAATCAAGATCAGTCCCATTCGTAGAGTTATCTTGTTGCTTAAAAAATAATGGCTCTTCTGGATAAAATTTTTGCATCATTGTATGCCTCAAAATAGACTGTTCTTTCAAAAAAAAACGCCACCACACAAAGTACATTATTAAAAAAATGTGCTTTGTAGGATGACGTCTTTGTCACAATGGATTAGATTGAAATTCAAGCCTTATGTCAATGATAAATTACACTGGGTAATGTGCAGCAGTATTATTACTGTAAACTCCATCGTTGGAGTATTTATAGTTAGACCTCTGCATTATCTATGCCAATACTGTGTGGTAGTGCTTAATGAAACCTATAAAATGCTATGGTTGCTCTAATTAATGCTTATTTTAGTGCGCTGAGCTCTGATATTAGCCGTTAGTTTAATATGGTTAATTTAGCTTACGATTGCTAGGAATTAACTAAAAACTCACCAAGCCAGTATGCTTACGCACTACTTTGGTGCTAATTCATTACATAGCAGCGGATGGGGTACAGCCATTAAGATAAAGAGACTGAAAGCGATAGTGTTGTGCCCATCAATTCAGCGCGATGCCATTGATGGGCACGTCGCACTTCCTTTGCCCATCCTACTTTTGAAGCTTAACTTAATGGCAGAGAGCAAATAGGCAGAAAAAACAATCAACTTCAACAAGATAAAATATGGCATATTCTATGCTTGCTAAGCTCTATAGCGATTATAAATAAGGAAAAAAACATGTCCAAAATGAGTCATATCAACGTACTGGAAAAATATGAGGAGCATCGCGTGGCGATTCATAACATGCTATCCTCTATTTTAAGTTGTTTTGCTGATGAGAAGATGTTTGAACAAAACCAAAAAGAACTCACTGAGATGCTCAATTCCTTATGCAGCTATTATCCTTTTATTAGCTTACTCTATCTGCTTGACGCAAAAGGTAAGCAACTCTGCATGAATGTCCCGGGCACTAATTTTAAAGACCACCCGAAAATTGGTCGCGGCACCGACAGAAGCAAACGACCTTATTATTTATTAGCCGTTAAATCTGAATTGGTAGCCGTTACCGAGCCTTATCTTTCTAGCATTAAGCGTGAACTGTGTTTATCCGCGAGTTTTAAAGTCAGTAATGAAGGCGGTGGTGTTGTCGGTATTATTGTTCTGGATATTGATTTGTCCGCGATTCTGTCTTTTTTAACGGGGGACAGTAAGCGAGTGCATTTTGAACCTTACTTTAAAGCCATGTACTCCCTAATTGTAATGGGCTTATTTATTGTTTCATTCATTCTATTGTATGCTTCAATGATTGAGTCCCTTAAAGTCATACAAGCGCTATTAGTCAAGCCCAATGAGTTAATAATGCCTTTTGGTGTGGTCATTTATTTAACTTTAGCATTGGCTATTTTTGATCTGGCAAAGACCACGCTCGAAGAAGAAGTCTTATTATATAAGGATATTTTGCGCCATAGTTCTACGCGGCGCACGATTACTCGCTTTGTGGCGGCAATTATTATTGCTGTGTCCATTGAGGCTTTATTGATGATTTTTAAATCCGCACTACACGATGGCGAGCATATATTGGATGCCGTTTGGGTCATGCTAGCTTCTGCTATTTTATTATTAGCTTTAGGTATCTATGTGTATTTAGGTAGTAAAGCAGAAGTGCTTTTAATTAATAACAAACGCTCTTAAACAGGCCATTAAAAATAACTATGCAAAACACGTCCGTTTTCCCCTATTTCCAACCCATTATTAGTGTCGCGAGCGGTAAAATTGTTGGCTATGAGGCGCTGGCTAGGCAATATGATAGTGAGGGAAATATTGTTTCGGCAGGGGCTATTTTTTCATCCAAAGAAACACCGATTGAACAACTTAGAGAGCTTGATCGAGAAGTGCGCTGGATGGCGCTGCAAAAATTTTCCACGCTAGATGATAAAAGCTGCTATTTAACGATTAATATTTCGGCTGCTTGGATTGATTATATAAGCAATGTGAATGATTTACCCACGCTGGATATGCTAGACAAATTGCAGATAGACCGCAGCCGAGTCATTATTGAAATTACCGAAGGCGTGGCCAATATTGATAAATTAAAAGCGGTGGTAAAAACCTATCGCCAACACGGCCTTAAAGTCGCTATTGATGATTATGGCTCAGGTTATTCGCAGTTAGCACGCGTTATTGCTATTAATCCTGATATTATAAAAATTGATATGGGCTTGTTTCAACTCGCAGTTAAAGGTGGAATTGCCAGTGATGCAGTGCAATCCTTAACACGCTTTGGTAAGCGTCAGGGCTGTCAAATTGTTTGTGAAGGCGTAGAAAAAATAGATGAGTTTTTGTTTGGTTTGGATTGCGGCGCACAGTACATGCAAGGCTTTTTATTTTCTCATGCGCAGTCGGAATTTCAAGATTCAGAAGCTTACCAACAACACATTACTTCTTTAAGAAAAAAATTTCTATCCAGAAAGCTAAGCACTGAAAAAAAGAAAATTCAACGCCTCCAAAGCATTGAGCAACTCTCTTATAAATTGAAAGAGGCTTTACAAGATGATTTCAATTTAAATGAATTATCGACTTGGGGCTTTGAGGATCAAGGGATTCTTAAGTTTTACCTGTGTAATCCAGAAGGTACTCAAATTTCGTCAGATTTTAATTTTCAAAATAACAGCTGGTTCAGTGACTCTAGGCAAATGGGACTTAACTGGTCTTGGCGACCTTATTTTTACCAAAGTATCGCGCTGTATAATTGCGGCATAGATAATCAAGTGGCCATTTCAGAAAGTTATAGAGATCACGACAGCGGACTACTCTGTAAAACCTTATCTTTATCATTAGATAAAGACAGAATTCTAATGATTGATATAAAAAATGAGGATTAATAATTGAACGCATATTTATGGAAAGTTTATTTATGAGTGTCGTGATGGAAGTAACGATTACTACGCCTGCCCTATTATTTCCGGCTATTTCAGTGCTATTTCTGGCGTATGCAAATCGCTACCTCGCGATTGCCAAAAGAACCAGAGAATTACATAGCCTGTACAATAAGACGCAAAGCTTTTTCGCAAAAAAACAAGTTGAAAGTTTGCGCAAACGAATAAGCTTGATTATTGCCATGCAGCTTTTGGCGGTGATGGGTATTATCTGTTGTGTGCTGACTATGGGCTTAGTGTTTTTTGGCTTACAGTTGATGGCCACTTATGCTTTTTTAATCGGAATGTTGTTAATTGTCTTATCGTTACTGGTTTCTATGTGGGAACTGATGATTTCAACTCAATCTCTGAATATTGAACTGGAAAATATAGAAAGCGCCTAGTATGACTGGCTAAATGATTATTTACTGGATAAAACAAACTGTCTCCTCTAGTATGTCTAGGCTAACACGTCTAATACGCCTCATTCCAGTGCAATACGCACCAAAATGAAGCAACAA
>JAIPFI010000171.1 GCA_021736705.1 Methylococcaceae bacterium | reverse complement strand
GTTGAGGCCTCTTTTTTGGATAATATTGGTTGGTGGTACAAGCAATATTTTACCATTTTTGAGGCTTCATTTTCTTTTATTTCAATTGGTTATGGGTGTTGTTTTGTATTTTTTGAACTCCGAAACTTTAGTTATTAAAGACAGTTTAGATAAAGATGAACGCAGTGCTTTATTGACCGGATTACCGCCACTAGGCGCGCCCGATGTTGGGCAAATTGTGTGTTCCTGTTTTAATGTTGGTGCGAAAACGATTCTCACCGCGATCAAAGAAAAAGGTTTAACGACTCATCAACAAGTCGGGCAATGTTTAAAGGCGGGCACGAATTGTGGTAGTTGTGTGCCCGAGATTAAGGCTTTATTGTGATATTTTCCTTCTCAAAGTCCGTTTAGGAATGCATGGAAGGTAAGCGTTGCTTAGGAATGTGTATGGAATAATGTCTTCATTTCATGAGTGCAGACACAAACTGCCTGCACTCCGACAAAAAATAAGGTGTCTATATTTTTGATGTCTATTGCTTACCAAGAAAATCATAGCCGAGTTATTAAAGAAGAAGGTTTAAGTCCTTATCAGTAAGTCGGGCAATGCTTTTAAAGGTCGGCTACGCATTTAAAGCGGGACAAATCACTGGAGTGACACGCTTTAGCTATTTCCGAAACAGCAATAGCTAAAGCTATTGCACTCCTGACTTCTGTTTTCAATATTTCTGTTCCACCTTAAGTTGGTAGCTTAAAGGTCGGTACTAATTGTGGGCGTTGTATGCCTGAGATTAGGGATTTACTACGGATTTTTTAGTGCTTATTTTAAAACAGGCGACCGTGCCGTTCATTTCATTAGCCGTCAAAATATAATGTTGATTATCAATTGTAAAATGCGCAATGCCTTCCGGTGATTTTTCTTCATCTCCGGGGATTTTTCCTAAAGCAATTGCTTTCGGCTGGGTTGGTTCGGACATGTCGATTAAGACAATGGCACCAGCTCGTTCTAAATCAACCACAACATAATCTTTACCAGCCATTTCAAAACTCACGACCATTTCAGGCTCTATCCCTTTCTTATTGCTACGTAGTTCTGGGTAGACACCGTGTTGATAAGCTATTTCATCTAATTGATTGCCTGTATCACCAACAAAATTACCACTATAAGCATCAAATACGCTGACTGAGCGCCCGCCACTGAAGATGTTATCTTCTGGCTCCTTAGTTGCAAAATCGGCATCACCTTCATCGGCAGTGACAAAATAGCGTCCATTAACAATAGTCGCAATGCCATCAGGTTCTCTGGTACTGGTTTGGCTCTGGTCAAACTGTATCCAGCCATCTGCATGGGAATCCATGGTATGTGTTGCCGAACCTAAGTTGAAATAACGGATGATTTTTTCGCTTGTCAAATCGACCACAGCAACGGCGTTTTCTTCTTGTAGCGTAACATAAGCGCGTTTTGCATCCGGTGAAATAGCAATATATTCGGGTTCTAACAAGGCTGGTGAGTAACTTTTTATGGGAATTAAAATACCTGCTTCGCCTTTTAACTCGTTGCCGAATACGGGATGTCCTTCAAAAGAACCGAGTAATACCTTTTTATTATTAATCAAACCATCATGATTGAAGTCTTGTTGATGGCTGATAATGTGGTCACCATTCCAGTCGATTTCACGTTTTAAATAGTGTCCATTAGTCAGGATAACAAATCCCTCATGATTAGTTATATCCGCTAGAGCTAATTCATTATGCGCGCTTATTTTTCCTGTTTTATTGATATGGATAATTGAGACACTCCCTTCGGCTGAGAAGAATTGTTTGTTTTTTGGATCAAACCAGAAATCCTCACCTTCATTGGCTATTAATGCGATATGACCTTGTTTTGCGAAGACGATAGCATCGGGTTCGTAGCCAACTGTTGTGGTATCTATTAATGCGCCTGTGCTGGCTGAGTGTAATTGCACACGGCCTCGAGTTAGGCCAGTATCAATGACAACGGCAAACATGTCGTACGTGGGATGAAAATCAACCGAGGTGAGTTCTTCGCCTATATTCAGGTGTAAAGAAAAACGGGCAATGCGTTTAAGTTTGTAGGGGTTGGAAATATCTAATATATCCACTTCACCGGTTTTCGAGTTGCTTACCGCAGCGCGTAAAGAGGATGCTTGAATGGCGACAATTTCAGTGCTGTCTTCATAATCAGATGAATATAAAGAAATAGCTTCTAGTGTCCATTGTTGTGGCTGATTTGTTGGAGTGCTTGATGCGCAGGCAGATAATAAGGCTGACAGAATAATTGAATAGATGAATGGATTAGGCAAGAGAGTCCCAGATACTGAGTACGGTAAAAAGTGAAGTAATTATCGGCTTTCTATTTAAGTAGGGAAAGATTTATTTAGAAGACAAAATTAAATAATATGGGATTATGAGCTGATAGAAAATGCTTAGTTGAAAAAAGATTCAAAGAAGAGTAAATAGGTAAAGGAGGGTATTAAAGGTTTAGTGGCTGAATTTTGATGCCTAAGGTGTGTTCCGCCTTAAAATGGAAGCCGAGAATTTAGAGTTTTGACTGCTATTCCTAACCTTATTTACAGCAGATATAGAAAAGTTTGAATCCATAGGAGATGGGGTTAGGCAGCTGTATTTTTCCAGTGTTATGGATAAGAAGCTAAGGTTTAATAATGTCCAGTGTGATGCGGAATTTTTACATCACAGGCTACGTAACTGTTTTTTCCAGCGTGACTCTGGAGAAGACATACTTGGGTATTATTGAATTTTCGTTTTTTTATCATTAATTTTATATGATTTTATGGGTAGGTGACGATGAAAATTAAAAACATAATGGTTCTTTTGGGGGTGCTTTTTTGTTTACTAAGTGCTCAGTCTTTTGCTCGTAATATCAGTCCATTGCCTAGTAATTTGGATGATATTACACAACTTCGTGGGCAGAATGGTGTGAGTTATTATTTTTATATAACCGGCAGTAGTGAGGGTGCTATCTGGGGATCGGGAACGTACACTGATGATAGTGATGTCGCTGTTGCAGCTGTTCATTCGGGTTTATTGGCGCCGGGGGAGAAAGGTGTTATTAAAGTAGTGATTAAATCAGGGCAAAATGACTATCAAGGTAGCTTGCTCAATGGCATAACATCAAATAATTATGGTGCATGGTCGGGTAGTTATTCAGTGATGGCGGATGATGGTGGGGATAACCCCGTGCTTCCTGATCCTGGGAATTTGAATGCTTTTAGAGCTGTTCCCGGAGGTGTTTACCAATTTAATGTAACGGGTAATACAGATGGCGGATTATGGGGAAGTAATGTATATACTGATGATTCGGTTTTAGCTAAAGCGGCTGTCCATGCAGGAGTATTGGCTAATGGGCAGACGGGGGTTGTACGTGTTGTTATTGTACCCGAACAAGAAAATTATATGAGTAGCCAATACAATGCTATCGCTTCCTCTGCCTATGCTTATTGGGTGGGGAGTTATGCGGTTTCAGACGTGCAAGGGAGTGAGCATTTAATTCCATATCCAGGGAGTTTGTCTTTACCTTTTGAAAATATCAGCACATTATCCGATTATCGCGGTAGAGAGGGAGGTGCTTTTTATTTTAGGATAACCGGTGAAAATGTAGGTGGAGTCTGGGGAACGCAGGTTTATACTGATGATTCACGGCTTGCTACAGCAGCAGTACATTCTGGGGTTTTGGCTCTAAATCAGACGGGTGTTGTTAAAGCAACAATCTTGGCTGGTCAGGGGAATTATACGGGGTCTGTTGCGCATGGAATTACCTCAAGTTCTTATGGTACATGGTCGGGTAGTTATAGTTTAGCGACTCCAGCGGATGGCGATAATGGTGCAATTCCAGACATTAATAGTGATTTAGTCGCTTATGGACAAATAAATCAGAGCTTTACGTACCAGATTTCCGCAACTGATAACCCAAGCGCCTTTAATGCGACGGGTCTGCCAGAAGGTTTGAGTGTTAGTGCTAGTGGGTTAATTAGTGGCGCGCCTAAAGTTAACGGTCATTTTAAAATTAACTTGTTAGCCAGTAATGCGATTGGCGTTGATATGGTCGAGTTAAGTTTAAATATAGGTGATACACAGCCAGTCGCAAGTGTCTCGGAGTGTATTTTCAATTGGGCAGAGCGTGATTATGCTGTTTATTTTAATCCTCCATCGCAGCCTATTTTGAAATTTATGGATTACACTTACCGTTTTTATCCAGGTACAGGCGCTTATTTAGCGACTCATACGGATGGTAATGTTTATGTAATTATTCCTATATTGGGTAATCAGATCATTAATGTAGGAACCATTGAGTTTTTCAAGGGTATTGCAGGGTGTTAAACGCCTTGTGTTAAGAAGGTAAAATTAAAGGAGTAACTGAAAAAAGGCAAAGAGACTTGAATTACAAAGTCTCTTTGCTGCATTATTTACCGCTTTAGTTTCGCCTGCAAAATTTTATTAACTTCACTAGGGTTCGCTTTACCTTGTGATTCTTTCATGGTTTGCCCCACAAAAAAGCCGAAGACTTTATCTTTACCGCTGAGATATTGCTCTACTTGCCCCGGGTTATCAGCGATGATTTTATCAATAATCGCTTCGATGGCGCTGCTGTCGGTGATTTGTTTTAAGCCTTGGGCTTCAATAATCGCATCAGCACTGTCTTCGCTATTAAGGATCAGGTCAAAAGCTTGTTTCGCAATTTTTCCTGAAATCGTGTTATCCGCAATACGTTGCAACAAGCCGGCGAGTCGTTCATAAGAAATAGGTGACTGAGTAATATCTAGGCTTTGCTTATTTAGTGCGCCTAATAAATCTCCGGTTACCCAGTTACTACAGGTTTTTGCGTCACAGCCAGAAGCTTTAACTAAGGCTTCAAAATAATGCGCGAGTTGTTTGGCGCTAGATAAAATGCCTGCTGTTTCGGCATCTAATTGATACTCGGCAATAAAGCGCTGCCTTTTTACTTGAGGTAATTCAGGTAGGTCGGCTTTAACTTGTGCACGTAATTCATCGCTGATAAATACAGGCAACAAATCGGGGTCAGGGAAGTAGCGGTAATCATTGGCTTCTTCTTTACTGCGCATGGAGCGGGTTTCATTTTTATCGGCATCATATAAACGGGTTTCCTGAGTAATTTTTCCGCCGTTTTCAATAATTTCAATTTGCCGTTCAACTTCGATATTAATTGCTTTTTCAACAAACTTGAAAGAATTGATGTTTTTCAATTCTGTTCGTGTACCAAATTCAACTTGACCTTTCGGGCGTACAGAGACGTTAGCATCACAGCGAAATGAGCCTTCCTGCATATTGCCGTCGCTAATATCTAAATATTGTACGAGTTCGTGAATCTTACGCATATAAGCGATGGCTTCTTTTGCTGAACGCATGACTGGCTCAGAAACGATTTCTAGCAAAGGCGTGCCTGCGCGGTTTAAATCAATGCCTGTTAAACCATGAAAATCTGCGTGCAGTGATTTTCCGGCATCTTCTTCTAAGTGGGCGCGGGTAACGCCGATACGTTTAGTGACGCCATCGACTTCAATATCCATATGGCCAACTCCAACGATAGGATGATCCATTTGGCTGATTTGATAGCCTTTAGGCGAATCTGGATAGAAATAGTTTTTTCTGGCAAAGACGGATATATCAGCAATTTCGGCATCAATAGCCAGCCCGAATTTAACCGCCATGCGCACAACATCTTCATTTAATACAGGTAAAACGCCCGGCAAACCTAAATCAACGGCACAGGCTTGAGTATTGGGTTCGGCGCCATAAGCAGTGGCTGCACCAGAAAATATTTTTGATTTTGTTGCGAGTTGGGTATGAATTTCTAACCCAATAACAGTTTCCCATTGCATAGTAATCTCCTTACTCGAAACCTTTCGGTGTTTGTTGATGCCAGTCAGTGACTTGTTGATATTGGTGGGCGACATTGAGCAACTTTGCTTCGTCAAAATAGTTGCCAATAATCTGTAAGCCGACAGGTTTGTTATCGATAAATCCTGCTGGAATCGACATGGCAGGTAAACCTGCTAAATTAATCGCAATAGTATAAATATCGGCTAAATACATTTCGATAGGATCGCTGGTTTTTTCACCT